>NZ_JBALOS010000042.1:20527-51715 GCF_036962765.1 Neobacillus drentensis
CCCGGACCGCCCGCGGAAATCAACAGGCATGTTTAACAAAGCCAAAACAATAAGCCACTATTATCTAGTGGCTCACCAAGTAATTCATTTCATTCTGTTGTGGTTAGGACCAAACCTCGTCAAGGACATCGCGGAATACATCATCCAAAATGGAGGTCATATCCTCTTTGGAGACTTTAAGAGCTTTCGTATAGTCTTCAAGCCGATTGATTTCTGTTTCTAAAAAATCATTGATGGCAGTAGCCTTTGGCTCAAGGTTTAACTCATCACCACTTATCTTCCTCTCTAACAGAGTAAAGATTTCTTCCTTTAGCGGCCCCCCCTCAAGAAGTTCCTCTACTAGTGTTTGAAATTCAATCGGCGGGACGGAATTGTACCTTTCTATCCATAGACAAGCTAATACCGGTCTGAGGACGTAAAAGTACTTTTTTATTTTCACATGATCACCGCGAAGGTAATCGCGAAAATTTCCTTTTGCCATATTTAAGTAATGAAAAAGTGCGGATTGTGGCAAAAACACTTCATTTTGTATTGCTTTCATTTTATCTACTAAGGAAAAGGCTTGATAATAAACAATTCCCGAATGGAGCCACTCCATCAGCGGTGGATTGGATTTGCGAAATAACCTAAGAGCTTTTCGTAATTCCCAGCCATTTATATCTAAGAGATCATTAATGGGAAGTTCAATCACCTCTCGTTTTTGGTCAATGCTCAAATACCAATCCTTTTTATGGACATAAATAAACCGGACATCGTAATCACTGTCTTTGGAAGGAAAACCCCATGCTCTGCTGCCAGACTCAACGGCAAGACATATTTTTACTTCATATTGTTCTTCAATTTTTTTGAGTTCAGTTAGAATTTTTTCTTTCAAGGTTATTCACTCCTTAAACCCTGCCTTGACCAAAGCCGTGTACAATAATGGCGATATTCACGATGTAAGTGTTGAACTACTTGTCCACGCTTACCAGGCAGCAGCTTACCCTCAAAGATAGTAATAGGTACAATTTCTTGTATTGAATTGGTAACAAACATCTCATCGGCATCAAGGGCATGATCGATTGTATAGAGCCCCTCTTCTATTCTCAGATGATTTTTATTTGCCAATTCGATGATAAATTGACGTGTAATGCCATTTAATATCCCAGTATGGACAGCAGGAGTATACAAGACACTTCCTTTTACCCAAAAGATATTAGAAACAATCCCTTCTGCTAAATATCCTTCCTCATTTAGAAAAATCCCTTCTATATTAGCAGCATTTCCGATTTCTCTTTTTGCCAGGATATTATTCAGATAATGATGTGACTTAAGTCGTTCACTTCCTTCGGGACTGTTTCGCTTTATCTCCAATAATACTGCCTTTTTTTCAGTTAATTCCCCAGCCTGAGGCAATAGTTTAGGTAAAAAAAGAATGGTTGGTTCAGTATATGGCTCCACTTGCAACCCAATTTCCCCTATGCCCGCCGAGACATTTAACCGTAGATAAGCATTGGTCAATCTGTTTAATTTCAATAATTCTTGAAGAATATTATTGGTTTCTTCCCGCCAAAAACGATATTGGATATTTAACGCCTCTAACCCTTGATTCAGACGCTCTAAATGGTCATCTAGTAAGAATGCATGCCCTTCATACACTCGGAATGTTTCAAATAACCCCAGTCCATATAAAAAACCATGATCAAACGGAGAAATCTTCGCCTCTTCTTTTGCTAAAAATTGTCCATTTACATTGATAAACATCATTAATGACCCTTTTGCATGACAGGATTTTTATAGTATTGGACGAAGTTGCGCAAAAGCTCTTTTCCCGAAGTAGTCAATATAGATTCTGGGTGAAACTGCACTCCTTCGATTGGTAAATCCTTATGACGAATGGCCATAATTTCACCCTCTTTTGTCCAAGCGGAAATCTCAAAGCATTCCGGCAATGTCTCTCTTTTGACTATTAATGAATGGTATCGTGTAGCAGGAAACGGGTTTGGCAATCCTTGAAAAATGGTCTTCCCGTCATGATACATATCAGAGGTTTTCCCGTGCATGAGCCTTTCTGCTCGAATAACCTCGCCCTTAAAAGCCTGGGCAATTGCTTGTTGACCTAGGCAGACACCAAATATCGGGACTTTCCCTGCAAATGCTCTAATGGCATCCAAGCTGATTCCCGCTTCATTTGGACTACATGGTCCTGGAGACACCATTAAGAATTCAGGCTGCAACGCTGAAATCTCCGCAATCGATGTCTGATTATTGCGCTTGACCATTAATTCTTCTCCAAGTTCACCTAAGTATTGCACTAAGTTAAAGGTAAAAGAATCGTAGTTATCTATCATAAAGATCATTGCACATGCTCCTCTGCCATTTCTTTTGCTTTCCATAGTGCAGCTGCTTTTTTCATGGATTCTTTATACTCATGCTTTGGATTAGAATCAATAACGATTCCTGCCCCTGCCTGCACATGGGCCATCCCATCTTTCACAAGCATGGTTCGGATGATAATGTTTAATTCTAAATCACCGCTAAAATCAATCCATCCTAGAGAACCGGTGTACACTCCACGTTGGACAGGCTCAAGTTCCTCTATTATTTCCATTGTTCGAACTTTAGGGGCACCTGTTATCGTTCCGCCTGGAAAAACAGCGTCAATGATATCAAAACTTGATTTATCATCGGCCAGTTCTCCTCTAACATTAGAGACAATGTGCATGACATGGGAATATTTTTCAATGACCATAAATTCATTGACCTCAACCGATCCATACTTACATACCCGTCCAAGGTCATTTCGTTCTAAATCCACCAGCATAACATGTTCGGCGCGCTCCTTTTCATTTTCGATTAATTCATTGGCAAGTGCGATATCTTCTTCGTGGTCCTTACCTCTTGAGCGAGTACCTGCGATAGGACGTGTACTTACTTCTAGGCCGTCTTTTTTCACGAGAAGTTCAGGAGACCCACTTACAAGTTGAAAATCTGCTGAATGTAGGTAACCCATATATGGTGAAGGATTTAAGGACCTTAATTGTTCATACACTTCTAATGCATCTATTTCAATTGGTTTTGATTGGCGGACGGCAAGGTTAACCTGAAACACATCGCCTTGTCCAATATATTGTTGAATCTTATTAACAGCCTGAATAAATTCATTTTCAGTCATCGAAACTTCTAGCTCATTTGGGTTTATTTCTTTAGTCTTATTGGCTTTTATTGAAGGGATGTGTTGAAGCCATCTTTCTTCCCAAACGGAAAGCTTCTCCTCTATCCCTTGATCATTTTCAGCTAAGAACAAAAGCCATAAAACCTCTTCTTTGTGGTCATAGACGAACGATTCTTTCATAATTAAAAAATAGATTTCGGGCATTTCTAAATCATCCGTTGCTAAATCTGGAAGTGCTTCAATATATCGAGCATAATCATAGCTTATGTATCCAATTGCACCGCCTAGAAAACTAGGAAGACCTTCTATTTTATCAACATGATATTGACTCATATATTCCTGCAATAGATGCAGTGGATTACCTTCCTGTCGCTCTGTACCGTTTTTGTTTTGAAATTCTATTATATTGTTCTTTCCTTTGATAATCGTCTCAGGCTGAAAGGCAGCAATGCTGTAACGCCCCCCACGACCGCTTTCCAGTAGTACATGATGAGTATTATTTTCCGCTAATGCACGAAATTGACTGAAAAACCTTGAATAAGTAAAAGGAATTTTCTTACTGTATAAATGTAGCTGCTTCAACAAATTCACTCCTTAACTTTTCTCTTTTTTCATCATACTTGAAAAGGGTGTCAGGCACCACTCCATAATGTGGTGCCTGACACCTAAAATTTTTCAACCAAAGACACTGCTGGAAATTTAATTTTTTCGATTATGAATAAAGGATTTATGAACTAGCTGTAGAAAAGGGTAATAAATTAGGAAATAATCGATTTTTTAAAGGGGGTTCATTTATGAAAAAGGAAATCATTCTAGTGGTTGAGGATGAAGAAAAGATTGCCCGGCTTCTTGAAATCGAGCTTGAATACGAAGGATATGTGGTCACGAAGGTAATGGATGGTCTTGAAGCATTTGAAGCCTACAAGAATAGTAAATGGGATTTAATTTTACTTGATGTCATGATTCCAGGAATTAGCGGAATTGAACTGCTCAGGCGGATTCGGCTAAATGACAAAAATACCCCCATTCTTTTGCTAACTGCAAAAGGCTCAGTAGAGGATAAGGTTTCTGGACTAGATTATGGGGCTAATGATTATATAACCAAGCCCTTTCAAATTGAAGAAGTATTAGCACGGGTTCGGGCAGCTTTAAGGGTTAGAGCTATGGAACAACAATCCGCAAAGGACGAGGATTTTTTGACTTTCTCCGACTTAAAAGTCAATCCAAAAACCCGGGAAGTTTTCAGAGGGGAAGTAGCCATTGATCTGACCCCAAGAGAATTTGATTTACTAGTCTTTTTGATGTCCAATAAGCGGCAAGTGTTAAATAGAGACCAAATTTTAGGTGCCGTATGGGGCTATGACTTTTTTGGCGATACCAATGTTGTCGATGTATATATTCGCTATATCAGAAAGAAAATGGAACTGCCTAATACACCTGCATTAATACATACCGTTCGTGGGGTGGGGTATGTATTGAAGGAAGCAAAATGAAGCTGCGAAATAAAATAAATTTGTATACAGTCGTGTTATTTGCCGCCCTCTTACTTGTTATGAACATTACTGTGTATTTCACCTTCAGCAAATTAATCCTGGATAGTGAGCTCCACACCGCCAAAAAGGAAATGGAAAAAAACGCAAAAGACATCGGGAAATCACTCGACACCATTCCAGAGGCCGAATTATTACGTTCTTATGTACCTATCAATGGAATGATTCAATTAGTCACATTTGATAACAATGCACCCTCCACTGTAACAAGCCCGACGGAGCAAAATTTAATCCGGCGAACGACAAAATTTTCTCAGGAGGAAGAAAGTAAATTCATTACTTATCAAAAACGAGTCTATACCTTTGAATCAATGCCCATAATTTTACTTGATGGTAGTGTGGCCAACCTTCAAATCACAAAAAGTATTAAGTCGGCCAGTGATAACTTAAATGTCCTGCGACTTGTCTTAATTTTAGTAACCCTTCTTACCTTAATTCCAGTGGTTGTGTCCAGCCTCATTTTGAGTAAATTGATTACCAAACCTGTTACCTCAATGATCAAAACCATGAAAGACATTAGACAAAGCGGCCGCTTTAAGCGGATAGCTCTAGAAGGAAAATCTAAGGACGAACTTTTTCAAATGGGCGAGACCTTTAATCACATGATTGATTTGCTTGAAACGAATTACGAGAAACAAAAACAGTTTGTTTCTAATGCATCCCATGAATTTAAAACCCCATTAACCATTATTGAAAGCTATGCAAGCCTTTTAAAAAGACGAGGACTATCAGAACCAGAGCTCTTTGCCGAATCAATCGAAGCCATTCATTCTGAGGCCGTTCGCATGAAAGACATGACAGAACAACTGTTATTACTTGCAAAGCATCATGAACAGTGGAATGTCGTAAAGGCCCCACTTAAACTTGGAGCTTTTGTCCAGCAAACTGTAAAATCCTTTCAAAGTGCATATAATAGAGAAATTCAATTTCAGCAGGATAACTGGACTGAAATATCAATCAGCACAGATGAAAAAAAACTAAAGCAACTGTTGTTTATATTTCTTGATAATGCCCGAAAGTATAGTGATGAAACCATTACAGTTATCTTAGGTGTGGTACATGGTGAGGCTTTTATTAGTGTAGTTGATACGGGAATTGGCATTCATCATGATGAGCTGTCGAAGGTGTTTGATCGTTTTTATCGTGTTGATAAAGCAAGAAATAGAAAAAAAGGCGGTTCAGGACTAGGCTTATCATTAGCAATGGAAATTGCAGATGCCATTGATATCAAAATTACACTTGAAAGTGAAGAAGGAGTTGGAACCACGGCAACTCTTTTTTTAAAAACTAATAAAAATTAATCCTTTTCTCATCATTTTCTAATTTTCATATTAGAAAATATAGTTAGTTAAGGTGAGGTGAAAGAATGAAGAAAAAGACATGGCTTTGGCTTTTAATAAGCTTTCTTTTCATGATAACTGTTTTTTATATTAGTTGGCAGAAGTTTGGTATAAGTAATGCTTCGGCTGATATTTTATCCAAACAGGAAGCACAAAATCTTATTCGCGAACGTTATCAGGGGGAAATTAACCAAATTAAGCTAGCCGACGGTCAATATCATATCGAGTTTGAGAAACAGGATCATTTTTATCGTATTAAGCTGGATGCCGTAAGTGGAAAAGTTTTATCGTTTACCCAAACTGGGACTAAATCTCCTCCTCTTAATCCGTCTCCTGTCCCAACACTCTCAGAGGGAGAAATAAAAAAAATCATTTTAAGTGCAGCAGATGGAACCCTTACTTCTCTTGAAAAAATAGTAAACGGTGATCAGACGATTTACAAGGCTGAGGTGAAAAAGGGGAATAAACAAACTTCGCTCACAGTAGATGCAAGTACTGGTAAAATCCTTTCATCAAACTCAACGACCATCAAGGAGTCTTCTAAGAAACTGACAGAGGCAGAGGCAAAGAAAATTGCTCAGAAGCAAGTTAGTGGTTCTGTGGATCATATCTGGTTGGAATCAAACGGGAAAGCAACATACTACCTTGTTAAAATTAAAATCAATGATAATCGAGAAGCAATTGTGCAAATCCATGCTATAACAGGCAATGTGATGTCTGTTAGCTGGGATGATCATGGAAATGATGATAGTGAGAAAAATGATGATTCTAAGAAGCGCAGCACAGATGATGATAAAAACGATGATTCTAAGAATCGAAGCAAGGATGACAAAAAAGAAGATGATGATTAAGTGGAATCTGAGAACGCACTGCTTTCACAATCATTCTCATTAAATTCTAATCTTTTCCCCCCTTTTGCTTTAATCTTCACTGGATATTATGTAAGTGTAGGAAGCAAAAACAAAGGAGGAATTAATAATGAAAAATAAACTTTTTGTCGGTGCTTTATCTGGGTTACTCATCTTGGGCGGTGCCGTTGCAGTAGGAGCTTCAAAAAATGATACTCGTGCTGAGGATTCTATCCACCAGGAAGATAAAAAGATAAGTACAAATGTTACTAATAAGGAACAAGGACAAACAAATATTCAATTGGAAAGTGATGATAGTATTAGTACACAAGTATCTAATCCTAATTTTATTTCTGAGGAGAAGGCAATAGAGATCGCAGTTGGTGAAGTAAACGGAACAGTGGTTGAGATCGAGCAAGAATTAGAACACGGTAGAATGGAATATAAAGTCGATCTGAACACGAACACTGGTGAAGCTATAGTGAGAATCGATGCTGAAACGGGAAAAGTAGTCAGAGTTGAGCACGTTGATGACAAAGGTACACATCGCAATGATGAAACGAAGGCCGATGATGGCACTCACCAAAACAGGCACAGCGGCGATGATGATAACAAAGCTGACGACGATAAAAGCTAAAAGGGATCAAAAAAATAGCGGTCAAAAGCTACTTAATAACGACCACGAAGTCCATCCAATATTAATGGCTTCGTGGTTATTTTTCTTTCTAGCAAAAAAAACAAACTCTTTTTTGTAACATTCATGAAAACAGAAAGAAGCCCATCCAATTTTGGATAGGCTTCTTTTAAAAAATAATCGGATCTCGTTAGTAAATGAATTAAGAAATCTTTTTTAGCTCTTCTGTTAATTTTAGGAATAATTCCTTATTCCCATATTGTAATGTGTGGTCGATTTCCTTGCGGATTTTCTCCCTTCTAAACTCTAGCAGGGCATGATTTAGAAACATTTCTGCAACATCAGCATCTGTATTCTCATCCGAATGTTGTGGTGAATTAAGTAATTTCTTTTCCATGGAAATCAACTCCTTACGTTTTTTCTAATTATACAGCGAGTTTTCTAAAAATTCAAACACTTTATTTGAAAAAAGAAAAAAATTTTTCACAAAAACTTCAAAATAGTAAATTGAGGGGCTTTGGTGGTGTCAGGCACCATAAAAGGACACTTGTCCACTCAAGGCGGACAAAGTGGTTTTTAGTGGATTTGGCTTTCAAATAGGGTGTTTCGTTGGTTGAATTTGGTGATGAGTTTGAGTATGATGCCATTGGCAATGAGTAATCCAACCCCAATAAAGAATAGGGTTAGTGAACTTAGGAAAAAGAGGCCACTAACTTGGCTGATAATTAGACCGACTACCGGTAAAACCATAATACCGCCAAATTGCTGTGCTTCCTGAAACGATTTTACTCTGGCGGAAACTAAAACATTCAAAACGATATTAAAGATCACTAATGCAGGTATAACCCAAAACATTAAAAGCAGCCAGGTTGAATCTAAATATAAAATTTCATTAAAAACTCGATAAGAAATTAGGTTGACAATAACAGCGTTAAGTAAAAATGCCACAAAAGTAATGATGATCGTAGGAACAAAGGAAGCAATCACCTTGCCTAAAAATAATTCAGTTATAGAAATCGGAGCGAATAATAATGTTTCTAAAGTATTTCTTTCCTTCTCGCCCGCAAAACTATTGGAAGAAGTGACCAAAGAATTGATGATAGCGGTCATTAAAAAAAACGGGATCGTCATAAAATTTAAGAAGAAATAAGCAGACTTGTACCCCATTGTCGGTAAGGCAGCAAGAGTATTTCTTAACTCTTCATTTGGAAAATTTTTAATTATCGCATTGATTGGTTTTTCTAAATCCTTTGAGGATTGCCCGAGTAATTCTGTATTTAAACCAACGTATGCAAATATTGCCGGTAAGAGAATACAAAGCAATAAAGGAAGGATGATCATTGGAACCCATACCTTTTTGGACGAAAAAGTGGTCTTTATATCCTTTTGAGCGATGAAAACAATAATGTTCTTATTCATTCTTTTCACCTCTTATTATAAAATATAACGACTCCAGACTTCGGTTCGTAATTTCACACGAGTGAAGCCACGATTCACTCAAAATTCCCTTCAATAAAAATGGAATTTCATTTTTTGATGGGAGGGTGAATTCGATTATATGCAGATCTTTTCTAAGGTAAGTAAAACCCATGTATGTCTTTGGGTCGTTTGGGATTAATCCAGTTTCAACCAATAAGGTAACCTCTGTTAAATATTTTTCCTCTAGTTCACTTCTTGTTCCCTTTTCGATAATTTGTCCACCCTTAATAAATAGGAAGGAATCACATATTGTCTCCAGCTGATGCAAGACATGTGAACAGATAATAATCGTGACTTTTTCATCTTTATTTATTTTTTTCAAGTAATGCATCACATCGTTAATCCCTTCAGGATCTAGACCATTTGTCGGCTCATCAAGAAACAAAAGTTTAGGTTTATGGAGCAGAGCCTTGGCCAAGGTAATTCTTTTTTTCATCCCTGTCGAAAACGTACCAACCAATTGATCCTTTTTCTCAATCATTTCAAATTGCTCCAGAAGATGAGAAATTCGCTTCGGGTCATATGCGTTATAAATTTTAGAAAAAAAGACTAGATTATCCCAAGCACTCATGTCATGATACAAAGCAGCACTTTCCGTGACAACTCCAGCCTGCTTTCTGATTGCATCACCTTGTGTTTGCGGGTCATATCCCATTACCAGCATCTTTCCGCTCGTCGCATTAATCACCCCATTTAACAAACGAATCATCGTTGTCTTCCCAGCCCCATTTGGTCCAAGCAGACCAATAATACTCCCTTCCTTAATCGCAAAAGAAACATCCTTAAAAATAGCACGCCCATTAAAAGCCTTTTCCACATGAAATGCTTCAATAATTGTCAACCTTTATTCCCCCTAATTTTTTGGTGTCAGGCACCGCAAAAAGACACTTTCTCTATTTGTCCACGACGGATGGACACTTCGCCAAAATTAGCCAATTTTATTAAATTTTATCAGATTTTATAAGGGCTGTATGTACTAGTATTTTAGAAATTTTTTTTATAGCCCCAAATTATGTTCTTGATTTTTGGCAAGATTTTTTGTGTATGTGCTGACTTTTAGGGAACATTATACTCATCTATTTTATTAATGGAGCAGGTGAGAGATATTGATGGAACAAACTGTCTTAGCAGGTCATCAACCAGTAAATAACATTAATGTTTATTATGAGTTTTATCCCAATCAAACATCTGAAAAAACGTTTGTTTTATTACATGGCTTTCTTTCTTCCACCTTCACCTTTCGGCATCTAATTTCATTATTGAAAAAAGAGTACCAGGTTTTATCTATTGATCTCCCCCCATTTGGAAAAAGTGCTAAATGTAATCGTTATGAATATTCCTACAAGAATTTAGCCCAAACAGTAATTAAACTTACAGAAAGTTTAGGATTAAAAAAGATGACTTTCATTGGTCATTCCATGGGTGGACAAATTGTTTTGAATATCTTGCATATGATGCCAGAGCTTGCGGACAAAGCTATTCTTCTCTGCAGCTCTGCTTATCTCAAACGATCTAAAATGCCCTTAATCATCACAAGTTACCTACCCTATTTCCATCTTTTTGTGAAATATTGGTTTGCACGGACCGGAGTTAAGAAGAATCTTCAGGACGCACTGTATAATCACACCATAATTAATGATGAAATGATCAATGGGTACCTACAACCATTTTTATCGGATGAAATTTTCGTTGCACTTACGAGGATGATTCGTGATCGTGAAGGTGACTTGCCTGTTGAGATCCTAAACCAAATTAAAACGCCTTGCTTATTACTGTGGGGGGATCATGATAAATCGATGCCACTTACTATAGGTGAGCAATTAAATAAGGATTTGACCAACTCTAAGTTAATTGTATTAAAAGATTCTGGACACGCACTTCCTGAAGAACGTCCTAGAGAAGTATTTGAATATATCAAAGGGTTTATTGATAATTACAAAACGGCAGCTGAAGCATAGCCGCCGTTTTTGTTTTTTATATGAACAGATCTGGTTTAACATTAGTTCGTCTTTTGTACAAGAAACAGATACGAAAGAACTGCTCCCCCACCTGCGCACGCGATCACAATTCCCATCGGTATGGCGGTATGTTCTCCTCCTAATCCTACAAGCGGTGCTACAATCCCTCCCAATGAGAGTGACATTACACCTAAAAGTGCAGAGGCACTGCCTGCGGACTTACCTTGTTTTTGCATGGCAAGGGAAAATCCTGCCGTATTCACTATACCTACACTTGCTACCACAAAAAATAACGGCACCAATACTATTAATAAGTCAGCATTTAGCAGTAAAAGGAGAAGTAAAACGATTCCGCCCAAAAAAGACAAACCGATTCCAAAAACAAACAGTCTTGATTCGTGTATTCGTCCCGCCAATCGGCCTGTTGTTTGACTGGCAATCATGATACCTAAACCATTTATTGCAAAAATGAGGCTAAACATTTGTGCTGACCCACCATATATATTTTGCACCACAAATGGTGACCCAGAAATATAAGCAAACATAGCAGCAAACACCAATCCCTGTACTAAAGCATAGCCGATGAAACTGCGGTCTAAAATCAGATTTTTAAAGGTAATAAACGTATTCTTGAGCCCTCCCAAAGCCCTTTTTTCATGAGAGAGTGTCTCAGGTAATCCAAAAAATACAACCACGAACATCACCAAACCGATGATACTTAAGACGATAAATATTCCTTGCCATGGGACGATTTTCAAGAACTGTGCTCCCACGACAGGTGCGAGAATCGGGGCCAATCCATTAACCAATGCAAGTAATGCAAAGAACTTTGTTAATTCTGAACCCGAATATAAATCGCGCACAATTGCACGTGAAATAACTATTCCAGCAGAACCTGCAAAACCTTGTAACAAACGTAAGATAATAAATGTCCAAATCGAGGGACTAAAGACACATAATAGTGAAACTACGAAATAAGTAATTAATCCAATAAGTAACGGCTTTCGGCGTCCATAAACATCGCTAAGCGGGCCAGCAAACAACTGCCCTGAAGCCAATCCGAACAAGAAAAACGTTAAACTAAACTGAACTAGCGATGGATTGGAATGAAAGTCCTTGGCAAGCTCAGGAAGAGCCGGTAAATACATATCAATCGACAAGGGTCCAAAGGCAGCTAACGTCCCAAGAATTACTGCCATCCATAATCGTTGGGAACGTGAAATTCCCTTACTACTAACCATCATGTCATCATTTATCGGTTCACCCATTAAATCGATCATTCCCTTTCTGTAATAAACTCCGTAAATTTGCTGTCAATACTAGTAAACTACATTTTTCAGATAAATAAAACTTTTTTGGCGTACGAAAATTGATAATCAAAAAAAGAGTGCATTAACGGTGCCTGTGACACCGCTAATACACTCTTTATTTAAACCAGCCTTTTTCTTTGGATTGGGTAATTGCCTCGATTCGGTTTTTTACTTCAAGTTTGTCGAGGATAATGGAGATGTAGTTACGGACGGTGCCTGCTTTGATACTAAGTTCCTCAGCAATTTCTTTGGTATTTTTGCCATCTGCAACCAGTTCCAACACTTCCTTTTCCCGATCCGTTAATGGATTTTCTTCACCATACACATCATCCATTAGTTCTGGTGCATAAATTCGTCTTCCTGACATTACACTGCGGATGGAACTAGCCAACTCTTCACTAGGACTGTCTTTTAACAAATAGCCGTTCACACCAGCCTTCAACGCCCGCTGAAAATAACCAGTTCTGGCAAAAGTGGTTAAGATGATTACTTTACAGCCTAGACCCTTCAACTCTTCTGCTGCCTCCAAACCGCTCTTTCCAGGCATTTCGATATCCATGATACAGACATCGGGCTTGAATTTCTTGACGAGTGTCACAGCTTCTTCTCCATTTGATGCCTTTCCGACCACTTCCATATCTTCTTCCAAATTAAGAAGTGAACCAAAGGCGCCTAAAAGCATCTGCTGGTCTTCAGCAATCACAATTTTAATCATTTTGCTCCTCCTTTTCCATCCTTGGTTTAACATCATTTGGTACTTTTATAATTAATGTTGTTCCTTCTTTTGTTAAAATTTCAAGACTGCCATTAATAAATTCCAAGCGCTCTTTCATACCAATCAGCCCATGACCCTCTTGCAGGGTTTCTTTCTGTCCCTTATAAACCCCATCATCACGAATGGTCAATACCAATTCTCGTATCGATTGTTTAATCGCAATGCAACAAGACTTCGCTCCACTGTGTTTGACAACATTATTTACAGCTTCTTTCATACACATGCTTAAAATATTTTCCGTTAACAGTGTTACTTTTGCGGGAGTAAAATCGCCTTCACTGTGGAATTTAATTTCTGCAGCATTAAGGATTTGTTCTACTCGGACAATTTCGTCCCTCAAGCGGATTCCCCGCATCGATGATACCATCTTTCGTACTTCACTTAATGCAGTTCGTGCTGTTTGCTGAACATCCTTTAGTTCATTTCGTGCTTGCTCCGGATCCTTAGCAATTAACTTTCGGGCCAAATCTGATTTCAACCCAATAAGTGAGAGCTTTTGTCCCAGGGTATCATGAAGGTCCCGGGCAATTCTTTGCCTCTCCTCAATTTTAACTAACTCAGAAATCCGTTTGTTTGCATCCAATAATTTTTCTTCCAGTTGCCCTCTTTCCTTCTTGTTATGGATGCTAAACGGGAGAAGGATTACACTAATCCAAACGATAATGACAAAAGGCAGCTGCTGTAGAAATAATTTTTCTTGCGTGACGATACTGAAGTTAATGGAAACAGACGTACTAAACAAATGAATAAAATACAACGTTAAAAAGGCGATTCTTTCTTTAATATTGCCGATAAAATAAGCAAGAAAAAAGGCAAAATAAACATAGTTGAAAAGACTATTCGCGGTAATAGAAATACCAATTAGGATCAGTGTCCATAAATAAACGGGCCAGCCTCTCGAAATAAACGCAATTCGGTAAAGAATAAAGAATAGTAATGTGAGTAAAATTCCCACTACAATTTCAATCGTTGAGGATGATTGAAAAATAAAATAAAACGGTAAAATGCATAGAATCGTCCAAATATACGGGGCAATCCCATTATTTTTTTGAAATGTTAAATACTTTTTTATCATGAAAGAAACCTCATTTTCCCTTAACATCCTTTATCCTTCTATCATAACTCAGGAGCTGCGCAATTGTACTCCATACACCACTCATTTTAACTAAAAATTTTGTCTCTTTAAAGCCAATACTGTTTTTTCAGACAAGTGTATCGATATATGTGGTTTACACCCATATGTAATATTTTCCCACAAATAAAGATATAATAAAACAATCATAATTTTATTCATGTTTACACCATTCAAATATTGGAAATAACAGTTGTTATCAAACAACTAGGAGGAATGAATGTTGAGTAAAATGTTCAAAAGTGACTCCGGTATTCCTTATTTGCGGCTTGGTGAAGGTGAGCCATTAGTATTTATTCACGGGCTTGGTGAAGTAAAGGAGGGTTGGGAAAATCAGTTTGAGTTTGCGAGTCAGTATGACTTAATTATTCCTGACTTACGTGGACATGGAGAGTACATTTCACCTGGAGAGATTTCCATAAAAAACTTTGCATTTGATGTTATTAGTCTCTTAGAAGAGTTGAGGATTGAAAGCGCACACATATGCGGGTTATCTATGGGGGGAATGGTTGCGCAAGAAATTTATCGTCAAGCACCGGAGATGTGTCGATCTCTGATGCTAGTGAGCACTTTCCATTATGCTCCTAAACGGCTCGGTAAACTTTTTATAAAGTACCGGAAAGCCAGTGCAGAAAATAAATCCCCTCAAGCAATCGCAGAAAGGTCTGCGAAGGTTTGTCTCTATTCTTGGAGCAAAGAAAATATAGAAACCTTCTACAAATTTTACAAACCAAACAAGGAATTCTTTTTTAAATCCTTGGAGGCTTGTCTAAAAGTAAATAATTTAACCTTACTTCCTAAAATTAAAGTACCCACCTTAATTATTGGCGGGCAGTATGATTCGGTTATTCCTGTTTGGGTACAATTCTTAATGCATAAACAAATTCGTCACTCTGAATTTGTCATTTTCAGGAACACAGGACATATCGCCAAATTAGAGGCAAAGGATGAATTCAACCAGGTTCTGCGAACATTCTTGAACAAACATAAAACGGCAAGTTAGAAGAGGAAGGATACCCCTTCCTCTTCCAACATTGCCATAATCCTTGTACCAAACTTTTTCCCAATCATTTAAGCAGTGGGATTTGAGCGTCCTGCAGCCCATTGATCAACAATACCTGCAAATAATCCAGATAACGCAAGACCAACATGCCCGGTTTCTACGCAAAGATATGTTTTATCTTCACTAGACACTAAATCCATAATGGGTTTACTTTGCTCTTCTAAAACTAAATTGTCTCTTGAGCCAGAGATAACAAATAAATTGGCACGAATATTTTTTAAATCCACCTGTTTATTCCCAACGATTAATTCACCTTTAACCAACTTGTTCCCTTTAATTAAATCATTCACTAATTGTTTATAGGCTTCTCCTGTAAAAGGAACTTGATCAAGTGTCCATTTATTCATTCGACGCCACTTTTCTACATAACGATGATCATGGGCGCGATTCAAGAGCATGGTATAATTTGTGAAATAAATTGGCGCTCCAACGGCTCTAAACATCATTTCCACATATTTAGGCGGTACAACCCCATAAACATCAAGAAAATGATCAATATTAAAATCTCCTTGTTTGAGACCCTCAGCCCATTTGTCTGGTCCAACAAACGTAGAAAAATCAATTGGAACAGTGGCTACAATTAAATTTTTTATTGGTTCTTCCGCAATTGATGCGTAGATAGAGGCAATCGTTCCGCCTAAACAATAGCCAACTAGTGTAATTTCATCCGCTCCAGAATGGCGAATAGCCCGCTTAACAGCCGTTTTTAAGTATTTATCGATATAGGTGTCGAGACCAATTTTTTTGTCTTCATAGCCTGGTGTACCCCAATCCAATAAATACACTTCATAACCCATCTCATTAAGGTTCTTAATCACACTTTTCTTTTGGTCAATATCTAAAATGTATGGTTTATTAAAAAGTGAATACACGAAAAATAAAGGAATCTCATACTTTTTCTGTTTGGCTGGATAATGCCAGAGGACTGATTTATTTTTTCTCCATACTTCATTCCTAGGAGTTTGACCAACCTTGGGTTCAGGTTCTGATAAGATCTTAAATACATTTTCCCAGCGGTCCATTTCTTTTTGATAATCAAATTCGGGAATTAACCCTTTCAAAGGTGCTTCAGTTGCCAAGGTCACCCCTCCGTTTCAATATTATTTCGATGTCCCTGATCCTGCTAGTTCTCGTTTTGTGTCTTGGTCCTTTTTTTCAATTAGACCCTTTAATGAATCTACTTCTTCTTTAATGCTTGTTAATTTCAATAACTCAAATTTCATTTCTTGTAGCTCTGCATGTAATTCCTTTGTATCTAGTTGCTCTTTTTTCGTTTTTATTAACTCCGTTTTCAGCTGCTTCGTTAATTTAATGATTTCTTTAGAAATTTCCACAACACTCTCAATTTCTTTGTTTTGCGACTTCAGAGAATCCTGTAATTCCCAGATTTGTTCCTCAAGAGCTTCAATTTTTTCCTCAGCTTGAACCGTTAAAGTTGCAACGTTTGCTATATCATTTTTAGTTGGTAAATTTAATACACTAGCAAGTGCTTCCTGATTCTTTTTAAAAGCCTCTAGATAACGCGAATTAATCTCCGTTCCTGTTTTGGACATTTTCACAAAATCTTTGTTATTCGTCCAAAGATAGATAAAATCATTGATTTGTTTTTCCCATAAAAGACTAACCTTATGAATGGATTCAAATGGATCGTATGGTTTTTTACCCGACATTACTTCCACTCCTATTATGATATTATTTAGATTGCTCCGTTACATTCTTCATATAACTTTGAAAAGGCAGCATCGCAGTTTTCACTTGGTTCGCAAACATATTCACAAATACTTTTTGATTTTCATATAATACACTGCTTGTTTTCTTAACACTCTCAATATATTTTTCTCTGCCATTTTTTCGATAAGCAATATACTGTTCAACGGTTTCTACATACTTATCGAGTGCATCCAATTGTCCAGTGATTAATGCTTGAGTTGGAGTTAATAATAAATGAGCTGTTTTATTTTGAATGTCCTCTACTACTCTGTTAATTTCTTCATATGATTTAACAGGAAAGAAATGCTGTAGTGGAGTTGTTGTCACTAGTAATTCTTCTCTTGCCGTCTTCTCCCACTCTTTCAGCTCCAACCCAAATTGTGCTGCAATTGTTGCCGCATTCTCTTGATTTTGTTTAAGCTTGTCCACGTAGTTCTTAACAGCCTCCAAGAAACGTGCATCACGTTTATTGAAGCGCTCTTGCCATGCATCCAATTCATTAAATCCTAACTTCCAAAGAAGGTCTAAGCTTGAAGGATCCTTTTCCTCGCCAACCACAGCTTCTTGATTTTCAACTTCTACGACAGTTTCATTTTTTTTCGTCATCGTTTTTCTCCTCCAAATTCGAATGATCTGTATCAAATAATTTTTTTAAGTCTGATAATTCTAATTCTAAGTTTTTTAGTTTCGAATCGTGGAATTCACGGGCTTCCATCTCCAATACTTCTTGCAGGGCTTCCCAGGATTCCCGAATCATTTTGAACTTAGTTTGATTCTCTTGCTGTCTTTTGGACATCTTATAGATGGATTCATCCAAAAGATCTAATTTTTCCTCATAATCTACAATTCTTACAGAAATAGCACTTATTTCATCTTTATTCGCAAGGTCAATTTTGTTAAGCCATCTCGTCGTTAACCTCTTACGAATACTTAATTGCTTCAGGTGTGCTTCCATTGCTCTCCCAAAAGCGATCGTAAAGTTTCTGTTATTGGTGCAGGCATGGATTCTTTTATTCATTTCTGCTTCAAGCTTTTTATAGAAAGAATCTGAGTCTCGATGTGTGAACCCCATGTGCATCCCTCTTAACTAACTGGTCAGTATCTTTTATTTTACTGTACACCGGCAGTTGTGCCGCCGTCAACAACTAGTACATGGCCGTATACATAATTAGAAGCATCTGAAGCTAAGAAAAGTGCTGGGCCTTTCATATCATTATCGGACCCAAAGCGTCCTGCAGGTGTTCGTTCGAGAATTTTTTCACCTGAGTAATCTAGAATCGCATTTGCCATTTTAGTAGGGAAAAACCCTGGAGCGATGGCATTGACATGGACATTATATGGAGCCAGTTTCACAGCTAAATCCTTCGTTAAGGTAATGACTGCACCTTTACTTGCGGAATAACCAATCGCATCCATTACCAATGGGTCTTGCCCTCCGATACCTGCGATGGAGGCAATATTAATTATCTTACCTGATTTTTGCTCAACCATAATTTTTCCAACAGCTTGAGAAAATAAGAAAACAGCCTTTAGGTTGATATCCATTACTTTATCCCATTTATCTTCAGGCATTTCTAAAGCAGGTGCACCCCAGCTGGTACCACTGTTATTAACCAATATATCGATCCGGCCAAATTCTAGCATGGTTTCATCGACAACAGACTGGATTTCGTTTCGATTGGCTACATCACATTTCAGGGCAAGGGCTCGAACTCCTTTTTCCTGCAAGGCTTCTGTCAATTGTTGGCAGGCATCTAGATTTCTTGAACACACGACCACATTTGCCCCAGCTTCTGCATAGGCGACCGCAATTTGCTGGCCTAAGCCTCTTCCTCCGCCGGTAATAATGGCTGTTTTGCCTTTTAAACTAAAAAGCTCTTGAATATACACGGTTTTTCTCCCTCTCTTTTAAGCTTCTACTTTTAATTTTTCTTGGTCTCTTAATACGCGTCGAAGTAGTTTTCCAACTGAAGATTTAGGCAAATCAGTACGTATTTCTACTTCTTTTGGCGCCTTATATGGGGCAAGGTTTTCTTTGCCAAACTGTTTGATATCCTCTTCTGTAATGGCATATCCATCTTTCAATTTGACAAATGCCTTTACTGTTTCCCCACGATAGGAATCCGGAACTCCAATAACAAGCACCTCTTCGATTCCTTCGAGTTTATAAAGCACATCCTCGATTTCACTAGGATATACATTGTAGCCGCTCGCAATGATCATATCCTTTTTCCGATCTACGATATAAAAGTATCCTTCTTCATCCATTTTTGCGATATCTCCTGTAAACAGCCAGCCGTCTTTTATTACTTCGGCCGTATCTTCTGGGCGGTTCCAATACCCTTTCATGACCTGTGGACCTTGGATTATTAACTCGCCTTCTTCTCCAACAGGCGCATCGATATACCCATCCGGGGTCTGATGGACAATTCTGGCAATTGTACTTTGGACTGGTATTCCAACACTTCCATATTTCCTCGGTACAAATGGCGGACTAAAGATGGCTGTTGGTGCTGTTTCAGAAAGGCCATACCCATCCAGTAACCTTGCACCTGTTTTCTTTTCAAACATTTTTACTTGTTCTACGGGTAGTGGCGCACCGCCGCTGCTTAAGTAATACATTTCATTAAAACTACATTTATCTAAATCTGGCTGGCTATTTAATGCAAAATACATGGTTGGAACCGCTGACATTTGGAACGGCTTTTCACGGTTAATCGTATCCATTACCTCTTTAACATCAAAACGAGGTAAGACGATTTGATTAGCCCCCTCCCTAATTCCACATAGCGCCACACTAGATAATCCATATACATGGAACATTGGCAGGACAGTAATCATTTTTAAGTTTTCCGGTTTATTATCACAAGCATTATAGGCAAAATCACAAACTTGGTTGAAATTGGCTAGTAAGTTGCGATGAGTGAGCATGACACCTTTAGATACACCTGTTGTCCCACCAGTATATTGTAAAAGGGCTACGTCCTCGTATTGGTCAATCTCGACCTCTGGGATAGTTACGTCCTCATGTAAAAATTCATCAAAATATTGGTCGCCAGCAGCAAGATCAACTCTCGTTCCACCGAAACTTACTACGATAACCTTTTTTAAGGATGTATTGGATTGCAATTCTTTTATTTTTGGATAAAATGCATCGAATGCGACTATGTATTCCGAGCCAGAATCATTTAAAACGTGTTCTATTTCTCTTTCTACATACATTGGATTAACTTGAACAGCTATTCCACCTAGTCGAAAAGTACCGAATAGCGTGAAAATGTAATGAGGGGAATTAGGAAGCATTATAGACAGACGGTCACCCTTAGTAAATCCTGCCCTATGTAGGGCTGCAGCAAATTTATCGGTGATCAGTTTTGTATCATTATAGGTCCAAACTTTTCCGTAAAAGGTGAATGCAGGATTACTATTATAACGTTTTACTGAACCATGTAAAAAATCATAAAGTGAATTGTGCTCAATGTTTACATGCTCATTAATTCTTGGATCATAAATTTTTAACCACGGTTTTTGCTGATAAACCATTACTACGATGCCTCCTCAAGATTTTTAAAGTCTAATAGTAAATATTCCATTTATAAATAGCTGCAAATGCTTCGAAGTGGTCATCAATAATCATTAATTAGAATATTAATATAGTTACGATTATTGTAGTAAAATAGAACTTTGTAAACCTTCCTCTTTCGACAAAATTCTACAAAAATCCCTATCTGTTGAATATAACGAAAACAAACCTTTATACATCAAGTAACAGTTTTCGAAAAATTTACACAATTATGTGAATATTGACGAAAATTGTCGGAATATTTTTTCAGTTACCTTGTAGCGAAATGGTGTAATTTGTAAATAACAACCGAAAAAACCATTCATCCCACCACTTCCAAAAGATCCATAAACAAAGAAATTAGTATTCCCCTATAATACTTTTCAGTGCAATTCTTGGTGTCATTTTTGGTGTCAGGCACCAAAGAAAGACACTTGTCCATACATAAGGGACACAAAAAATAATTCTTTTGTATTATTCTGAATTTTATAAAAATTAATACTTTACAAATTGTAGAAAGCCCTTATATGATATATAGCAAATAGGAGGGGTATATTTGAGTAGAGTTTCTATTAGTTGCTCTGACATTCCTTACTTGCGGTTTGGTGATGGGGAACCTTTGGTTTTTATTCATGGTCTAGGAGAGGTAAAGGAGGGCTGGCACAATCAATTTGAATTTGCGGATCAGTATGACTTGATTATCCCTGATTTACGAGGTCATGGTGAGCATATTACAAATGATAAAATTTCTATCCCGCACTTTGCCCGTGACATTATTAATCAATTAAATGATCTCAATATCGAAAGCGCTCACATCTGT
The DNA here is from genome assembly GCF_036962765.1 of Neobacillus drentensis. Classification (GTDB taxonomy): domain Bacteria; phylum Bacillota; class Bacilli; order Bacillales; family Cytobacillaceae; genus Neobacillus; species Neobacillus drentensis_C. Next base: position 41,863 of record NZ_JBALOS010000042.1, read on the forward strand.
GGTTTATCGATGGGCGGAATGGTGGCGCAGGAAATCTACCGTCAAGCACCTCAAATGTGTCGAACGCTCATGCTGGTAAGTACCTTTCATTTTATTCCAAAGCATCTAGCTAATTTAATCATAAACTATCGCAAGGTACGGTCGCTTTCAAGAACCCCAAGTATCTCCAAAACCACGGCCGCACGTATTTCACTTACTTCCTGGAAGGGAAAAGTATATGAAGACTTCCTTAAATTTCACAACCCTAATGATGATGTATTTCTAAAATCTGTTAAAGCCTGTTTTGAAGTGAATAATTTGAAACTGCTACCTAAAATTAAAGTCCCGACGTTAATCATGGGCTCACAATATGATTCAGTCATTCCTGTATGGATACAACTACTTATGCATAAAAAAATCCGCCATTCTGAATTTGTCATCATGAGGAATACTGGCCATATTGCAAAATTAGAACAAAAAGATGCATTTAATAGAATTCTACGCAATTTTTTGAAGAAACACTCAAAAGCCAGTTAGAGAGGGGGCGGATTCTTTCCTCCCTTCTTCTATGTTCTTTACTTAGGCATATTATCATATAATTTACCGTTATCTTTAAAAAGGAGGATTGCTGCAAATGCCACATACTACTGAGAATGGTATAAATCTTTATTATGAGGTTCACGGAGAAGGGGAACCTCTACTTTTAATTATGGGGTTATCACTGAACTCAAAATCTTGGTTTAGGACACTCCCTGCTCTAAGTGAGCACTTTAAAGTTATTATTTTTGATAATCGTGGTACAGGTCTCAGTGACAAACCTAATACTCCCTACTCGATTGAACAAATGGCTGAAGATGCAAGGTGCGTCTTGGATACAGCCGGCGTAGACTCAGCCCATGTATATGGGATTTCCATGGGTGGAATGATCGCACAAAGATTAGCCCTTACGTATCCTTCACGAGTCCGATCGCTTATCTTAGGTTGTACAACCTCTGGCGGAGCAAATCATGTCCAACCGAGTGCAGAAGTCTCGATGCTAATGCTTTCAAGGGGCTCATCCATTGCAACACCAGAAGAAATGGCTTGGGCCACCGCTCCAATCCTATATAGTCAAGCATTTATAGAAAATCAACGAGAATTAGTAGCAGAGGACATACAAAGAAGAATCGAGATACCTGTTCTTCCTTATGCCTATATACTTCAGCTCCAGGCCTGTTTAGCCCATGATACGTCCAACGAGATAGACCAAATCCAAGTGCCCGCCTTGGTTATCCACGGCGATGCCGATAAGTTGGTTCCCTATCAAAATGGGATTAATTTAGCTGAAAAAATTCCAAATGCTGAATTTTTGACCATTCAAGGTGCTGGTCATATTTATGTAACAGAAGCAAATGAGTTGGTAAATGAAAAAGTGCTATATTTCTTAAAAAACCAATAGTTTTTTTCATAAAAAAATGCCCGTTCAAGTGTTGAACGGGCATTTTCACATCGTTTCTTATATCTGCTTATCAAAGAGATGCCTTCAAAAAAAGAAAAAATATCTTTCAAATTATACTTACTGACAGTTAAACTTTTACCTTAGCTATCTCTTCATCTTGTAGGACTCTCCTAAGCCATTTTCCCACCGATCATTTTGGTAATTCGACAAGGATTTCGACCTCTTTTGACGCCTTGTTCGGTGCTAAATTACCATTTGCAAACTGAATAACTTCTTCCACAGAGAGTGTATAACCTTCCTTAAGAATGTCCAAAGGAGAAAACGAGCAGCAAATTAGTTTACCTGAATTGAAAGATCAATCGTTCTAAATGCTATTAGAAATGTTGCTAAGGAGAATACGGCTTCACTTAACCCAAAAATGAAAATCGAACTCCCGAAAATCAATACGTTAAATAACAGGATAATCTGCCCGATTGAGAAAGAAGAACGTTTACTTAACATAATAGCTAACACTTCTGTCCCATCAAAACATCCACCGAATCGAATGGTGATCCCGACCCCCAGACCTAAACTAATTCCGCCAAGGACAATAACTAGAACTGGATTGGAGGTAATGACAGGAAGAGAATCTAATAAATAGGTTTCAAAGGATAGAATAAGAATGGCAAAGAGGCTGAGGAGGAGAAACCTTTTTCCCAGAAATGTATAGGCAAGTAAGAAAAAAGGAGTGTTTAATATTAACAAAAATAATCCTATTTCTTGCTGGGTAATATGTGCAAGCAGGATACTAATCCCAATGATTCCTCCATCAATCACATGATTTTTCACCAAAAATAATTGTAAGGATAAGGATACAAGTGTAGCACCTAAAAAAATAAACCCTAACCGTTTATAAAAAGGACTTACACCAGATCTACTTAAGTCAATATAAAATTTTATCCTATACCTATGCATACTTGTCCCCTTTTTATCACCAAAATACGTAATTAGATTTAGTTAAATTATATTCAAGTAAATCTGAAACATGCTCTCCTCCCCAATACAATAAAAAAAGAACCCCATTACAAATGGTTATTTGTACGAGAGCTCTTTTCTAAAAGTCAATATTTAAATGGTGTCAGTCACCATCACGCCTGTGCAGTAAGCGGATGTTTAAATTCATTTGGAAAAGGGACGTTGGTTAAATTCTTAATAAAAAGAACATTGTTGGTTTTATAAAGCTGCTTTTCAAATGATAACTCTTGTTCATCGGGATGAAAATGGAAAATTACTTTCTTGACCTTAGGTGGGACAATCGTGCTCAAGACTGTTTGAATGTTTACCTTCTCATGACTGATTACGTCATAAAGATGTAAACGATCACCATCCAATTGAAAGATAACCAGTGCATTTTCATTCTCAAGATAGTAAAGGTCCTGACTAAAAACCATCGTACAATAAAACATCAGAAGTTCCTCACTACTTGAGGTTCCGAATATATTCGAAATGACCTTTCGATTCTTTGCTAAATTATAGATGAATGTTAAATCCACTGGATTCCGAGCATCTAATTTTTTCATTTCAGAGGGATATGCAGGATGGTGGCTATAGTCCAATATATATTGCACTTCATCAGTAGCATGAAATCCGAATTTCGGATAATAGTCCAATACAGTTTGATTGGCAAACAAATAGACTATATCGATATGTTGATAATCGTCTAACACCATTTCCATCAACCGTCTGGATAAACCCTTATTTCGATAATTAGGATGTGTCATGACAGTACCTAATTGGATTGCTTGTTTTTCCTCAGCATTTATTACCAAATTTAATAGATTTACAGATACATTGGCAACCACTTGATTATGATCAACAAATGAATACGGCATATACTTCTCTGTCCAATATCCATTTTGGTACCAATTTTCAAACTCGATTCCAAAGGTATTTAGGGCCAACTGATTAAAACTTCCCCTTAATCCCATGTTATCTTGATAGTTTTTGATAAATGACAACGTTTTCAACGGACTCCTCCAAGTTAAAATTCAAAAGGACGAGTCTCTATCGACTTGTCCTTCTATATTTTATTGCTATTTTAGCATCTTAAATACTTGTTCAACATCTTTATCGCCGCGTCCTGATAAGTTAACAATTAGCACATCATCGTTAGATAATTCTTTAGCAAGCTTTATAGCATATGCTACGGCATGAGAACTTTCTAACGCTGGGATTATTCCTTCCGTCTTGCAGAGCAATTGAAATGCCTCTAGTGCTTCTTGCCCGGTAACTGATACATACTCGGCGCGCCCGCTTGTTTTCAAATAGCTGTGCTCAGGACCCACACCAGGATAGTCTAGCCCTGCCGCAATCGAGTACGTCGGTTTGGGATTTCCGTTTTCATCCAATAACGTTAAACATCTAAAGCCATGAATCACGGCTGGAACCCCTTCAGTCAGTGTTGGAGCTTCAGCTGGTTCAACCCCAATTAAGCGCACATTTTTTTCGTCAATATATTGGGCAAAAGCACCAATAGCATTACTTCCTCCTCCCGCACAGGCAATCACTGCTGTTGGCAGTTTTCCTTCCTTTTCAAGAATCTGGCGCTTTGATTCCTCACTAATAATCGCCTGGAAATGTTTGACCATCGATGGATATGGATGTGGTCCTACAGCCGAACCTAATAAATAAAAGGTATTTTTATAGTTTTGCACTAAGTCACCCAAGGCTTCGTCAACAGCATCCTTTAAGCGGCCCTGGCCTTTTTCAACAGGTACAACTTTTGCACCCAATAATTCCATTCGGAAGACATTGAGCGCTTGGCGTTCCGTATCCAATTTACCCATATAAATAATGCATTCCATTCCAAACATGGCGCATGCTGTTGCAGTTGCCACACCGTGTTGTCCAGCTCCCGTTTCCGCGATAATTCGCTTTGCACCCATTCGTTTTGCTAAAAGAATTTGGCCGATTGCATTATTAATTTTGTGTGCGCCAGTATGGTTTAAATCTTCTCGTTTCAGATAAATTTTTGCCCCTTGATTTTGCTTGGTTAAATTTTCTGCAAACGTTAATGGATTCTCCCTGCCTATATATTCCTTTAAATAATAGTTGAATTCCGCAATGAATTCCGGGTCATCTTTATAACGATAAAATTGCTCTTCTAATTCGTTCATTACTAGTTGCAAATCCTCAGGAACAAAACTTCCTCCAAACTCTCCAAAATAACCCTTACTTTCCACACTTAGTCTCTCCATGCTCATCTCGACTCCTTTAAAACTATTATTTTGAACCAGGTACCATCACAATTGACTGAATATTCCTTAAATTATTTTATCATACTGTCCACTTTCTGCAAACCTTATCTCTTTATCCTAATAGAAAAAAGCCTACACACACCGTGTAGACTTCTTTTTCACTGAATCCTAAAAAAACAATTCCTTATTCATATCGTAGTGAATCAATTGGATCAAGTTTTGAGGCCTTATTTGCCGGCAGTAGACCAAAGACCACACCAATTACCATTGAAAACAACACTCCGCCTAACACGACTTGCCAAGATACTAAGGATGGCCAGCCGGCAAAGAAACTGACTACTGTCGACGTTCCCCAGCCAAGTAAAATTCCGAGGATACCGCCAATGAGAGTAAGTGTCATTGATTCTATTAAAAATTGAGTCAGCACCTGTCCACGAGTAGCCCCTAGTGCCATACGGATCCCAATTTCCCTTGTTCTTTCGGTTACGGAAACGAGCATGATATTCATAACACCAATTCCACCAACAAATAAGGAGATTCCAGCTATACTCCCAATAATTAAGGTCATGATTTTTGTAATTTGTCCCACACCTTGAGCTATTTCTTCCATATTGATGACTTGGTAGGATTTTTCCGTATTATGCAGATTATTTAATAACTTAGCAGCCTTTTTACCTGCAACCTGCAGCTGTTCAGCAGACGCTGCTTGCAAGGTTACCTGGGTAAAATCACTGCTTCCGTATATGGTTTTCCAAGTTTGGAAAGGTATATAAACCTCCATGGATCCAAACGAAAGAAGTCCGGTTGGTTTTTCTAAGACCCCAATGATCTCGATGGGTTGATTGCCAACCATAACAACCCGTCCGACAGGATTTTTCCCTTTAAAGAGTTCCTCTTGCAATTTGTTACTGACTAACGCAGCGCGTCGGCCACCAAGAAAATCAGATGCTGAAAAATTCCGCCCTTTGGCAACCTTCAGCTTATTTAATTTAATATAGGCCTGATTAACACCCGTTGTAGATGCATCCACGTGATCCTTCTGAAATTTAACAGACGACAATTTGGTGCTTGATGCTACCACACTTTTAATTTCCGCAATTTGCTCAAGCGCCCTAATATCCTCCTGTTTGAATGGAGCTTGCTGAAATATATTAGGGTTTGCGCGAATTTCTTCATCGGAGGGCTGATAAAATAACTCAATCGTATTCCCTGGACCAGTAATTTGTGATTTCAGCATCGCTTCTCCACCTTGTCCAATGGCCACTACAATAATGACAGCCCCCACCCCAATAATGATCCCAAGCATCGTAAGAATACTCCGCATCTTATGGGCTTTTAAGGAACTTAACGCCATAAAAAGATTCTCCATAAAACTCATATGGCTGGCCCCCTCACACCATCAGAAGGACACTGAATCATTCCATCTCTAACCAGAATCGTTCTGTTTGCGTATTCTGCTACTTCTGATTCATGGGTAACGATAATTATAGTCACGTCTTCATCATTAAGTTCTCTAAATTGTTCCATAATGTCCTTGCTTGTTTTCGAATCAAGGGCACCTGTTGGTTCATCCGCTAAGATAATTTTGGGTGTATTAACAATTGCTCTCGCAATGGCAACACGTTGCTTTTGTCCCCCAGATAAGGCATTAGGGAGATGGTGCATTCGGTCAGCGAGACCAACTTTCTTTAATGCTTCTTCCGCACGGGCCTGGCGCTCTTTTTTTGAAATGCCTGCATAAATCATCGGTAATTCTACATTTTTTAACGCCGTCAAGCGAGGGAGCAAATGAAACTGCTGAAAGACAAAACCAATCGACTGATTTCTAACCCGTGCCAATTCCTTGTCATTATAATGCGACACATTTTCCCCGCCAAGATAATACTCTCCATCAGTCGGTTTGTCCAAACAGCCGATAATATTCATTAAGGTTGATTTTCCTGATCCAGATGGACCCATAATGGCAGCAAATTCACCTTCATGGATGGTTAAACTGATTCCATTTAAGACTGGTACACTTTCTTTTCCCAACAAAAATGATCTTGTAATGGACTCTAACTGGATCATTTAACTGTCACTTCCAGCCCATCCTTTAATTTGTCAGGTCCATTCACGATGACTTTGTCTCCTTTTGAAACACCTTCAAGGATTTCTATTTTCTTACCTGATGTAATGCCGGTTTTAACATTCTGCTTTTGTGTTTTTCCATCCTTGACAAGATATACATAGGGCTTATCTCCATCATCAAATAACGCATCGAGCGGCAGGACCATCGCTGTTTTTTTGTCAGTTTCAATCTCCATAATGACTTGGAAACCTGGTTTTAGTGTGGTTGTATCACCGGAAATCTTTACTGTTACAGGATACTGAACAGCCTGGGAACCATTTTGCAAGTTTGCTTGGTTCTGTTCTGGCAAAATAGCAGTCTTAGTAATTTCACCTTGCCACTCTTTTCCAGGAACGGCATCTGATTTGATCAACACTCTTTGTCCCTTACTAACTTTAAGGGTATCGTATTCTGACAGTAGTCCAGAGACAGTCATTCCTTCTAGCTTACCAATATGTATAATAGGCTCGTTTGCTGCTTCCATCGATGATGCAGCAGGCTTTTTCGCTGCTAAAACAATACCAGAGATTATACTCTTAATCTCTAAATCTTCCTGACGCGTGCTAATTAAATCTTTTTGAAGTTCTGTTTGCTTAAGTTCGATGTCCGCTAACTTTTTTTCCATCTCAAGTTGGTCAAATTCAGGGGAAAGCTGTTTTTGGGCTTCCTTTTTACCAACCTGCTCACTTAAGGTCTTTTCTTTGTCCTCGAGTTGCTCTAGTTTCTTTTCGATTTGGTTTATTTTTAAATTAGCTGATTCGACCGCTAATTTATTTTGCTCAATTTCCAACTCAAGCTGCGGATTTACAAGTTTGGCCAAAACCGTTCCTTTCTTGACTGTCTGGCCCTCCTTGACTAGCAGTTTCTTGATTTCGCCTTTGTCTGGAGTCGCATACACAATTTGTTCTTCTGGAAGTTTCACTGTACCTGGAATCATCAACAGGGAGGAGATTTCCTCTTCGCTGATTTCTGTCGTTTTAACGGCAGGTCCCTTTGCCAGAACCTGCCGGTAGACACTTACAGAAATCATTATGATAATCAAACTAATTATACCTAGGGTAATCCATGTTTTCTTTTTCATTATAACTTCGGCGCTCCTTGTAATAGGGTACCGACCAAAGCAAAGCCAATACTAATGAGGAAGAAAATGATCGCAACCGTCCATGCAAGACCTTTAGAAAGTTGAGCTGTTTTATGAAGTCCTAGTGCAGTTAATACTGCGGACCAGATTCCAAAAACCTCTATAGAGCCTAAAACTCCTGCTTTTTCCTGATTGAGAAGACCTGCTAAACTAGTAATATATATTTCTGGATCCCCGCCGATGGCATACCTAATTCCCATATTCAAGATAAGACCTGCTGCCCCGATAATCATGATAAAAGTATTCATAGAAAGTAATTGTTTAAAAGAAACAGTGGAACTAGCCATTTTGGCAATTGCTAATTGAATAGCACTGCTAATTAAAACACCAATAATAGGCGCAATGATGCCTGTAACAGCTACTGTTACCTTTGTAATGGTTAACACCAAATCAACTTGATCTTCCGGCACTCCCTGTTCAATTAAAGTATTTGCGTCCATAGATAGCGCCATAAAGGCCATTCCAATTACATAGAGGATACTAATAATAAATAGTGGTACCCAAACTTTCGGACTTTGCTTAATCCGTTCAAACTGTACACCCGGACTCGTAAACATTCCCAATAACTTTGGACTCTCATTCATCGTTTTTACTTCTTTTTGCAATTCCATATTCAACACCCCTTCTTTCCACATATGTAAAATATTCCTATTAAGTATACGATAAAATAAGTCGAAAGTTTCATTTTTTTCAATGTATGATTGTGGTGCCTAACAACAAAAAAATACTATTATTTGTCTTCTATTCCAAGTATTTGATATAATTTTAGTTATACTAATTGAAAAAAGGGGAAAATAATGTCAAAAAGAAAATTCCAATACGGGTTAATCCAGATCCTATTGATATTAACGATCATCTTTGTGTCAACCAAAATTTCATTTTTATTTATGCCAATTGGTATCTTTTTTTCTACTCTTTTTTTCCCAATTCTGATTACTGGGTTTTTATTTTTCTTATTAAACCCAATTGTTAATTTTCTTCAGCGCCAAAAAGTGCCAAGAATTCTTGCCATCCTTATTATTTATGTAGTATTTATTGGCATTCTTGTATTAGCCATTGGCAGCTTGGTTCCTGCCATCACGAATCAGTTTAACGCACTTGCGAATGCACTTCCTGATTACACCAACAAGACCTTGCAGTATTTTGATAAGGTATCTCGAAGTTCTGAATTTAAATGGATCATAGAAGAACAAAATGATTTATTGGAAACTGGGAAACAAAAACTGATTGCCTATGCAAATACCTTACCTGACCGAGTCACTGGCGGTATTTCGAATATCCTTGGAGTGTTTGCTAATATTGCGGTCATTCTAGCGACTGTTCCCTTTTTATTATTCTATATGTTTAAGGACGGACATAAATTCCCAAAGGCTGTAACTAAATTCCTTCCTGTAACATATAGAGAAGCAGGGTTGCTTATGTTGAAAGAGACAGGTGAAACACTTTCCTCTTATATTCAAGGACAAGTTATTGTGGCCCTGTCAGTAGGGATTCTTGCTTTTGTTGGTTATCTAATTATTGATTTGCCATTTGCTCTAGTTATGGCATTACTTGTCGCGTTTACCAACATCATTCCTTATGTGGGCCCTATTCTCGGCGGTGCACCTGCTGTGATTATTGCTTTATTTGATTCACCGACGAAGGCTTTATTAGTAGTTCTGATTATCGTTATTGCCCAGCAAGTTGAGAGTAATGTATTATCTCCGCTCATCCTTGGAAAATCACTTGATACCCATCCAGCCACAATTATTATTGTCCTGCTCGCTGCAGGAAATTTAGCTGGAATCTTGGGGATGGTTTTAGCAGTACCGTTTTATGCTGTAGTTAAAACGATTGTTTTAAATGTAATAAAGTTTCTACAGGCTCGAAAAAGGGCCACCCTATCAAACTAGGCATAGGTATCCAATAAAAAACAGATGGAATGCAAAAACGGTTAGGAGAAATTTCTCCTA
>NZ_JBALOS010000043.1:0-27906 GCF_036962765.1 Neobacillus drentensis
TGTTATGGTTACCATAATATTTCTTGATTTTACAATAAACTCGTAAAACCTTAAAGTTTTTAATATAAGATGCATATTCACTAGAAAGGAGGAACAATTAGGTAATTTAGTATAACAAAACGGGGGGAAGCAAGTGAAAAAGTTTAAGAGTTTTAAGAAAAAAGTAGCGCTGAGTCTATTGTCTATTGTAACCGTTTCCAACATGGCGTCTGGAGTAGGGTTTGCAAAGGCAGAATCAAGTGCAACCGATCCATTGGTTAGCCTCGACAAATTTGGCAACCTTGGCCAGTTCGACAAATTCAAAGTGGAACCATCAGAACAATTTAAAGACACGGATAAAGTTCGTGTTATTGTAGAATTGGAAGGAGATCCGGCCATCACATTCCCTACGGAAAAAGGGATAAGATATAAGGATTTACCTGAAAGCAAGAAGGCTAGTTTACAAGCTGAAGTAAAAGGTGAGCAATCTGATTTCCTATCAGATGTAGAAAGCGACAAAATAGATTTTAATGTTGAGAATAGCTTTACTACCGTTGTAAACGGTGTCAGTGGTGAAGTGGAATATGGAAAAATTGATGAACTTGAAAACCTACCAAACGTAGAATCTGTAAGTCTCGTAAATGAGTATGAACGTCCACAAGAACAACCTCAGATGATTTCAAGTAAAAACTTGGTCGAAGCGATTCAAACCTGGAATGCAGGATATAACGGAAAAGGTATGGTCGTTGGGATTATTGATACAGGTATTGACTTCAATCATCCTGATATGAAGTTAAGTGCCGATACACAACCAAAATTAACTTCCGCTAAGGTCGATAGTTTAATCAAGTCTGGTAATCTATCAGGAAAATATTATACAGCAAAGGTTCCTTACGGTTATAACTACGCTGACAACAATCAAGAAATTCGTGACCTTGGCCCAAATGCATCGATGCATGGAATGCACGTAGCTGGAACTGTTGGTGCAAATGGTGATGAGTCTAAGAATGGTATTAAGGGAGTTGCTCCCGAAGCGCAATTACTCGCTTTAAAGGTGTTTGGAAATGACCCGGGTATGCGAGGAACCTATAGTGATCTTTATATTAAAGCAATTGACGACGGAATTACTCTTGGTGCTGACGTGCTGAACATGAGTCTTGGTTCTATCGCAGGATTTGTAGAATCTACTAGTCTAGAGGAACAAGCAATTGACCGTGCCGTTAAAAACGGGGTTTTAATGTCAATATCCGCAGGTAACAGTGCTCAAGTTGGAAATGGTACATGGAATCCATTTGCTTCAAATCCTGATATAGGTCTGGTTGGAGATCCTAGTGTTGCTACCAATTCCATTTCAGTGGCGTCCATTGAAAATGACAAAATTGTTTTGGATCAAATGGCCATAAAAGTTGGTTCCGAAACATTGCCAATTGCCTATAAGACACAAGAATCTCCGAAGCCGAAAGATGTCTTTGGAACAACAAACGAAATGGATGTCGTATATGCAGGTGACGGTGGTCCATACAATTATACAAATGCTATGAAAGGAAAAGTTGTGTATGTCGTAAGAACAAAAGATCATCCAAACTATGGGGAAATCAAATTGGCCGCTGAAATGTACGGAGCAGCTGGGGTAATCGTTAGGGGGCATGCAAGTCATGGTGATTATGTAGGCATGGCATTAGACGTACTTGGCGCCCCGAAAATCCCATTCGTTTCACTTAGCCAAAGCGATGGAAATACGCTTGAAGCTAAAATTAAAGCCGCAGGCGGAACTGCCAAAGTAACATTTGGTGCCGATAAAGTGACAGTTGCCAATAGTGCAGCTGGAAAAATGTCTACCTTTAGTTCATGGGGAGTGACTCCTGAGTTAAATCTGAAACCAGAAATTACAGCTCCTGGGGGCCAAATTTACTCTACATTGAATAATGGACAGTATGGAGTAATGAGTGGTACATCCATGGCAGCTCCTCACGTATCTGGTGGATCAGCATTAGTTCTACAAAGAGTACATGAGTTATTCCCAGAGTTAAAGGGAATGGATATGGTGAAAAGAGCTAAAAACATGCTGATGAATACAGCAAAAATTATTCCAGATGCCTCTAATGGCAATATTCCATATTCACCTCGACAACAAGGTTCAGGATTGATGCAATTACATTCAGCAGTTACAACTCCTGTATATGTTGTGAATAAAGGAACAAATGAAGGAAAAGTTGAGCTGAAAGAAATCAATCAAGATAAATTCACAATGACAGTTACAGCAACGAATTTTAGTGATAAAGATGTTAACTACAAAGTTAATGCTTCTGTACTTACAGATGCCGTATCGGAATCACAATTAGCATTGAGCGATCAAGTGATTTCTAAAGCAAAAGTAAAAGTTGACGCTCCAGATGGAGTGACTATTTCTGCTGGAGATTCAAAAGATATTACATTCGAAGTCGATTTATCTGATGCCAAAGCAGATTTAGAATCGTTGATGCCAAACGGGTATTTCGTAGAAGGCTTCATCACTCTTACAAGTGATGATCAAGACAACCCGGCACCAAATATTTCTGTTCCATATGTTGGCTTCAAAGGGGATTGGAATAAACCACCAGTTCTTGATACCATGATGGATGATACCCCAAATAAATCTTATTATCGTTCATCATATATGGTTAATGAACAAGGCTATTCTATAGCACAAAACCCATTCACAAGGGCCTTTGACAAGAGATTTCTTGCCATTAATCCATATAGTGATGCTGATCCTGGGCGTAAAGCAATCGCACCAAAACTATCCTTCCTGAGAAATAGCAAAACGGTGGAATATAGTATTTTAGATGCGAACGGAAAAATGATACGCAAGCTAAATATAGACAAAAATCAACGGAAAAACTGGTTTGCTCAAAAGAATGGACCATATACGTATAACCCTTACTACACACAGTGGGATGGCAAGGTGAATAACGAGGTTGTAGCAGATGGCTGGTACTCTTACCAAATCAAAACTCAGGTTGACCTGCCAGGTAAGGATCAACAAGTAGTAAAAGTACCTTTTCAGGTTGATACAAAAGCACCTACTATTACGAGCGCATCATACGACAAGGAAACAGGTATTGTTTCGGTCGATGCACAAGATACTGGCAGTGGATTGCTAGCGGTTGAAGTCGTTCTTAGAACTAGTCCAACCAGTGGTCGCCTTCTTGCAAGAGAAGATATAGTTGACAAACAATCCGCAAGTACTAAATCCGCAAGTACTAAAGTAAACATTGGAACCATTCCCGATGGAAGTTCTATTGTGGTAACAGCATATGATACAACTTGGAATACTACCGATGTTACATTTTCTGGAGATAACACGATTCCGTCTATTATCGTTGCTTCACCATCAGCGCTTGGATTATATGATACACGTGAAATTCCTTTAACTGGATATGTAACAGATAATTCAAATTTTGTGGATCATTTAAAAGTAACAGGCGATAAAATTACTGGTTCTCCAATTGATGTGAACTTAAAGTATAACAATACTACAATGCGTTGGGAATTTGCGACACAATTGAAATTCACTGAAGATGGTGTCCATGACATTTACTTTGAAGGCGCAGATAAAGTAGGAAACAAGATCCAATTCAAACGTCAGGTTATGATCGATACGACTTGGCCAACACTTGATGTGAAAGGTCTTCCAGATAATAACTATGTTGCCGAGGATGGCAAAGCTCCAGAGCTTACCGTTTCATTAGGCGATAATTTTGATGAGATTGAACTAAAAGTTAATGGAAGTCTAGAATATAATCAGAAATTTGACGAACCATATGCGATGAGAAACTTTACCTACGACCACAAATTCACACCAGAATTATCAAAAGGCAAAAATGACCTAGTATTTGAAGTGGTAGATCTAGTAGGTCATGTCACGGAGAAAACGATCACGATCTATAAAGGTGAGAAGCCAGACGCACCAACACCAGACCCAGTGAAGCCCGAAGTGAACCCAGTAACTTCCGAAAGCACAGTAATTACAGGAAAATCGGAAAAGGGAACAGAAGTCATTTTTACGGACAAAAAAGATTTAACTTTAACAGCAAAAGCCGAAACAGGTACATTTTCGATTCCACTAAAAAATAAAATTGCAGCAGGAACCGTACTATATGCGAAAGCAAAAGATGCGAATGGAAAAGAAAGCCCTGAATTAAGGATTATCGTTGTAGATAAAACGCCACCAAATGCTCCGACCGTCAAAGAAGTAGGAGATAATGATAAAAAAATCACGGGTAAAGCAGAAGCAGACTCCAAGGTTATCGTTAAAGCTGGAAAAACTACATTAGGAAGCGGAACAGCCGATAAAAATGGCAACTTCTCAATCCTGATAAAAGCTCAAAAAGCAGGAACCATTTTAACGGTTACTGCGACAGATAAAGCTGGTAACGCCAGCAAAGCTGTAAATGTAACGGTAAAGGACAAAACTCCACCAACTGTCCCAACCGTTAATAATGTAAAATCGTCATCGACAAAAATAACGGGTAAAACAGAAGCTGGAGCAAAGGTCTATGTAAAAGATGGAAAGAAAGTGATTGGTTCCACAACGGCCAATAACAAAGGAGAATACTCCATCACTATCAAAAAACAAAAACGTGGCACAACATTATATGTGTACGCACAAGATAAATCAGGAAATACTTCAAAATCAAGAAAAGTTATCGTTAATTAATGAGAAAGCAACTTTATTGTAAATCCAATAAATAGCTTTATTGTTATACACAGCCCGTCCGGGTTTAAAAAATAATATAGATAAAGGAGCTTCCCATAAGCCAAATGGCGTTTTAGGAAGCTCCTTTGTTTTATTTAAGTGAGAAGAGTTGTTTGTAAAATCCCATTTTTTTTGGTCTTATACGAACGGGAGGTTAGTAGACTACACCCCTGAATTATACTCCTAATAAATAAAGACTACTGTACGATTGAATTGTTCCACGATATAATGATGAGAGTTTGTGCCTGAGTAACTATTTATAATAGCAGTGAGGTAGAGTATGAAAAAAACAACCATAGACATCATTTATATCATTATTGGTGCCTTTCTTTTTGCGTTAGGTGTTAATTTATTTGTTATTCCGAACGAGCTTGGGGAAGGCGGGGTAACGGGGATCACAATTATTACCTACTATTTATTTGAGTGGTCACCAGGTTTAGTCAACTTAATTCTGAATGCATTTTTGTTAATTTTTGGTTATAAATTTTTGAGTAAGGTAACAACGATTTATACGATTATTGCAGTGGTTTTTAATTCGCTTTTTCTTCATCTGACAGAAGGCTGGAATATTGCTTCTGATGAATTGATGGTGAATGCTATTTTTGGAGGAATCACTATAGGGGCTGGGATTGGCTTAATTATTCGGGTTGGCGGAACAACAGCAGGTACTACCATCTTAGCAAGGATTACACATAAGTTTTTAGGATGGAGTATTAGCTATGGTCTATTGTTTTTTGATTTAATCGTTGCCTTTTCATCTTATTTTATCATTGGTGCAGAAAAGCTGATGCTGACAATTATTATGCTATATGTAGGCACGAAAGTGATGGAATTTGTAATCGAAGGCTTGAATCCGAAGAAAGCTATAACGATTATTTCTGATAAACCGAATGACATTGCCAAACAGGTGACTACATCAATGGACAGAGGGGTAACCGTATACTCGGGTCATGGTTATTACACAAAAACCCCAAAGGAAATTCTTTATATTGTTATTAGTAAGCAAGAAGTAATAAAATTGAAACGAATTGTTCAATCTACTGATCCGAATGCTTTCATCGCTATACACGATGTTCGTGATGTGTTCGGAGAAGGATTTATTGATATTTCTAAAGCATAATAAGAGGCTGTTTTAAAAGAGTTAGAATTTGAAGCGTTGGCATTTGGCCAACGCTTTTTTATTCATTTTCTCTAAAAGTAACATACCAAAACACAAGTTGTCCGAATGACAATCTATTTGACTGTATATCGCCCTCACTATTTATAATGATGGACTTTTCATCGTCACAGGCAAATCCACTTATCCGAAAAATCCTTTTGGAGAGTGTATTCTTGGTAATCCAATGGATGAATAATCCTTATTATTTCAGTAAACCCTTTACTGGTAAGCACAGGCACGATCCCCAAATCACTCTCAGCAAAAACCAGGTTTGAATTAGCGCATCAATAAAAATAATTTTATTACAATTTCTATATTGTGCTGATATGCTTGAACAGATTCTTTCTTCCAAGGATTTAGATAAATGTATTCCTATTGACATTATACCCTTAGGGGTATAATATAAAGCTTGTCGATGTTGTTCCTTTATCCGTCAAAATGGAAACTCGTTGTTTAAGGAGGTAGAAATAATGGATTACAATGATCAATTAAAAAATAGAGTAAAACGTATTGAAGGTCAATTAAGAGGAATTTTAAGAATGATGGAAGAAGATAAGGATTGTAAGGAAGTAATCACCCAATTATCCGCGGCTAGAACGGCAATCGATCGAACCATTGGTGTAGTTGTTAGTTCAAATTTAGTGGAATGTGTTCGACTCGCTAATGAAAATGGTGATAAGAATACAGAAGAATTAGTAAAAGCGGCAGTAGAACTATTGGTGAAAAGTCGATAAAAAAGGGTTGACGCCCTCTTTTATTTTCAATGGTATAATACCCATAGGGGTAATGGTGAAAACAAAAAGGGAGGACTTCATAATGAAAATTGATAAAGTATTAGATACTAAAGGATTAGCATGTCCAATGCCAATTGTTAAAACAAAGAAAGCAATAAGTGGACTTGAATCCGGTCAAGTATTAGAAATTCACACAACGGATAAGGGTGCTAAGAATGATCTTCTAGCTTGGGCTAAATCATGTGGCCATGAACTACTGAAGTTTGAAGACGAAAATGATGTATTAAAGTTTTGGATTAAAAAAGGATAATTTTTTTAAATACAATAATACCTATACGGGTATAAGTAAATTAAAAATATTCAGGAGGTTAGGGAAATGACAGAGAAGAAAAAAACAACAATTGTCCTATTAAGCGGAGATTATGATAAAGCAATGGCTGCTTACATTATTGCAAATGGTGCAGCAGCCTATGATCATGAAGTAACGATTTTTCATACTTTTTGGGGATTGAATGCACTCAGAAAAGAGGAAAATATAATGCTTGAAAAAGGATTCATGGAAAAAATGTTTGCGAAAATGATGCCAAGAGGCGCTGACAAATTGGGGCTATCTAAAATGAACTTTGCCGGATTTGGTCCTAAGATGATCAAAAAAGTAATGAAAAAACACAATGCAATTCCGCTGCCTCAATTAATAGAGATGGCACAAGAGCAGGATATAAAGCTAATAGCTTGTACAATGACCATGGATTTATTAGGTTTGCAAAAAGAAGAACTGTTAGACAACATTGAATATGCAGGAGTTGCAGCTTATTTAGCAGATGCTCAAGAAGGTAATGTTAATCTGTTTATTTAATGATAGGAGGGGGACCTTCTCCTATATAAAAGGAGGGAATTGGCTTGGAGTTTGTTAAGTATATCTTGATTGGGCTTTTCTTATTCTTTATCGCCAAGCGAATGATTCCAATGGGATGCTTTCCTGGGAGGGAATAGTATAATAAATTTTTTTAACAACAATAATACCCAGCTGGGTATAAAATAGGAGTATAAAAATGGAGAACATGAAAGCAAACGTAATTTTAGACGCAAAAGGATTAGCATGTCCAATGCCAATTGTGAAAACAAAGAAGGCAATGAATGGACTAGAATCTGGTCAAGTATTAGAAGTACAAGCAACAGATAAGGGGTCCAAAGCTGATATTAAGGCATGGGCTGAAAGTACAGGTCACCTGTATTTAGGTACATTAGAGGAAGAAGAAGTATTAAAGCATTATTTAAGAAAGTCCTCTTGTGATGAAACAATCGAAAGAAAACATCCGAATGTCATCAATAATGACCAATTTGAAACGAAACTTGAAGCAAATGAAAATATTGTGGTTCTTGATGTTAGAGAAACAGCAGAATATGCGTTTAATCATATACCTAATGCTATTTCTATTCCTTTGGGTGAACTAGAAAATCGTTTAGGTGTATTAAATAAGGAAGAAGAAATTTATATTGTCTGCCGAACAGGAAACCGCAGTGACCTTGCAGCACAAAAGCTAGTAGAAAAGGGATTTACTAAAGTTATTAACATAGTACCAGGAATGAGTCAGTGGACTGGAAGAACTACTAGTTTTGATAATTAAGGGAATAAAAATTGATTTGAATGACTGTCTATAAGCATATTTTTTTAAACTTACCAATACCATTGGGGGTACTCAGAAATGACTGTAAATGTAATGACTTCAAAAGAGGTAACGAAAAAAGTAATGAATAAGGAAGAATTATTTATTTTAGATGTTCGAAATCAAAGTGATTTTCAAGATTGGAAAATTGAAGGTGAAAACTTTAAATATATAAATGTACCATATTTTGAATTGCTTGACGGTGTGGAAGGAATCATCGAAAAAATTCCTACTGACAAAGAAGTTTTAGTGGTTTGTGCAAAGGAAGGATCATCTATCATGGTGGCGGAAATGCTTTCCGATGAAGGGCTCACAGTTTCTTACCTAAAAGGTGGTATGAAAGCTTGGAGCGAACATTTAGAACCTGTTAAAGTCGGGGAGTTAAAAGATGGCGGTGAAATTTATCAGTTTGTTCGAATCGGTAAAGGATGTTTATCATACATGGTTGTATCAAACGGTGAAGCTGCCATTATTGACTCTACTCGTATGACTGATATTTATCTTGAATTTGCTGAGAGTATTGGCGCTAAAATTACCCATGTATTCGATACCCACCTTCATGCAGACCACATTTCTGGAGGAACCGTTATTGCTGATAAAACGGGAGCAACTTACTGGTTACCACCAAAGGATGCAACAGAAGTAACATTTCAGTATCAACCATTAGAAGATGGAAATGATGTGGAATTTGGTAACGTGAAAATCAATATTCATGCTTTATATTCACCGGGTCATACAATTGGATCTACTTCATTCATTGTTGACGAGAAATTCTTACTATCCGGTGATATCTTGTTCATTGACTCGATCGGTAGACCAGATTTAGCTGGTTTAGCCCAGGATTGGGTGGGAGATTTAAGAGAAAGTTTATATAAGCGTTACAGAGAATTATCTGAGGATTTAATCGTTCTTCCCGCTCATTTTATGATTATTGAAGAATTAAATGAAGATGGAAGTGTAGCTGAAAAACTTGGAACACTTTATTCCAAAAACCATGGTTTAAATATTGATGATGAAGCTGAATTTAGAAGAATTGTAACAGAAAATCTACCACCTCAACCAAATTCTTATCAAGAAATCCGTGAAACAAATATGGGGAAAATCAATCCTGATGAAGAAAAACAACGTGAAATGGAAATCGGACCAAATCGTTGTGCAGTTAGATAAGTTCAAAAAATAGGGGAACCAGATTGGTTCCCTTTTTTAAAGGAGTGAAACATTGTGGAATTGGGTTTTATCATCACGATTTTCTTAATTGGTTTTGTTGGTTCCTATATTTCAGGAATGCTTGGAATTGGCGGTTCCATTATTAAATATCCGATGCTTTTATACATCCCACCGTTATTCGGTCTAGCTGCGTTTAGTGCCCATGAAGTATCTGGAATAAGTGCAGTTCAAGTATTTTTTGCAACAATTGGCGGGGTATGGGCTTACCGAAAGGGAGGTTATTTAAATAAAACGCTAATTGGATATATGGGAGTAAGTATATTAATGGGTAGTTTTGTCGGTGGTTATGGCTCCAAGTTAATGACAGAGGGTGGAATTAATTTTGTTTATGGTATTTTAGCATTGATTGCCGCTGTCATGATGTTTGTTCCGAAAAAAGGAATCGATGATATTCCGCTTGATCAAGTGAAGTTTAATAAATGGCTGGCAGCATCCCTCGCATTAATTGTTGGTATCGGAGCGGGTATTGTAGGTGCAGCAGGTGCGTTCTTATTAGTGCCCATCATGCTTGTCGTATTAAAGATCCCAACTCGTATGACGATTGCTTCATCATTAGCGATTACATTTATTTCTTCAATCGGTGCAACAGTCGGAAAGATTACAACGGGACAAGTAGAATTTTTACCTTCACTTAT
The DNA here is from genome assembly GCF_036962765.1 of Neobacillus drentensis. GTDB lineage: Bacteria > Bacillota > Bacilli > Bacillales > Cytobacillaceae > Neobacillus > Neobacillus drentensis_C. The sequence goes on from NZ_JBALOS010000043.1 coordinate 10,140, forward strand.
TATGGTCTTTGCCAGTTTAATCGCATCACCACTAGGTGCAATGGCGGGGAAAAAAATAAACACCAAAGTTCTACAAGTAATTCTAGCTTTTTTGATTTTAGCAACAGCAATTAAGATTTGGATAGATATTTTATAAGCGTGAGGAATTATTTGAAAAGAGCGTTGGCATTTGCCAACGCTTTTTTTATATGTATGGGTTTCAAATCTAAAAGTTAAAAAAGGTATTGACACATAAGTTAATACGTATTATTATTATCTCAGGTTCAAGATATTTAATTCAGAGATATATCTCGAAGGATTACGAATAAAAATGATAAACATCATTTTTTTTAAATGAATATCTCGAATTCAAGATAAAACACAAATAGGAGGAATTTTAGATGATAAATATTGGCTTATTAATCATTCGGTTGGTAATTGGTTTATTATTCGTGGGTCATGGCGCTCAAAAATTGTTTGGTTGGTTCGGCGGTTATGGATTAAAAGGTACAGGTGGATGGTTCGAATCAATTGGCATGAAGCCAGGCGTAACCATGGCTCTTTTAGCAGGACTGGTAGAACTTATCGGAGGAATCTTGTTTGCATTAGGACTGCTAACCCCACTTGCAGGAATTTTGATTGCAGGAACAATGGTAATGGCTATTGTTAAGGTCCACGCTGCAAACGGATTATGGTCAACAGCAAATGGATACGAATATAATCTAACGTTACTAGCTGTTGCGATTGGGATCGCTTTAATCGGTCCAGGTAAATATGCTCTCGATACACTTTTATTCTAAAATATCTCAATTAAAGATTCTTAAATTAAAATAAAAAGTATGTGACTTTAATTTTTTCAGTAGGAACAAAATAAGATATCAAGATCCTTTAATTTTTGAAAAAGGAGTGTAGAAAAATGGGTAAAAAAACGATGGGTATTCACCATATTACAGCAATCGTTGGTCATCCTCAGGAGAATGTAGATTTCTACGCAGGCGTTTTGGGTTTGCGTTTGGTCAAGCAAACCGTTAATTTTGATGATCCAGGTACGTATCACCTTTATTTCGGGAATGAAGGCGGTAAGCCAGGTACCATCATTACATTCTTTCCATGGGCAGGAGCTCGGCAAGGAATCATCGGTGATGGTCAAGTAGGAGTCACATCTTATGTTGTTCCGAAAGGTGCCATGGAATTCTGGGAACAAAGGCTGGAAAAATTCAATGTCCCTTTTACGAAAATCGAACGCTTCGGTGAGCAATATTTAGAATTTGATGACCCACACGGACTTCATTTGGAAATTGTAGAAAGAAAAGAAGGGGAAGTCCATTTAAGGACCTTCGGAGGGGTATCACCGGAAGTTGCAATTAAAGGGTTTGGCGGAGCGACTCTATTGTCGGCCCAGCCTCACAAAACAGCGGAATTGTTAGAAAAAGTAATGGGTCTTGAATTTATCGGTAAAGAAGGAGATTTCGCTCGTTACCGTTCCACTGCGGATATCGGGAACATGATCGATATTAAATTAACGCCGATTGGACGCGGACAAATGGGTGTAGGTACTGTACATCACATTGCATGGCGTGCCGTTGATGATGAGGATCAATTGGATTGGAGGCAGTATATTTCGGCAAATGGATATGGTGTCACGCCTGTTCGAGATCGAAACTACTTTAATGCCATTTATTTTAGAGAGCATGGAGAAATACTATTTGAAATTGCAACCGATCCTCCAGGATTCGCTCATGATGAATCAGAGGAGACAATGGGTGAAAAGTTGATGCTGCCTGAACAATATGAACCGCATAGAGTACAAATTGAACAAGATTTGCTTCCAATTAAGGTAAGAGAACTAGACTGACTTTACGAAAAGGAATGATGACGTTGCTTTCGATTGATCCAGCCTCCATGTCTGAAAGAGAAAATTATAAATTTTTGATAGGAAGTATTATCCCGAGACCAATTGCTTTCGTCACCACGCTTTCAAAAGACGGCGTTATAAATGGTGCACCATTTAGTTATTTTAATATCGTATCTTCTAATCCCCCGATGATTTCATTATCCATTCAACGCTCAGCTGGGAGACAAAAGGATACGGCGAGAAATATCATCGAGTCAAAAGAATTTGTCGTCCATATTGTCGATGACCAAAATGTTGACAAAATAAATAAAACAGCCGCTAACTTTCCTCCTGACCAGAGCGAGATTGAGTTAGCAAACTTAACTCCGGTAGAGAGTGTAAAAATTTCTGTGCCAGGGGTAAAGGAAGCGAAAATTCGAATGGAATGTTCATTGGAACGTTCCATAGAACTGGGTGGTTTGGATACACCTGGGTGTGATTTTATTATAGGGAAAGTTGTTCAATTTCATATTGAAAATGACATTTACGAAAAGGGTAGAATTGACCCAATGGGCTTAGCTGCTGTAAGTCGGCTGGCTGGAAATAGTTATGCTAAAATTGGCGAGATTTTTGAAATCGAGAGACCTAAATAGTCCCTATTAAAATTCCATTGATGAAATGGAGAGGATAAAATGCAAAAGACAGTAGGTATTCATCATATCTCAGCGATGGTAAACGATGCACAAAGGAATATTGACTTTTATGCAGGTGTGCTAGGACTAAAGCTTGTTAAAAAAACCATTAATTTTGATCGTCCGGAAGTGTATCATCTCTATTTTGGGAATGAAACGGGTCAGCCAGGCACTGTCATTACTTTTTTTCCATGGGCTAAACAGCTGAAAGGTCGAATTGGAACAGGTCAGGTTGGCGTGACCAGCTATATAATACCGAAGGGCTCTGTTCATTTTTGGGAGAATCGATTACGAAAATTTGGCATTGAATTTACTTCATCGATTCGCTTTGGTCAAACATATTTAAAATTTTCTGATCCAGACGGACTCCAACTGGAACTGACAGAACGAGATGAAGGACCAATGAATACTTGGAACTTTGGGGGAGTTCAAGCAGAAAATGCAATTAGAGGCTTTGGCGGTGCTGTTCTGTTTTCTGCACGGCCCCATAAAACAGCTGACGTTTTAGAAAATATTTTGGGCTTAGAATGCATTGGACAAGAAAAGGAATTTCTTAGATTTAAATCTGAAGGAACTCTTGGAAATACGATTGATATTCAGTTACAGCCCTCTGTCCGAGGGCTGATGGGAGCCGGAACGGTTCACCATATAGCTTGGAGAGCAAAAGATGAAGAAGATCATCAAAGGTGGAGATCCCTTCTCCTCGAAAAAGGATATTATCCCACCGAGATTCTTGACCGGAACTACTTCAAAGCACTTTATTTTCATGAAGAAGGGGGTATCCTCTTCGAAATAGCAACGGACCCACCAGGCTTTTCGGTAGATGAACCAGTCGCTGAACTTGGAAAAAAACTCATGCTGCCATCTTGGCTAGAGTCAAAAAGAGAAGAACTAGAAGAAACCTTGCCTTCTGTGGAGGTTCGTGTTCTGGAAGGTGAAAGCTAATCGAAATTCGTCGATTGGCTTTTTTTATGTAAATAATTTTAGGATTTTTTTGGATAATATTATTTGAATAGGTAAATTTAATAGTGTTAATGATAAATCCTTTTGGAAGGATGTTTTTTTTATGGAGAAGAAATTGTTAAATCTACTCACAGCTTTGTGTATAGTTTCCTTGCCATTTTTATTCAAAGGTTCAAAAATGAGAGAAAACCTCGTTATTTTCTTCTCAAAAGGAGTTATTGCGACACTGCTTGATGCGTATGTTGTTGGAACCAAAAAAGTAGAATATCCAGTCCGTCCATTTCCGAAAATTTTTAAGACGAACATCATTTATGATATATTGTTTTTTCCGATCTTAAGTGTTATCTGGGTTAAACTATCTTATCATGATAATTTAAGTAAAATCCTTTTGAAAAGTTTGATATTTAGTGTTCCGATGAGTATCGCCCAATGGTACTTTGAAAAGAATACTAGATTATTTAAATGGAAAAAGTGGACGCCATTCCATACTTTTGGAAGTGTAAATTTTACATTGTTTATAATTAGAGGTTTGGCTGGATTATTAAAAAAATTAGATAAGGTAAAGAATGCGGGTTATAAGGCTACATAATACCAGACTTTTTATCTTTAAACAGATCGAGGAATGAGCAGGCATCCCAGCCTGATTATTCTTCGATTTTTTTGTTTTGACAGGAATCATAAATGTTGTCAACAATCACAATGACAAAATGCATTTTTGTAAAAATAGAAATACACATGTAAACGCTTTAGTATAAAGATACAAAGTTCACAAATTAAATAAAGAGGGGGACATAAGATAATGACTGAAAAAGTTAATGATAAATCAGATGTTAAAGTAAAAATACAAAAATTTGGCAGTTATCTAAGCGGTATGGTCATGCCGAATATCGGCGCTTTTATAGCATGGGGATTTATTACCGCACTATTTATTCCAACAGGCTGGTTACCAAATGAAGATTTGGCTAAATTAGTAGGACCGATGATTACGTTCTTACTGCCGCTGTTAATTGGTTTTACCGGCGGTAGAATGGTTCATGATATTCGCGGTGGAGTCGTTGGTGCGACAGCTACTATGGGTGTTATCGTTGGAACGGATATCCCGATGTTTTTAGGAGCCATGATTATGGGGCCAATCGGTGGATACCTAATTAAGAAATTTGACCAAGCGATTCATGGAAAAATTAAATCTGGATTTGAAATGCTTGTTAATAACTTTTCTGCCGGAATTATTGGCGGTGCGTTAACATTATTAGCGTATAAAGGTGTAGGACCAGTTGTTGAAGCATTAAGTAAGGTTTTAGCTTCAGGTGTTCAATTCATTATTGACCACAACATGTTACCTTTAGCAAACGTGTTTATTGAACCAGCAAAAGTACTATTTTTAAATAATGCCATTAACCATGGTATTTTAAGTCCATTAGGGATTGAGCAAGCAGCAAAAGCTGGAAAATCAATTTTATTTCTATTAGAAACAAATCCTGGTCCAGGATTAGGGATCTTACTTGCTTACTGGCTATTCGGCAAAGGTGCCGCTAAACAAACGGCTCCAGGTGCAGTCATTATCCACTTCTTAGGTGGTATTCATGAAATTTACTTCCCATACATTCTAATGAAGCCTATGCTTCTTCTAGCTGCTATGGCTGGGGGGGTAAGTGGAGTATTTACCTTTAACCTTTTCAATGCAGGTCTTGTAGCTGCTCCATCACCAGGTAGTATCTTTGCTCTTATGGCGATGACACCGAGAGGAAATTATCTTGGAGTATTAGCAGGTGTATTAGTGGCAGCAGCGGTATCCTTTGCGGTTGCAGCATTAATCTTGAAAGCTAGTAAGGCAACTGATGAGGATTTAACATCTGCAACAGCCAAGATGGAAGAAATGAAAGGGAAGAAAAGCACGGTTTCTTCTATGCTAGTTGATGAAAAACCTATTAATGCAGAAGCAGTAAATAAAGTTGTGTTTGCTTGTGATGCCGGCATGGGATCTAGTGCGATGGGTGCATCTATTTTACGAAATAAAATGAAAAAGGCTGGTATCGATGTCACTGTTATCAACACAGCGATCAACAATTTACCAAGCGATGCAGATGTAGTCGTAACCCATAAGGATTTAACGGATCGTGCAAAAGCCAAGCTGCCGAATGCAAACCATATTTCCGTAGAGAATTTCTTGAATAGTCCTCGTTATGACGAGTTAGTTGAATCATTAAAGAAATAAACAATCATTGCCTAGCCTTAGTGCTAGGTTTTTGTTTGTATCAAAGTGCGCCAATCCATAAGCCGCTTAAGGAGCGCCTCCGCTTTTAAATGTTGTCAACAATAGATATGACTAACTTTAATTATCCTTATGTTGTATAAGGGTTTTTCCGGGATTAAAATGAAAATGTGAGCATTTAATTTTAATTTTGGCAACATCCTATGATTGGAGGACGAGGCTTACATTACTTTACACGGAGTGAGATCATGTATATTTCCGCAAGAGAAAGACAAATACTTGAAATCTTGTTAACTGAATCAGACGAGTTGACCGTGAAAGACCTCGCAGATCAAATTGGAGTGAGCGGCAGGACCGTTCATCGAGATTTAAAGAATATAGAAGATATATTAAAAGAATATGACCTTTCCTTGCAAAAGAAGTCAGGTGTGGGCGTACAAATTACGGGAAGTAAGGATAAAATAGGTGAACTTGAACTATTTTTATTTAATCTTTTTCATACAGAATATACACCTGATGAAAGACAAACGATCATTTTGTGCGGATTATTGGAATCGGATGGACCGGTCAAGCTTTTAGGTCTAGCCAATGATTTAAATGTGACCATTGCCACGGTAAGTGCTGATTTAACGAAATTAGAAGAAAGGTTACAAACGTTTGGATTAGCATTAATACGCCGAAGAGGGTATGGGGTTGAAATCGAAGGCGACGAAAGTGCGAAAAGAAGAGCGATGAGTAATCTGATTACGGAGTATATCGATGAGTCAGAAATCCTATCATTGGCAAGAGAAACGATTCAAAAGCGGTCCAATCAGCAAATCAATACAATTTCTGAAAGGCTTCTTGGACTAGTAGAAAAGAAAAAGCTGCTGACGGTTGAAAAAATTGTTGAAACCACGATTCAGGATTTACCTTTTAATATGGCTGATAGTGCCTACATCGGGTTGGTCGTTCATTTGGCCTTGGCGGTTGAACGGATCCAAAAAGGTGAAGGGATTAAGATTAACCAGTCTTACCTTAAGGACCATCAATCATCCAAGGAATATAAATTTGCAGAAAAAATTGTCTCCCAACTGGAGCAAGTGTTTCAAATTAAGATTCCAGAGGCAGAAGTGGCGTATATTACTATGCACCTAAAGGGTGCGAAGCTGCGACATGATAATGAATATTTAATCGAGGATTCTAGCCTTCAGGTAGCGATTAAATCAAGGAATTTAATTGAAATGGTCGGGAAATGTGCAGGAATAGACCTTACAGGAAATAGGTCATTATTTGAAGGTTTGGTTGTGCATTTGAAACCAGCCCTCTATCGAATTAAACAAAGGATGGGGATCAGTAATCCATTATTAGATAAAATAAAACGGGATTATGCGGAGTTATTTTCTACGGTCAAACAAGCGGTTGAGCAAGTGTTTCATGAGTTTTATGTCCCTGATGAGGAGATTGGTTATCTCGTTATGCATTTTGGTGCGGCCATCTTAGCGAACAAGGAGATTGTTCAATTAAAAACATTGGTTATTTGCTCAAGTGGCATTGGCACCTCGAAGATGCTGGCTACGAGGTTGCAGCAAGAGTTTCCGGAGCTTAAGGACATTCAAAATGTGTCTGTTATGGAGTTCAAGAGAATGAAAACGGATACCTATCAATTAATTATTTCTACAATCCCGATTCCTGATTATTATTCAGATTACATCTTAGTCAGCCCGATCTTAAATAAAGATGAAATTGAAAAAATCCGCTCTTTTATTAATGAACAGATTATTCTTAATGGATCAGAACATAAATTTTCGGTTTCGTTCATGGATAGAGTCCATAAGAAAAAGGCAAGTGTCCTAATCGAAGAAATGAACAGCATTCAGGGCTATGCCCAGACCATTGCGGTGCTCTTAGAAGGATTTGAATTAAGGAATATAAACGAAAGCAAAACGGCTGCTGCAATTATTAAGTTTGCTAGTGAAGAATTATTTGTAAACCAAAAGATTGATAATATTGAAGCGGTTGTGGATGCGATTAGTGAAAGAGAAAAACTTGGGGGATTAGGTATTCCAGATACATCCATGGCTCTATTCCATGCCCGGTCACCATATGTAAACACACCAACATTCACAATATATAGGATTCAACAACCGATTGAAGTGGTTGGAATGGATCAAAAGGAAATGGAAATAAGGTCCATATTATTAATGTTATCACCTCAGGAAACAGCCGAAAGTTCATTAGAAGTCCTAAGTTATCTTAGCTCGTTATTAATTGAAAGTGAAGAAAGTATTGCCCTGTTTCAATCGGATCAGCAGGAAGAAATACTAGCCTATCTAACAGCAAGATTTGATCAATTTTTTACAGAGAAATTAAACAATATAAGGAGTGTTTAACTATGTCAAAAGCAATTTTAGCAAAAGAAAATATTCTATTAAATGCATCAGTGGGGTCAAAGGAAGAAGCAATCAGACTAACAGGAAGCATTCTTGTGGATAAAGGGTATGTAGATGCAGACTATATTGAAAAAATGCTTGAAAGAGAAGAACTAACTTCTACGTATATGGGAAATTTTGTTGCCATCCCACATGGTACCGAGGATTCAAAGGCATTTGTGAAGGATTCAGGTATTTCTTTCATTCAAGTTCCGCAAGGTGTAGACTTTGGAAATGGAAATATCGTCAAGCTGTTAATTGGCATTGCGGGTAAAGACAATGAACATCTTGATATTCTCTCTAGCATTGCGATTGTTTGCTCGGAAGAAGAAAATATTGACAAATTGGTTGCCGCAAAATCCGCTGAAGAAATTTTATCGATTTTTGCAGAGGTGAACTAATATGCTCGCAATTCACTTTGGCGCTGGAAATATAGGCCGTGGCTTTATTGGGAATTTATTATATCACTCCGGATATGAAACGTGTTTTGTTGATGTAAATCGTGAAATCGTCGACTTACTGAATGAAAAGAACGAATACCGTGTCGTTCTTGCGGAACCGTCGCAAGAGGAAGTAGTGATCAAGAATGTAAGGGCAATAAATAGTGCGCTTAATCCTGAACAAGTTATAGAGGCCATTGCGGAAGCGGATCTTGTCACGACGGCAATCGGCCCTAATATTTTACCGTTTATTGCGAATTTGGTTGCAGATGGGTTACGGAAGCGGCTCGAACGAACAGATAAGCCGTTAAATATTATTGCGTGTGAAAACATGATTGGCGGTACGTCCTTTTTAAAAGAGAAGATTTACGAAACACTATCAGCGGAAGAAAAATCCCAATTTGATGAGCGCTTTGGATTCCCAGATTCGGCTGTGGACCGGATTGTGCCAAATCAAGTCAATGAGGATAAGCTAATGGTTAAGGTTGAGCCCTTTTATGAATGGGTAGTGGAAGAGCCGAAGATAGTTGGAGAGAAGCCGCCCGTTATGGGAATCACCTATGTTCAAGAATTAGTTCCGTTTATTGAACGTAAATTATTCACGGTTAATACAGGTCATGCCTTAGCAGCCTACTTTGGTTTTCATTTTGGCGTGGAGACGATTAATCATGCAATGGAAAATAGAGAAATCAAAGATCTAGTGGAAGGTGCACTAAAAGAAAGCGGAGCGTTTTTAGTTAAAAAATATAGCTTTAATCAAGAAGAACACAATAAATATATTGATAAGATTATAGGGCGTTTCTCTAATGCCTATATTGTGGATGAGGTGACAAGAGTGGGGCGTTCACCGATTCGTAAGCTAGGGCCAAATGATCGTCTCGTTAGCCCTGCAAGACAGTATGCAGAAGTGTTTGGAAATGAACCGACATTTCTTTTGAAGGGGATTGCAGCGGCACTCCTTTATGATGTTCAAAGTGATGAGGAAGCCCTTCAAGTCCAATCGACCATCCGCGAACAAGGCTTAGAAACTGCGATTGAAAAGTATACCCAGCTTGATATCACTTCCATTTTGTTTAAAGGGATTGTCGAGCAATACCAACAATTAACGGCAGGAAAATAATTTTGGTTAAAACGAACGGTGCCTGACACCATTCGTTTTAATATTTTTATTAATTGGACGAAATTTTTATTGACTTTTTATGAAAGTTATGCTATAATATTTATTTATTGACAATAATTATAGTTCTATCGTAAAATAAAACTCCTAGCAGCCACTGCCAGGAGTTTTTTTCTGTTTAAAAAATGGGTGTTGAAGGGGGAACTTATTTGGAAACTAGGAAGGAAAGTTTAACGGCATTAGTTAGTTGCTTTGCCAGGGGCTATCATGCTTTCGAAAGCAAAGAGCCGATTTTTAATGACTACGTCGCACATTCGCTTTTAAAAGAAGAAGAAAAACAGTTAATCGCCACCAATTGGGCCAATGCAATTGCCTTCTTTGATCAGGAGAAAAGTGAAACATTGGAGTCGATTGATGAAAAATTGCAGTGGGTGATGAATAACCAGACCATTCCCCAATTAGTCAGTCGGGCAAGATATGCAGAAGATGGCCTTAGGTCTGCGATTGAACGCGGATTTAAACAGTATGTCATCCTCGGTGCCGGATTCGATACCTTTGCGTTACGGCAGGAAAATCTGCCAGAGGATTTTATAATCTATGAAGTTGATCATCCTGCGACACAAGCTTTTAAAATAAACCGCCTTCAGGAAGCTGGTATCGCTCTTCCTGGGAACGTGAAATTTGTTCCAGTTGATTTTAAAAGTGATTCCCTTCGTGAAGAATTGATGAATAGCGGTTATGATCAACAAAAGTATACTTATTTTAGTTTGCTGGGTGTGGTTATGTACCTGGCTAAAAAGGATTTCTACCAACTTCTAGCTTCTGTAGCGGACATGTCCATAAACGGAAGTTCTTTCACCTTTGATTACCTCGATGATACTGCTTTTCATGAGAAAATGGCCTCGACAAAACTAACCAAAATGAGACAAATCACGGCCCGGACGGGCGAGCCCATCATTACAGGCTTTGACCCGTTTGAACTAGACTTGGAGCTCCAGGACTGCCAGATGTTACTCTATGAGAATCTCTCGCCGGCTAATATTGAGGATATGTATTTTAAGGGACGAGAAGATGGGCTGCGTGCCTTTGATCATTTTCATTTTGCTCATCTTGTTGTCAATAAATAAGGGATTGCAAAGCATTGTTCTGTTTTCTGAACGGTGCTTTTTATTATTGATTTCCAATTGTTACCGGCCATTTGGTACAATCAAGGAGGAGTATTGGGAAGGGAGTATGGTAATGTTTAAAATTTTTATAATCGAAGATGACCAACAGTTGGTGAGTTTGCTGAAAGAGCATTTACATAAATTCGGTTACGATACAAAGTCAGTTGACAATTTTGAAGCAGTCCGAGCGCAATTTGAGCAATATGAACCGCATCTCGTCCTACTGGATGTGAACTTGCCGAAATTTGATGGCTATTATTGGTGCCGCCAAATCCGCAGCATTTCTACTTGTCCGATTCTCTTTATCTCGGCACGGGACGGGAAAATGGACCAAGTAATGGCTCTTGAAAATGGGGCGGATGATTATATCACGAAACCATTTGACTATGAAATTGTCACGGCGAAAATTAATAGTCAACTGAGAAGGGCTTATGGCTCGTATGCTAGTTCGCAAAATGAGCGGACGACTACGGTGGAAGGGTTGACCTTGGATGTGGAGCGCTTGAAGCTTACATTACACGAACAGGAAATTGATCTCAGCCATACCGAAGCAAAAATATTAGATGAACTCATGAAAAAAGCAGAGAAGGTCGTCAGTCGTGAACGGCTATTAGAGAAAATCTGGGACGATCAAGCCTTTGTCGATGATAATACTTTAAATGTTTATGTAACTCGTGTTCGGAAAAAATTAGCTGGTATAGATATCGGGGATGCCCTTCAAACGATTCGCGGGCAAGGGTATCGGCTTATTCCAAACTGGGGGCATAAGCCATGAAGCTTTTTTTACGCGAGCAGTTGGCGCTGATTATCTTTTATATCCTTCAGTTGGTGGTAATGACAGCCATTTATTGGCTTGATGGGTTTCATCATTTAGCGACAAGTCTATATGCGGCATTCCTGAGTGGGTGCCTTCTAATAGGGTACCTCTTTTTTCGGTACATAACGAATCGATCATTCTATCAGCGCTTGGAAGAGCCTTTAACCTCAATAGAGGATTTTACGAGCAATGTTCAACAGAGCCCGTTGGCTGAGAGTTTGCAAAATCTGCTGAAAAGTCAATTTCAACATTATAAAAAAGACCTGCATAATTATAAGTACAAGCTGGAGGGGCATATTCAGTTTATCAATCAATGGGTGCATCAAATGAAGACGCCGTTGTCTGTGATTCATTTAATTGTTCAAGACGAGGATGATCCGCGATTCAATGCCATTGGGGATGAACTGGATCGTTTAAAAAAGGGATTGGACATGGTCCTGTACACGGCGCGTTTAGATACCTTTGAACGCGATTTTTATGTCGAGACCCTTGATTTGCAAACCGTTGTCCGTTCGGTCACCTCAAGTCAAAAACGGTTATTTATCCGTAAGAAAGTGTTCCCGCTGATAAATATGGACGGGGATTTAAGCGTCGCATCAGATGAAAAATGGTTATCCTTTGTGATTACGCAGCTGATGACAAATGCGATTCGTTATACAGTCGAGGAGAACCGGAAAATTTATTTTAATGGTTACAAGCGTGGCATCAAAACCGTCTTAGAAATTCGCGATGAAGGCGTGGGAATTCCCCCAAGCGATCTCCCTCGCGTATTTGATCCATACTTCACCGGTGAAAACGGCCGTAACTTCCAAGAATCCACCGGAATGGGACTCCACCTCGCCAAACAAATCTGCCAAAAACTCGGCCATCACATCGAAATCGAATCCAACCTAAACCAAGGCACCACCGTACGTATCGTGTTTTAGAAGCATTGCTTTTTGAGTGTCAATTTTTTGGTGTTCCTTTTTGGTGTCAGGCACCGTTCGTGGACATTTTCCTGTTTTGTCCTCCTGTGGTGGACGCTTGAACTAACAATCTAACAAAACCAACCCACCAACCCACCAACCAATCAAAAAACAACCTAACTCAACCTTACAATTGTGTAAGTTAGTTGTAAGTTAGTGACATGGCGGGAGGGGCTGGATTCTAGTTACAATGGGGGTACAAATGGAACAGGGAGTGAAAATGGATGTCGATTTTAGAAGTGAGACATTTAGAGAAGATTTATGAAGGAAAAGTTGCTCATAAAGCAATTGAAAATATAAATTTTACGATTGATAAAGGCGAATTTGTCGGGATTATGGGGCCGTCTGGGAGTGGGAAGACAACGCTCTTAAACTTAATTGCTACCATTGATAGACCGACAGCCGGTGAAATTACGATCAACGGGAAAAACCCCCATGTACTAAACAAGAAAGAAACGGCGCTATTTAGACGCCATGAGCTTGGGTTTGTTTTTCAACATTTTAATTTACTCGATACGTTAACAGTGGAGGAAAATATCGTTCTGCCGCTCACCTTAGATGGTGAAAAGGTCAAGGAAATGGATATGAAGCTCAATCAGGTCGCTAAAAAGTTAGGGATAGACCAGATCTTGAAAAAACGAACCTATGAAATCTCAGGGGGGCAAATGCAGCGAACGGCTATCGCCCGCGCCATCATACACCAACCAGCCCTAATTTTGGCCGATGAGCCCACAGGTAACTTGGATTCAAAATCGGCAAAGGATGTTATGGAAACACTAACAGCCATTAACAAGGAAGACGGGGCTACGGCCTTAATGGTCACACATGATGCCGTCGCAGCCAGCTATTGTCACCGTGTTATTTTTATTAAGGATGGACAACTTTATAACGAAATCTACCGAGGCGATAACCGCCAGGTGTTTTTCCAAAAAATTATAGATATGCTAGCATTGTTAGGAGGGGACAGCCGTGACCTTTCCACAGTTCGTCTATAGAAATGTGGTCCGTAATAAACGGACCTACTCCGCTTATTTTTTAAGCAGCGCCTTTTCGGTCTTAATCTTTTTCATATACGCATTGTTTATCTTCCATCCCGATATAAAAAAGGGAGTTACTTCGGCAGTCGCTGTTCAATTAATGACCGCTGCGGAGGTGATTATGTATGTGTTTTCTTTCCTTTTTGTGCTCTATTCCGTCAGTACCTTTTTAAAATCACGGAAACGGGAATTTGGAATCTTAATGATGCATGGTATGACGAGAAACCAATTAAATAGCATGGTGTTTTTGGAAAATATGATTATCGGAATCGGAGCGATTATCGTTGGTATTGTGGCAGGGATGATCACAGGGAAATTATTCTTAATGGTCGGTTCGAAAATGATTGGAATAGAAGCTTTGCCCTTCTATTTATCGGAGAAAGCCCTCCTCCTTACGGTTGGTGCCTTTTTAATCCTTTTCTTAAGTATTTCATTATTTACGACCATCCTGGTCAGAGTAAATAAGTTAATTGATTTATTTCAAGCAGGCGAAAAACCGAAAAAAGAACCAAAAGTATCAATCTTGTTATCACTCTTATCTGCGGTATTGCTTGGCGTGAGTTATTATTTAGCTGCAACGGCAACCTTGGTGACATTAATTGTTCGAATCTTGCCGGTGATCGGTATGACTATAATCGGAACTTATTTTTTCTACACGCAGCTTTCGGTATGGGTGACGAAAATGCTTCAAAAAAATCGCATCCTCTTTTGGAAAAAAACGAATTTGGTTACGATCTCCAGCCTAGCCTACCGTTTAAAGGACAATGCTCGGATGTTTTTCATGGTAACAATTGTTTCAACTGTCGCGTTTTGTGCAGTCGGGACCCTTGCTTCAATGAATGTGATGAATAAGCAATTGGACAAAGAATATCCAGCAGAAATCAGTTATTTAGCAAAAGATGATCAGCCCGTTCATCAGCAAAATTTAAGCCAAATCAAAGCGGAATTAAAGGAAAAGAATATCAACTATACCACCAATGAGGTTCCAATTAAATACGTAGCTATTGCCTCTTCAACCGATGCCTATGCGCCTGAGAAAATTCCAGTCGTTTCTTTTTCTGACTATCAAAGAATCGCAAAAGCGGCAGGCTTCGAAATGAGCGAAAAACCGCTTGTTGGTAATGACATCCTAGAATTGCGACAATCTTCTTTTAGTAACTTGGAAAAGATTACTTATACATTAAAACAAGATCAGATAAAACTTCATCAGGACCAAGCGACTAAAAACATCGTCATCCCGATTCAATTAATCCTTAGTCAGGGCGTCGTGGTCAGTGATAACCTATTTAACAAGCTTACACCAGTAAATACGGAAAAATTCACCGGGTTTTACACGGAGAACCTTGAAGAAACGGAAGGAATGGCAAAGAATCTAGTAAAAGACGGCATGACCATGTTTGCTGAACAAAAACCATACTCGATGACGGTTAGTGGTACATTATTTGAAAAACAAATGAGCATGTATAAAATGATGCTGTTCGTAGCCTTACTCATAGGGGCTGTCTTCTTCATTGCAGCAGGAAGCTTTTTATACTTCCGGCTTTATGCCGATTTGGATTATGACCGACGCCAATATTTAACGATCACCAAGGTTGGTTTAACTGATCAGGAATTGAACAAGATTGTTACCCAGCAGCTTGCCTTGCTTTTCTTTGTTCCCATTGTTGTGGCCTTTGTGCATAGTGGGTTTGCCTTCATGGCCTTGCAAAGCCTTTACAAATTATCAATTGCAAAAGAAATGGTCATCGTTCTTTCCAGTTTCCTCCTTGCACAAGTTATTTATTTCTTTTTCATTCGGTACCGCTATTTGCGAAACTTGAAAAAGTCGTTAATTTAGTAAAAATGGCACAGAAAAATGCTCAGAGCAAATAAAGCTCTGAGCATTTTATTTCAATATCGAGGATGGGGCGCTTGCTGTGTTATTTATTTGTAATGGGAAAACAATTTTTACTGTTGTACCTTTATTGAATTCACTTTCATATTCAATCGATCCATTCAATTCACGGATGATTTTGTTCGTAACCATACTGCCTAGCCCTGTTCCCTTCGTTTTTGTTGTATAAAAGGGCAAGCCAATCTGCTTTAACTGTTCGGGCGTCATCCCTTTTCCGTTATCCTTGATTCTAATTTCAACTGTATTGTTAAAATGGTCAGCATTTAAATCAATTTTAATGGTTCCCTGAATGGATATCGATTCGATCCCGTTTTTAATCACATTCATGATGGCTTGCTTTAAATGAGGTTCATCCCCGTATACATAAAGCGGTTCTTTATTTTCAAAGTCGATGATAACATTTGAATAAGCGGCAAGAGGACGCATTAATTGAACGCAGTCATGAATCACATTATTGATTGAAACCGTTGCAATTTGGAACGGTTCGGGCTTTGCCACTTTTAAATAGTTCGTAATAATACTGTTGGTACGATCTAGTTCTTCCATAATTAACGCTGAGTATTTTCTGAATTTCAAATCCGTAGTATCTGCACTTAAAAATTGGATAAATCCTCTGATCGTCGCGAGCGGGTTTCTAATTTCGTGTGCGATGGAAGCTGCAAGCTGGCCAATCATCGTCAATTTATCAAGATAAACCATTTCTTCAAATTGCTTATTAATCTTTATCAAGTTTTCAATGACGAAAATCAGGGCGATATTTGTAAAAAACATGGCAATAAAGTAGATGAAATAAAAGGGTGATTTTAAAAAATTGACGCTGAAATATAGGATTGTGATATAGACAATAAAATAACAAATGACGACCACGGTCCCTGCCGCAAGCTTTGAAGGAGATTTGTGAAAAAATCTCCTGAAAAATAGTGCACTTACGAAGGCCAAAATGGAAACCGTGATGCCGGTTATAAGGAATTTTCCTCCAATCAGATAGCGGACAACGCAGACACTTCCTAAAACTATCATTCCAGGAAGCCAACCGCCATAGAGGGTAAGAACGAGAATGGCACACATCCTTAAATCAAAATGTGTAGCTCCCAACGTTTCAATGGGATAAAACATACAGAAAAGTGCACCAAACGAACCGATTAAACCATAAATCACCTTTTGTTTTAATGATAAAGGAACTTTTGTTTGAAAGGGGAAAAATAAGTTTGCATTAAATGTAAACGATAATAAGATCGTGATGTTAACTAACAATGGTTTGATGAGAGTAATCAAGAAACATCCTCCAAAATTAATAAATGATATGCTTCCACATTTATCCTTCCCTGAGAATTGATAAACTTTCCACAGAAAATATAACTCCTATGAATATTACACGATATCAGAAAGGCATGTAACCCATTCATTCTATTAAAGGATTGTTACGGAAAAAATGGAACTGAGTACAAAAAACTCTTCTCTCTGTAAAAAATAGATAGAAGAGCTTTTTATGATAGCCATCATTTAGTTTCAGCTAGTCCGCTGCGGAGATATAATTTACGAAATTTAAGATAGCTTCCAATTCGCCAAACACAGATATATAGAAATGCTAAGACCATCGTCAGAACAGTAAATTCAATGTAATCCATACTCTTAAAATACTGACTTAAAGCGATGCGAATGATAATGATCGTGATGATTACATATTTAAAGGTTTTATTTGGTTTTGAATAAATCAACCCATCTGCACGAATCTCATAGGATGTCTGGGTAAGCATAATTACGCCAAACAATGTGCCTAACAGAGTGGCAATCAATATTTCCCAATAGGCTGGCAGATGAAAAGGTTCACCAGGAATATGGCGCAGCTGACTGATACTTAAAGAAAACATGACCAACAGAAATAAAACAGGAGTAATGATGCCAAGGCCACCCCTTTTGATGGGATTATTTCTTCCTTTCACTTTGAAAAATAGTACAAGGCCAATTATGACAAGGACAATAACGAGGGTTACTACTATGTTCATTAAGATCAATCCCTTTCGGAAAACTTATTATCATGCTTTATTGTATTGTAATCATAAGGGAAAATGACTCTTGACGGTAGTGGGAAAGTTCATGCGTATAATATGAGAATGTTCATGATTTTATCATTAAAGTTCCTACATGGATTTCTAGGGCACGGCTTGAAGAGACGGAAGGGACATGAATCAAAAAGGGGAGAGAGGTTGGAGGAAGGACAGTATCTTTGAAGAGAGTAA
>NZ_JBALOS010000044.1:0-34601 GCF_036962765.1 Neobacillus drentensis
GGTCGGAATCGGGTGGCGGAGTATTCGTCTTGTTAAGCACTATATAATAGAGGTAATTTCTTATAAAACTGGAGTTTAAAATAAAAAAGTACACGTTCATGAAATTTCAAGAATGTGTACTTTTTTATTTTAGTTTAGTATTCATAGTTAACATTATTTAGTAGTTTATCGCTCCAAGTAATATCCAAAGGTGTAGCAGAGGGAATTCCACATTTTTGTTTAAATACAGCATCTGATACATTGCTTTTTACTATTAAGTCACCGGTAATTGTCTGCTTTTTTGATACGGTTAATGTTCCTCCGACACACATTTTTGAACCACTAGGAATGGTTAGTTTCCCGCTGATTACTGCATTTCCTCCAACATAAACTATGGAATTACCAGCAAGTTCAAAATGTCCATTGACCGTTAATCCACCACCAATATAAAGTTTGGATGTTGTATCTATTCTGAATTGGCTTCCAAAAGTAGCATTCCCCTTACTTTCTAGAAATAATGTGGAGGCGTTGTTGGCATTTAATCCTAGGTAAAAGGAATTGTCAGTATGAATTTTCATATTTTTCATATTGTTGGCATTTCCGTTAATAGTGAAAACACCTGTTGGGTAAGTAGAATAAATAATTTTATTGCTAAGACCGTTGATATTGTCGGAGTAGGTTTTAAGAGTATCAATTAATATTTCAGTACAAGTAGTATTAAAAGAGATAGGATTTTTACAGGTACTTGATACATTTGTTGGTACTGGAATCGTGTTCAAGGTAGGGAGAACGTAACTAGAAGTAGCTGCGCTAGCCACATTTAAACCACTAATGACGGGAGTAAAGCTAAGCTCCGTACTAAGAGTGGTACTTTTTCCATTCTCGACTCCATTAATTTTCAAAAGAATTTTCTTATCTTTACTTACATCAAAATAATTACTTTCTTGAATTGAAAATGTAGAATGAGGTTTTCCCTCTAATGTAACAGAACTTCGCTCCGAAGCAAGTCCTTGCCGAATAGCTTCTTTCATTAGCGAAACGCCAAGATCAACATAGTAGGTCTCCGTTTTAAGTCCGGTAGCTCGATCCCGTTCGATTGTTGCTTTTACCTGATCGTTAACTGCCTGTTTGTTTGCTTCATATATATTTTGTACGGCAACCTGATAATAGGATATTCCCATTTCTGCTAGTGCCACCGACTTGGAGTTCTTTTCGACAACTTGATTTTGTTTTACACTGCTATAAGAGAGTCCCACAAAAGATAAAAAAATAATCATCGAAATTGTTATCATTAATAAAACGGTAACAAGTGTGTACCCCTGTTCATTCTTCATCAAAACCCACCATCCTTTAACCGATAGAGTAATGTGGTAATCACAACATTGTTACTAGAGTCATTACGATCTGAGACAGTAAGAATTAAATTTTTATCCTCTTGTCCTGGAATAACAGTACCTGAAAGATTGATAGAATAGCATAATTTACTATTAGTAAATAGCTGGGTTTGGGTGCTATTGTCTTTATTATTAATAAAGACATTAATTTCACAATTAGAATTAGTGAAAGTATATTGTTTAGATTTTTGATGTATCTTTATCAATTGTGTATTGAGGATATTTGCCTCTTGTTGTATAAAATTTTTTGAAATAGATTTTTGTGAATAAATAACGCTTTGGGATAGGATATTCACTATAATAATACCAATAAAGGAGACAATAGCTATAGTTACCAATAACTCGATAAGTGTTAATCCACGTTGGTTATGGATCAATAAAATCATCTCCTCCAATCAAAATTTAATATAACCATATATTTCACTGACGACTGTATTCCTTTTATTCAAAAGTTGGATTTCAATATAATGGACTTCAAAGGGAGAAGCTGTTGCAGCAGAAGTTAATTCAGAAGTTCTCTTTATTTTTATGTTTGCAGTAAAGTCACCCTCGGTTGTTTTACAGTAATAAAAATCACCTTCAGATTTTACAAATCCAGGCAAACTACCAGTTGTTTGGTCTTCCAGATAATTTTGCACTTCAATAGAGTTTTGCCAAACTATTAATAATTGTTTTGCTGTATTTATAGCTTGAGTTTTATCTTCGTTTACCTTATTCATAAGTCCCATTTGTGGAAAAAAACGTAATATTGATAAAAAGATTATTGATAAAATAACTAATGATGCGAGAACCTCGGTTAGAGTTAAGCCTTTTTCATTATAATTTATTTGCATATATTTCAATCCCTTCAAGGGTGAATTCATAACAAGTTTTTTTAAATGGAATACCCGAGTAGGTCCTAAAGAATCAAGAAGATATATCTATCCTATAATAGGACAAAAATACTATATTCATCAACTGTCAATTATAGAAAGATCTTAAGTGAGGAAGGGTACCTAAGATGAAAACATTTGAAAATAATGCCAAACATAGTACATCGGCATGCAGCTTTTAAAATACTAAATAGTATTATACAATATTTTAGTGGGCGATTTTTGTCTATTTTTTATAGAAATGATCAAATAATGGAAAGCATTGAAATAAAATGTAGTTTAATAGTATTAATGATGATAGAGAGGGTGTGAATCATGCTTCCGCTAATTTGGGTCTTTAGTTCTGTGATAATCCTAATGTCGATAATATTAGTTATACCATTAGGTTTCACTGTCAAAGGGAAATTATTTACTGTTTTGGCCAGCTTTTTGCTTGGATTAGGAGGTCTCGTTGCCTCTTCATCATTCCCACTATGGGAAACGGCATTGATTTTAGTAGCACTCATCTTTTTTACAGCTTACTTTATGGATAAGCGCATTGGCACTGAGTTATTTAAAGAATTTCCTTCAAACGAAGAAGAATTACGTGATGAATTAATTTTCTCTCATTCGGATTTACAAATGGACTTAGAAACACTCCCTGATTCACTAGACCATTCGGAAGTAAAAGTATTAGAACGTACTCTTTCAAACTTGACAGATAGTAGTGATTTTTTAACAATGCATGGACTTGAAAAAGTTATTGAGAATGAAAATACCCTACAAGATGATGACATTTCATTTTTGCTTGAACGAAATTTAGAGGTCAAAGTTAATGAGCATTTTGCCGAAATAGAGTCTGAAATTGGCTATTTGTCTGATATTGAGTCATTACTGGTTGAAGCATCGATAGATCAGATAAAAGATCAAATAGATCACCTCAAAGAGATTGATGACCGCACAACAATTATTCATGGGAAAAATGACTTTAACCAGCATAATTCTGTTGAGGATGATTTAATCGAGGATTCTACATTTGATTTTCTACTTATACCAAAAGAATTGGCTGTGAGTAAAGCGGATGTTCTTAAAGAAATTGGTTCAATGAAAAAAATTAGCTTGCAAAAGTAGTATGAAGGGAGGCCAATACAGTTGGGCAAAAACCAGCAGCTCATAAAGTTGTTTTTTGTTTTATTTCTCGGTACTACCTTTATTTTCTGCTTCTCTCATTACGGTGCAAAAGCATTTGAAAAAATAACAAATGTTGATGGGGAATTTTCCGAGGGCTCGACAATCGGTGCAGTAAATGTTTCAGGTAAAACAAAGGATGAAGCGATTAGTCTGTTAGAGGAAAAGTATGTGGATTGGCTTAAGGAAACGACTATAGAACTACAGTATGGAGAAAAAACAGCTCCTTTTGATTTAAACCAATTTCATCTTGATGCCCAGCAAACAGTCGACTCCATTAAGGATGGTCAAATAAATCCTGCATTCATTACTGTTGATAAAGTACAAGTGGAAGAACAATTAAAGATTCATTTTCCACAAATTAAAGCTAGTGACGTTGATGCGGACAAGCTTACGAGGAGCCTAAATTCAACTGCTGCACTTTTTGCATCTGGTTCACAGACCTTAGACCTTTTTAATGATTTCTTACTCTCAGACCATATGAAAAAGGATTCAATCATAAATACTTCAGTAATAGAAATGAATGATATTCCTTTAGGTTTGAAATCTGTAATCGAGAAAAATCCTGAAATAGAAATGGCAGCAGGATCTACTTTTTCACTACTGGAGTTTGCTAAGAAACAAAATATTGAGGATATTGATACATTAAACATGATTGCAACTGGAATTTATCAAGTAATCTTGCCCTCGAATTTTTCCATAATTGAAAGAAATATTAGTAGTAATTTACCTGATTATTCCAGTTTGGGCTACGAAGCTAAAGTTAATCTGATTAAAACGGCGGATTTAGTGATAGCAAATCCGAATAAAGCAAAGTATATCCTTAAATTACAACTAATAAATAAAGGGTTAAAGGTTAATTTGATGGGTGAAGCATTAGTTTATACTTATAAAATTACAACGAAAGATGAACAAAAATTAGCGCCTAAGACAATCGTTCAATATAGTCCCTTGCTGCTCCCAGGTAAGACAAAGGTACAAACAAAAGGAGAAGAGGGGCAAATTGTTAAGGTTTATCGCGAAGTATATCAAGGTGACCAACTTATTAAGACGGAACTAATTTCAGAGGATTATTATCCACCTTTATATCAAGTGGAAATTCACGGCCTTGAAGGAACGCAAGTAACCACTCAACCTAATGACTCGTCCGATAATAAGGTTGATACAACTAATCAGTCTAATGATTCATCCGCAAACAATAACCAAACCACTACAACCACTGATCCAACAAAACATGTTCCAAGTGAAAGTGACATATGGGGAAAAACGAATGAACAACCAAAATAAAAAGCAGGGATCAAAATGAGGCAAGCACGTAAACGACTTGGCGATTTATTAATTGAAGAAGGATTAATTACAGTTGAACAGCTTCAAACAAGCCTAGAGGAGAAAAATCCAACTAAAAAAATTGGTGAGGCATTATTGGACAGGGGCTTAATAACCGAGCAACAGTTAATTGAAGTGTTGGAATATCAGCTCGGTATCCCACATATTAGCCTTTTCAATTATCCATTTGAAACAAAACTTTTTTCACTCATCTCAAAAGAAACTGCAAGAAGGAATTTAATCATTCCGTTAAAAAAAGATGGAAATAAGTTATTTGTCGCTATGGCAAATCCGATGGATTTCTTTGTTATGGATGACTTACGTTTGTCCACTGGATTTCAAATTGAGCCAGCCATTGCGACAAAAGACGATATTCTTAGATCGATTAACAAATATTATGATATTGATGAAGCCTTTGACGAGCTCCTGGTTGAACTTCAGAAAAATGAAAAGGGACGTGTAGATGATGTAACTGACCTAGATTCACCGATTGTCCGTCTTGTGAATCAAATTTTGTCGAATGCAGTAATCCAAAGGGCTAGTGATATTCATATTGACCCTCAGGAAACCAAGGTTGTTATCCGATACCGAGTTGATGGTGTTCTTCGGGTGGAGCGTGTTCTGCCTCACCATATGCAAAGTGTGTTAACAGCTAGAATTAAAATTATGTCTAATCTTGATATTACTGAACACAGAATTCCCCAAGATGGGCGCATTAAATTAAATCTTGAGTTTCATCCAGTTGACCTCCGTATTTCGACACTACCAACTGTTTATGGCGAAAAAATAGTCATGAGGATTCTGGATATGGGCTCAACATTAAATGACATAAATAAACTTGGTTTTAATTCTCTTAATGCGAAAAGATTTGCTGAAATGATCGAAAAACCTACTGGCATCGTTCTGATTACAGGACCAACTGGATCAGGTAAATCATCAACCCTATATGCAGCACTAAACAAACTGAATAGTGAAGCAGTCAATATCATTACAATTGAAGATCCTGTTGAATACCAATTGGAAGGAATTAGCCAAATTCAAGTGAATCAAAATGTTGGTATGACCTTTGCAGCAGGACTAAGATCAATTCTTCGTCAAGATCCAAATATTATCATGGTGGGCGAGATCCGTGATAGAGAGACAGCAGAAGTGGCGATTCGTGCTTCACTAACCGGTCACTTAGTTTTAAGTACTCTTCATACAAATGATTCTATCGGAACAGTTACAAGGTTGATTGACATGGGGGTTGAGCCGTTCTTACTCGCTTCCTCTTTAAGCGGGATTGTTGCACAGCGCTTAGTCCGGAAGGTATGTCGCGATTGTACGGAAATTCAAGAACCTTCAAAGCGTGAAATCGAAATTTTTGCCAAACGTGGGATGAAAATAGATAAAATATCCCGTGGAAAAGGCTGCTCTTCTTGCAACATGACAGGTTATAAAGGCAGGATTGCCTTACATGAGGTCTTAGTAATAAATGATGAATTGAGCCGGGCTATGATGAACGGAGAATCCTTTCAAAAACTCAAGGAATTAGCGAGTAAAAATAAAACGATTTTTTTAATTGACGATGGATTATTAAAAGTCAAACAAGGTTTAACAACAACCGAAGAAGTATTACGTGTAGCGATTCTGGAGTAGGAGTGCGAAAATGAAAGATAAAATCGACGCAATACTGCGTGCTGCAATTGAATATAAAGCTTCGGATGTCCATTTAACAGTCGGTGTTCCTCCTGTTATGAGAATTAATGGGGACCTTAAAAGGTACGGAACAGACAATTTACTGCCAGCCGATACAGAAGCGATGGCAAAAGCCATTATTCCTGAAAATATGTGGGAAGTTTTTATGAATAAAGGGGAGATCGACTTTTCATATGGCGTGGCGGGAAGTTCACGCTTTCGAGTTAATTCCTATCATCAACGGAAAAGTGTTTCAATAGCCCTAAGGGTGGTGTCCTCCAAGGTTCCACCTATAGAGGAGTTAGACTTACCAGCGATTGTCTCGCAACTAGTGGAAAAGCCTCAGGGACTTATTCTTGTCACTGGGCCAACTGGCAGCGGTAAATCGACAACACTTGCTTCAATGATTGACTATATGAATCGGACTATGCGTAAGCACATCATAACTTTGGAGGATCCGATTGAATATCTCCATCGCCATGGAAACTCTATTATTGATCAACGTGAGGTTGGTTTTGATACAAATAACTATGCAAGCGGATTAAAAGCGGCATTAAGACAAGACCCAGATGTTATTCTTGTCGGTGAAATGCGGGATCTAGAGACGATGTCGATAGCCATAACTGCTGCTGAAACAGGACATCTTGTGTTAGGAACACTGCATACTTCAAGTGCCCCGACAACCATTAACCGGATTATTGATGTGTTCCCATCAGCACAACATCCACAAATTCGTGTTCAGTTAGCGTCGGTCCTAGTGGGAGTCATTTCCCAGCGATTATTTCCTACACCAGATAAAAAAGGAAGAAAAGCTGCAACCGAAATTATGGTTAACAATGCCGCGATAGCCAATTTAATAAGGAATGAGAAGGTTCATCAAATTCAGAGTACGATGCAAACTTCCCGTGCCCAAGGAATGCATACACTTGAAATGAGCATTCGAGACCTATTAGATCGAAATCTGATTCAAAAAGAATCAGCCACACAGTACTTGCATGAAAAGATGATGATGAATGGCTAGATATAAATATGAGGGTCGGGACCGAAAAGGCAAACGGCACGGCACCGTCAATGCTGGATCCAGGCGGGAAGCAATGCTCAAACTGAAAGAAGAGGGAATCAGAGTCATTGAGATGACTGAAGTCCCTGAGACACTAATGACTAAGGATATATCATTAGGAAATCCAGTTAAACTACAGCATTTTGTTATTTATTTAAGACAATTTTCGACGTTAATCAGGGCAGGAGTAACAGTTGTCGAAGCAACAGCAATTCTTGCAGTGCAAACTGAAAGTAAAGCACTTAAGAAAGCTTTGTTAGACGTTGAACAGGAATTACGAGAAGGAAATCCTCTCTCTGATGCTGTCTCAAAGCATAAGAAAATCTTTACTCCGATGTACATTAATATGGTTCGAGCAGGGGAAGTCAGCGGTAATTTAGATGAGACGCTCGAGCGATTAGCCGACCATTTCGAAAAGCAGCACTACACAAGGCAAAAAATTGTTTCTGCTCTTGCCTATCCCGTAGTAGTTGGGATAATTGCTATCGTAGTAGTTATCTTTTTGTTAGTCGCTGTTGTACCAACTTTTATAACTATGTTTGCTGATTTAGGTGGACAATTACCGGCAATTACTAGATTCGTTTTAGCATCAAGTGATTTTATGCAATCGTTTTGGTGGCTGGTAGCATTAATTATTTTTTCATTTGCATTTGCAATAATCACTCTTAAAAAAAATATTAAAACGAAATATTATGTTGACTACTTCCTTCTAAGGATGCCTATCTTTGGTAACATGTTACAAAAAGCTGCACTTGCACGGATGATGAGGACACTAAGTTCTTTATTCTCTAGTTCTGTCCCGATACTTCAAGCAATGTCGATCGTTGAAAGAGTCGTAGAGAATGAAGTTATAGCCAAAGTGATTCGAGAATCCCGTGATTCACTTGAAAAAGGAAGATCCATGACAGAACCTATGAAAAGTCATTGGGCCTTTCCTCCTTTGGTCACTCAAATGATTGTGATTGGTGAAGAAACTGGTGCACTTGATGCGATGCTTTCAAAAATTGCGGAATTTTATGAGAAAGAAGTAGAAACAGTCACCGATCGCTTGAAAGCGTTAATTGAGCCAATTATGATTGTTCTTTTGGCTGGCTTGGTTGGGACAATTGTTGCTGCAATCATGGTGCCTATGTTCACCATGTTCGACCAGTTTCAACAATCAAATCAATAATTGACAAAATAATAAAAAAGTGATTTGAAACGACAAAAATCCAAATAATCCTCTTTTATTTTCTTAGTCCATTAATGTATACTACAAGAGTAATTATTACTAGGTTAATAGAACCATAAGGGAGATGAAATAATGCTTCAAATGTTAAAGAACAAGTTAAAAGATCAAAAAGGATTTACCTTAATCGAATTGCTAGCAGTTATTGTAATATTAGGAATTCTTGCTGCCATTGCAGTACCATCAATTTTGGGGTTGTTAGACAATTCTAAAAAAGATGCCCACATTGCAAATGCTCGTCAAATTGCACAATCAGCAAGACTGTATATTGCTGATCAAAAATTAGATATTACTACAACAGCTACAGATATTCTTCTTTCTGATTTAATCTCAAAAGGATATGTAGAAGATATGAAGGATCCGAGTAAATCAGGCTCTTATGACACTGCTACTTCTAAAGTGAGTATAAGTAAAGAAACTTCCGGAGGTACTAAAATTTCATACAAAGTAACATTGAAACCAACTGTAGCTGCTAATATGACTGCAACTAGTTATACTGATTCTACTAAAGATGCTGCTGCTTTAGGTAGAACGGATATTACTCTTCCGTAATAATTATGATACTTTTTATACTTTTTTTATACGGTACTATCCTTGGTTCCTTCTATAACGTAATCGGACTTCGAGTCCCAATAAAACAATCAATAATCAAACCGAGATCTACTTGTCCAACATGCGGACATCAATTAAAAGCATTTGAACTCATCCCTGTGGTTTCTTATATAATTCAAGGGGGGAAATGCCGCGGCTGTCAGTCGCGGATTTCTCCTATCTATCCGACTTTTGAACTACTTACAGGGATTATGTTTGCAACAGCACCACTAGTTATCGGATGGTCTGGTGAATTATTAGTCGCACTTTCACTAATTTCGATGTTTATGATTATCATTGTTTCTGATATTCATTATATGCTCATCCCTGATAAAATTCTGATTTGGTTTGCAGGGATTTTTTTATTGGAGCGTATATTTTGGCCGCTTAGCCCATGGTGGGACAGTATTCTTGGTGCTGTAACAGGTTTCAGTCTTCTTTTACTCATTGCTGTTGTCAGTAAGGGTGGAATGGGAGGCGGGGATGTAAAACTTTATGCACTGCTTGGCTTAGTCCTGGGGTTTAAGCTTGTCCTCTTATCTTTCTTTCTATCAACATTATACGGTGCAGTAATTGGTGGATTATCGTTACTTCTTAAAATCGTCAAAAGACGTCAACCAATTCCATTTGGACCGTTTATTGCCGCAGGTACTATAACCGCCTATTATTGGGGAACGGAAATCATTGACTTTTACTTACGTTACCTAAATAACGGATTTAAATAAAGGGGTTTTTTATATGGCTTTTTCCCTCTTCACATCCAAAAACCGAATAATCAACCTGGTGATCAATGACCATTCGATTCGTTTTCTTGAATTAAAACAAACGAATCCCCCAGGAGCACAAAAATGGGGAGAACGCCTGCTTCCACCAGGAATTATTAGTAATGGGAAAATTATTGATATTGATTCCTTAGCGAATATCTTAGAGGAATGTATTGATGATTGGAAAATTCAGCGACGTTCGGTCTGCTTTATCGTTCCAGATCAGTTAGTTATCATCCGAAAAGTAACGGTTCCAGCAGAAATCCAGGATGATGAAATGAAGGGCTATTTGTATTTGGAACTAGGGTCTAGTATCCACTTACCCTTTGAGGAACCATTTTTTGACTTTTTTTCACTCTCGAATAATGGAAAGACCAAGGACCTTCTACTTTTCGCGGCACCAGAACAGCATGTAATGGAATATGCCGAATTATTTACCAGTTTGAAATTAAACCCAATCGCAGCGGATATTTCTCCACTTGCACTATACCGTCTATTTCATGGACTTGGTCTAGCAAATCAAAATGAAAAACTTATCATCGTACAGATTGATTTAACACATGTTAATTTATGCATTTTTGAAGATAGTGTCCCTGTTATTATGCGCCCATTCTCATTACCCTTTAATCTCGATCAGTGGGACATTAAACGTGGCAGCGTAGACATGTTGGAATTACAATTTATAGGCGATACAGATGAAATGGTCATTCAGTTTGAAGATATTTTTAAGGAATTGCTTAAAATACTTGATTTTTATAGATATTCACTTAGCAGTGAAAAACAGGATGTATCCAGATTTTTACTCACTGGTGACCATCCAATGCTTCAAGCAATTGTGAATGAAATGAAAGAAAGATTTGAAGTTCCAGTTGATTTATTATCACTAGATGATAAATTGCATGGAAAAACAGGAAGCATGCCGGCTAACTTTTTACTATCTTTAGGTCTTGCTTTAAAAGAGGTGAAATAATGTTAGTAGATATTAACTTGCTTCCCCAAAAGGAACCGAAAAGATATAGTTTCATCATTACATTATCCAGTTTACTTGTAATGTTACTGCTAATTGGTGGGTTTTATTTCTGGAAAACCCAAACGATAAAAGATGAAATAGCTTCATTAGACCGACAAATTTCGGTGACTCAAAAAATTGTAGAAAAAGAAAATCAAAATAGTAAAATAGTCGCTTCAGCAGGTTCTGTTAACCAGTTAAAAACTGCTATACAATGGGCTAACGATTATTCTGTTCAAACGGTACCTGTCATGCAGCACCTAACTTCTCTATTGCCTGAGCGTGGCTTTATTCTATCCTTTGGTTACACAGAAACAGGGGCAGTATCACTGTATGTTCAATTTGATAACGCAAGAGAAGCTGCATACTTCCTAGACAGCCTCAACCACTCTAAATGGGTTGAAGAAGCAAGTCTGACTTCATTATCCGCAAAACAGTCTAAAACCGAAACCAATGCTACTAATAATGAAGTAGCTTTAAATAGCCAAGAAAATACAACGAGTCCGACTACAAGTCCTACGGATCAAAAGAATACAGATATTAATTCATCTATCAATAATCAGAATAACACTGTTACTGATTCAACTTCTAATCAGAATACCAGTGCCAATACTAATACAACCAATACCGCGATAAATCAAAATATTGAAAATAACACAACGGAATCTTCAGACATTACTGTGAATAATATTCTCCCCCGTTATACGGGCCAATTTGAAATTAAATTTGATAAAGAGGCCATTAAGAAAGTTTTAAAAGAGAGCAAGCAATATGAGGGAGGAGTGAAGGGTTCATGAAGCTTCATTTCTCAAAAAAAAACAAACTTATAGTTGGAACCATCACTCTAATATTAGTAGTACTCCTTGCCTATGCTCAGTTTTTTATATTAACACCGTTGAAAACAGATTTAGGAATTAAGGAAAAATCATTAGAGAATGAACAAAAGCTATTAGATATTGTTAGTCAAAAAAACGCTAACACTGCTGAGCCATCTACTGTAGATACGAGCGTGCTTCAGAATAAAGTTCCAGTCCGGCCGCTTCAGGAACAGTTTATTTTAGATTTAGAAAAAGCGGAAAACGTTTCTAATAGTAAAATTTCTGCAATGAGCTTTAGTAAAGATACGGATGCTTCCTCAACTAGTAATCAAATGAATACAGAAAATACAAATGCTGCCCAAACATCAACTGATCCCAATGATGCAAATTCAAGCATAGAAAATAAGCAAAAAGCCCCCACTGTACCAGAAGGTTTAAAAAAACTAAGTGTGCAGCTTAGTGTCGAATCACCGACATACGAGGATTTAGAAAAGTTTATTGAAACACTCGAATCGTTACAAAGGATTGTTGTTGTTGAAGCAATCACTTATTCTGGTGGAGAGGAAATAACTAGTTTGTCGCAAACAGAACAGTCAATAAGCTACAGTCTAACGGCTTCAGCTTTTTACATGCCGGGCTTAGAAGATCTGGAAGACGAATTACCAGAAATTGATGCTCCTGAACCAGCAAACAAGGACAATCCTCTAAGCCAGTTCCCAGCAACTGCACAATCACAGCCATAATTACCACCATACCAAACTTGTAAATAATTTGGCGAAAGACTACGGTAACAAGACGACAAAAGTCTTGTTATTTTTTTTTGTCTTTATGATAGGATGAACCCAATGACCCTTTGGAAGAGAGAGGAGTACGGTTTCGTGGACAAGCCTAACAAAGGCAATACAATTAAGATTAAATTGAATGGAGAAAACACGCCCCATCAGGAAGTTCCTCCAAAAAAAGAGGTTGAAGCAAACATCGACCCTATTCCTAAAGTGATAAAAATAAATACGGAGCATTCAGAATCGGATGTGTTTAGTGAGACTGCGGCTGCACAAGAATCGGTAGACGAAAGTTTTGACTGGATTATCCCTGAATCCTCTGATCAAGACATCGAGGAGTTTAAAATTATCCCAAGTCAAACTAACAAAAAAACAACATTTCCCAAAGTAACAACCTTTTCTACTAATACAAAAAAGAAAACAGGAAGGCCGTTAGGATCCATCTTAATTTCAGCAGTATTCGCCATCTTGATTGGATCGACAATCGGTGTGGTTATGCTTAAATTGGTGTTAACACCTCCATCTAACAAGACGGTAACTACGGAACCGACAGTAGTCACGGACAAGCCTGTCAGTACCGAGACGAAAACGACGGAGGGAAAGAATACGTCAACTGTTGCCATACCTCAGCTAACTACGTATATCATTCAAGGCGGGGTATTTTCATCAGAAGCTGGTGCCGAAGAAACAGCTGCTAATCTAACTCCGAAAAGCGTGCCATCTCAATCAGTGGAAATGGATGGAAAGTATTATTTATTTCTAGGGGTGGCCGATTCGATTGAAGAAGCTAAAGCATTAGGGGCTCAATATAAAGAAGATGGAATTGAAGATGTATTTGCGAAGCCATTGTTATTAGAGGAAAAGAAGTTTTCTACTAGCACTGATAAAGAAAAGTCCTTTTTAAAAGCAGTACCTGCCATTTATGAAACGCTATCTCTTACCACTTCAAATGCGCTCGTCACCAAGGAGCTGTCCGAGGATGCTAGTAAAGTTCTTTCAGAAATTGAAGTGCCGTTAAAAACTAGTGTAAAAAACACAAAGATAAAAGATCTAAAAGCAGAATTAGTAAGTGCAAACGATAAAGTAAAGTCGTATCAAGAGTCAAAAGACGAAAAAAATCTAACTGACGCACAACAGCATTTGCTAACCTTCCTGTCGCTCTATTTTTCTAAGTAATGAATATCGACAACTATCGATATTTTCCGGGAAATATGGCCTATCAAATATTTGATAGGCTTTTTTTATTTACCAAAACCAGAAATATTTTGCATAATTTTACAAATTCCATCAAAATTTAATGATATAAAAATTGTTTGCTACTACAATTTCTGATACGATTGAATTGTATCTCCCTAATACGTACCAAAGGTAAGGTGATCAAATGCAGAACCTCATTTTAGCCTCTTCTTCTCCACGGCGAAAAGAACTTCTAGAAACTCTCCGTTTAACATTCGCGATCTCAAGTAGTGAAGTTGATGAAAGTTTTGACCCAGCTCTCTCTCCTAAAGAAGTTGTGATGGAGTTAGCCGAACGTAAGGCACAAGCTGTTTTTAAAGAAAACCAGGACGCCTTTGTGATCGGCTCGGACACAATTGTTGTTGCGAATAATCAAATCTTAGGAAAGCCCGCAGATGAAGCAGAAGCTTTTGCCATGTTAAAAAGCTTGTCAGGTCGTCAGCATGAAGTATTTACAGGAGTTTCGATTGTGTCTCCAACAGGTACGACTAAGTTTTATGAAAGAACAGAAGTTTGGTTTTGGGAGTTAACGGACGACTCAATACGGGCGTATGTAAAAAGTGGTGAACCGCTTGATAAAGCAGGTGCATATGGCATTCAACAGCTCGGAAGTATGCTTGTCAAAAAAATAAATGGAGACTATTTTGCGGTTGTCGGACTGCCTGTTTCACGAACGGTAAGAGAATTGAAAAAGGCAGGCTACCAGTTGCCGTATTAAACTTTTTTGTTCCTTAACTCCCTTAATAAGGGAGGAAAAAAAGTGTCCACCAATACATTAATGATCCGTGATTTCCCTCAAGATGAAAGGCCCAGAGAACGGTTTATTCAACATGGACCACAAAGCTTATCGAATCATGAACTGATCGCCATTTTGCTGCGAACAGGGACAAAAGATGAATCGGTTTTGCAATTATCGAATCGACTATTGACCCACTTTGAAGGGTTACGACTTTTAAAAGCTGCTACCTTAGAAGAAATGACCGAGATAAAAGGGATTGGTTCAGCCAAGGCCATTCAAATCCTCGCTGCTGTCGAAATTGGTAGAAGAATTGCCAACCTGGATTATAAGGACCGTTATGTGATCCGCTCACCGGAAGACGGAGCAAAGTATGTCATGAATGATATGCGCTTTTTATCACAAGAGCATTTTGTTTGTATGTACCTAAACACAAAGAACCAAGTCATTCATAAACAAACCATTTTTATTGGCAGCTTAAACGCCTCGATTGTCCACCCTAGGGAGGTGTTCCGCGAGGCTTTAAAGCGGTCAGCTGCTTCTATTATTGCCGCACATAATCATCCCAGCGGAGACCCCGCTCCAAGCCGCGAGGACATTGAAGTCACCAAGCGGCTGGTTGAATGCGGAAAGATCATTGGCATCGATTTACTCGATCATTTGATCATCGGGGAAAATAAGTTTGTGAGTCTTAAGGAAAAAGGTTATTTATAAACTATGATTTTATTTAACGTTGAGTTATAATAATGGTTATGGTTTTTTAGGACTACTTAAGATGTAACTAGATAAATATTGAGAAAAAAGACATGATATTAAAGTAATTACCTATTTATTGGAGTTTTTGCATTACGGTTCAGAAAGGGAGATACAAAATTATGTTTGGAATTAGAGCTAGAGATCTTGGGATTGATTTAGGAACTGCCAATACCCTTGTATATGTAAAAGGAAAAGGAATTGTTCTGCGTGAGCCATCGGTGGTGGCGATGCAAACTGATACAAAAAACATTGTCGCGGTTGGTAACGACGCGAAAAATATGATTGGGCGGACACCGGGGAATATTGTCGCGCTAAGACCGATGAAGGATGGAGTTATCGCTGATTTTGAAACAACAGCAGCCATGATGAAATACCATATTCGTCAAGCACAGAAAACTAAAAATGTATTTTCAGGTAATCCTTATGTCATGGTTTGTGTTCCATCTGGGATAACGGCCGTTGAGGAACGAGCTGTCATCGATGCGACCAGACAAGCAGGGGCAAAGGATGCATATACGATTGAAGAGCCTTTCGCTGCAGCGATAGGAGCCAATTTGCCTGTGTGGGAGCCTACGGGCAGCATGGTGGTTGATATTGGCGGGGGAACCACCGAAGTGGCCATCATTTCTTTAGGTGGAATCGTTACAAGCATTTCTATCCGCGTAGCCGGCGATGAAATGGACGATTCGATTATTACTTATATTAGAAAAAACTATAACTTGATGATTGGGGACCGTACAGCGGAAGCCATTAAAGTGGAAATAGGTTCGGCTGGGAACCCTGATGGCATTGACAATATGGAAATTCGCGGCAGGGATTTATTAACAGGTCTGCCAAAGACAATTGAAATTACTGCCAAAGAAATTGCCGGAGCATTAAGAGATACGGTTTCCGCCATTGTAGAAGCAGTCAAGAATACATTGGAAAAAACACCACCAGAACTTGCTGCTGATA
This sequence comes from Neobacillus drentensis, assembly GCF_036962765.1. Classification (GTDB taxonomy): domain Bacteria; phylum Bacillota; class Bacilli; order Bacillales; family Cytobacillaceae; genus Neobacillus; species Neobacillus drentensis_C. Next base: position 16,350 of record NZ_JBALOS010000044.1, read on the forward strand.
TTATGGATCGCGGGATTGTTCTAACTGGTGGAGGTGCGCTCCTTCGCAATTTGGACAGGGTTATTAGTGAAGAAACCAAAATGCCCGTGCTGATTGCTGAAAACCCGCTTGATTGCGTGGCAATTGGGACAGGAAAAGCACTGGATCATATTCATTTATTCAAAAATAAAGCAAGAGATTCTCGATAATCTTAGTTGGTGCCAAACAATAAGCACAGGCTAAGTTTAAAAAACTATAATTTTTATCTAGAAAAATAGAGGTGTATAATCATGCCACAGTTCTTTCTGAATAAACGTCTGATTATTTTGCTTGTCAGCATCATTGTTCTCGTGGCATTGATTGGGTTTTCTTTAAGGGAGAGAAGCAAACTATCTTGGCCGGAGCAATTTCTAAAAGATACCACCGGCTGGGTTCAATCCCTGGTTTCAAAGCCTACTCATTTTGTGACAGGCTTTTTTGAAAATCTCCAGGATTTACAAAATACATACGATGAGAATAAGGAATTAAAATCGCGGGTCGAAAATCTTGTTAATCTTGAGGCGCAAGTGCAAGAGCTTAAACAAGACAATGTAGAATTACGTGACATTCTCGGTGAAAAAAGAACCCTGAGAGACTTCAAACCATTACCAGCTACCGTAATTGGCAGAAACCCTGATCGTTGGCATGAAATGATTATTATCGACAAAGGCAAACTAAACGGCATTGAAAAAAATATGGCTGTTGTTACAGCTACCGGTTTGATTGGAAAAGTAAAAAATGTAACACAATTTAGTTCAACCGTGCAATTGTTAAGTGCAATGGATCCAAAAAATCGTATTTCTGCTGTTATTCAAGGCAAGAAGGATGTTTATGGATTTGTACAGGGATTTGATGACAAGCGAAAACTATTATTAGTTAAAGCCATTCCATCCGGTGAAAAAATTGAAAAAGGGCAAAAAGTGATTACTTCGGGCCTAGGTGGTATTTTTCCAAAAGGGCTGATGATTGGAAAAGTGGTTGAGGTTACCCCGGATCAGTATGGGTTAAATCAAACGGCCTTAGTACAACCTGGTGCGAACTTTTATGATATTGAAAATGTCATTGTTATAAAAAGATTAATGACACAGCCAGTTAATATGGAAACATCAGATGGGAAGGGGGAGGATTTGTGAGAAAAGTCCTTCTTCCTCTTTTATTTCTGTTACTTTTTATTATAGAAAGCCTTTTTGTGGAGTATTTACCAGAGAAGGTGTTTGGGTTTGAGCGAATTTTCGTTCCACACTTTCTTTTTATTGCCATTTTGTTTTTAACGATTTTTGTCGGAAAAAAACATGGGATTATTTATGCAGCCATTTTTGGACTTTTATTTGATATTGTGTATGTCGAAATTATCGGCATTTACTTATTCCTTTATCCATTTATCTCGTATCTCATTTATAAACTATTGCAGGTTTTGCAATCCAATTTAATTACGGCCTTTTTGGCTGCCCTTCTAGGGGTCTCGCTATTGGAGATTGGTGTTTATGAAATGAATTATTTAATCCATGTAACAGACCTTGATTTTATCGGCTTTTTGAACTTGCGTTTTTACCCTACCATTATCTTAAATGCAGTGGTGACGCTCATTGCTGCCTATCCATTAAAGTGGCTTTTTGAAAAACATTCGGAAGCATTAAGGGCTGAATGATTTTTTTGAAAAAAGAGGAGAATGGACGCATCGTGTCGAAATTTATAAGGATAAGTATGACTTTTGATTCGGAATAAGCAAGAGGGATTTCCAATCCCTCTTGAAACATCCAAAATGGGCTTGTTTCGAAATTGCTTTCTTATTATGAGGTGAAAAATTCTCCATGAAAAAACGGCAAAATGTTACAATAAAAGGAACGAAGGAAGGTCTTGTCCTTCATCTTGATGATAGCTGTTCCTACGAAGAACTCAAAAGGGAACTTGATCATAAACTTTCAGCAAACTCCAGGACACAGGATGAGCGTCATTTAACCTCTGTTAAAGTGGAAATCGGTAACCGCTATTTAACAGAGTCTCAGCGGGAAGAATTAAAAAACTTAATTCGCCAAAAGAAAAATTTTGAAGTTGATGATATTGAATCTAATGTAATCACAAAAGATGAAGCTGAGCAGTTAATGGCCGAAACAGAGGTCATGACCGTTTCTAGAATTATTCGTTCCGGACAAGTCCTCGAGGTACCTGGTGACCTCCTGTTAATTGGCGATGTCAACCCAGGTGGAACGGTAATGGCTGGAGGTAACATATTCATTATGGGAACCTTAAAGGGTGTGGCTCATGCTGGCTGTTATGGCAATGATGAAGCGGTCATTGCTGCATCTAGTATGAAATCATCTCAGCTTCGTATTAGTGATTGTTTAAATAGGGGTCCAGACAGTCTGCAAAGCAATGAGAAGCGGGAAATGGAATGCGCATACATCGATGATAACCGTCAAATCATTGTTGATAGATTACAAGTTTTAATCCAATTAAGACCTAATTTAACGAGATTAGAAGGGGGACATTAAAGTGGGAGAAGCAATCGTAATTACATCCGGTAAGGGTGGAGTAGGAAAAACAACAACTTCTGCTAATATCGGCACATCATTAGCCCTTCAAGGAAAAAAAGTATGTTTAGTAGATACTGACATCGGTCTTCGTAACTTGGATGTCGTTATGGGACTTGAAAACAGAATTATTTATGACCTTGTTGATGTCGTCGAAAAAAGATGCAAAATCCATCAAGCCCTTGTTAAGGATAAGCGTTTTGATGGGTTATTATACTTATTGCCTGCGGCGCAAACCGTTGACAAATCAGCTGTGAAGCCAGAGCAGATGAAAGAACTGATCATAGAATTAAAACAAGATTACGATTATATCATTATTGATTGCCCTGCGGGTATTGAACAGGGATTCCAAAACGCCATCGCCGGAGCAGACAAGGCGATCGTTGTGACAACACCAGAGGCCTCCGCCGTTCGAGATGCCGACCGCATCATTGGTCTATTGGAAAAACAACCGAATATGGAGGCGCCTAAATTAGTCATCAACCGGATTCGAAATCATATGGTGAAGAATGGGGATATGCTGGAGATTGATGAGGTTACTCAACATCTTTCCATTGAACTCATAGGTATTGTTGCTGATGATGATGAAGTTATTAAAGCTTCTAACCATGGTGAACCGATTGCCCTTAATCCTAATAATAAAGCATCCATTGCTTACCGAAATATTGCGAGAAGAATTCTAGGTGAATCTATTCCGCTGCAGTCACTCGAAAATGCAGAAAAGGGTATGTTTACGAAAATTAAAAAATTCTTCGGTGTTAGATAAAAAAATACATCGCCCTTTAACAGCCTGTCCACGCACTTGAGGACAGGTTGTTTTATTTTAAAGACATACTCTTCAATCCCCCATCATAGACTTGTACAAATTAGTGTGAAAAGGGTGGATGGAAATGGCGCGGTCTACACCGGAAGAAATTCGGCGACGAATCGCCAAGCGAAAAAATGAAAAAGGCACAAGTGTAAAAAGTCCCGACAGCCAGATTACCTGGCCTAGTGACGATGAAAAATACGGCTTTGACCAGTTTACTACTTCAGAGGGTAGTAATGGCGATGACGGGCATCCATTATTTAAGAAGGAAGTTTTCTTTTTCAAGATATTGTCCTCTGTCCTCTTATTTTTAGTGGTGGCCATATTATTTAGGAACCATTCCGCTGCTTTTGATCCGGCAAGAGATGTGGTTACGAAAACAATGGACAAGGATTTCAAGTTTGCAACAGTATCAAACTGGTACGAAAGCAAGTTTGGAAAACCTTTGGCCCTGCTGCCCTTTTCTGATAAAGATGAAGTCGGGAAAAAAGAGGTTGCTGAAACCGAGTTTTCCGTCCCAGCGATGGGAAAAATCCTTGAAAACTTTGAGAAAAACGGGCAGGGCATTATGATAGAAACCGGAAAAGGAGCGCCCGTACAAACGATTAATGATGGTTTCGTTATGTTTGCAGGTGTTAAAGACGGTCTTGGGAAAACGGTCGTCATTCAACATGCCGATAAAACGGAAACATGGTACGGTAATTTAGACGAAATTAAGGTTAAATTATATGAGTATGTTGAAAAACGAACAGTGGTTGGCACTGTTTCTGACTCTACAAGTGATGATAAATCCAAAGGCAAGTATTATTTTGCCATTAAAAAAGATGATGCATTTATCGATCCAATTCAGGTGATTCGCTTTGAATAGAGCCATAAATTTACTGCGACTGATTACTATTCATCCTTTGTTATGGATTATTATTGCACTTTCAGTTGCCACAGCTCATTTCCTAGAGGTTTGCTTACTGCTGGGAATCATTTTCGTCCATGAACTGGGGCATGCTGCTGCGGCTTCTTTTTTTTCATGGCGTGTCAAAAAAATCACCCTGCTGCCGTTTGGCGGGGTGGCCGAGATGGATGAGCATGGCAATCGACCGTTAAAAGAAGAGACCATAGTTATCCTTGCAGGGCCGCTCCAGCATGTGTGGATGGTGGCCCTAGCCTATGGGTTAGTTAGTTTCAACCTGATGTCTGGGGAGCTGTTTCAGCTTTTTTTGAGCTATAATCTGATGATTTTTATATTCAATCTTTTTCCAGTTTGGCCGCTTGATGGGGGGAAACTGCTATTCTTGCTGCTTTCACTAAAACGTTCCTTTCCAACTGCGCATCGACTAACGCTCATCCTTTCATTGATTAGCTTATCAATCTTTTCACTGATTATCGTGATAGCTGCCCCAACCCATATCAATGTCTGGATCATCATCGCCTTCCTTTATTTCTCGCTTTATCATGAATGGAAGCAGCGGCGCTTTATCTTTATGAGGTTTTTACTAGAGCGGTATTACGGGAAGAAATCAAGTCTTCAAACCTTGAAACCGATTGAGGCCAATGAAGAGGAGTTACTGATCCACGTCTTAGAAAAGTTTCAACGCGGCTGCAAACATCCAATCATCGTTGAAGCAGATGGCAAGGAAAAAGGGATGCTAGACGAAAATGAACTTCTACATGCCTATTTTACCGAAAAACGCTTAACCGACAAAATAAGCGACCTTCTTTTTTCATACTAAAAAAGAGTATAATAAAAAGAAAAGCGGAAGCGACCGTTTAGCAACGTATGGACTGGAGCGCTTCGACTGAGATAAAGGAAACACGGAGAGCGGAGCGATTCGATGTTGACTTATCGTAGGGAGAAGTGCGAAGTACACTAGTTGCTGGGAGCTGAAGCTAGACAGTAGAAAAAAGTGAGGTCGCTTGTTTGGAAAGATTAATTATTAATTACAATTCACGTGAAAAGCGATTTGCTTATTTGAAAGACAACCGTGTTGAAACGATCCTATTTGACCGGCCAGAACATCGATCGCTGGTCGGTAATATTTATTTTGGGACTGTGACGAAAGTATTGCCTGGGATGAATGCAGTGTTCATTGATATAGGCGAGGAGAAAAATGCTTATTTACACCGGGATGTCCTTCCTTCCTATCTCTTATCGGCTGAAAAAGAAAAAAACGTTAGCTCGTTCGTCCATCAGGGTGAAAAAATGCTCATTCAGGTCGACAAGGATGCAACCGGTACGAAAGGTGCCAGAGTAACAGGGATTATTGAAATCGCGGGTCCTAATTTGATTTACATGCCAAAGGGTCGATATGTAGCCGTTTCAAAAAAAATTGCGGATGATAAACAACAAGCCGCCCTTCGTCGAATCGGCAGTCGTTTAAAGACAGATGAAGAAGGAATCATATTCCGGACCTCTTCTCTATCTAGTACGGAAGAAGAAACCCAAACGGAACTAGAGACACTGCGCGAGCAGTATCAACAGCTCATCCTGAAAACTGCGTCCCTTAAAAAGCCGGGAATTATTTTTCAAAAAGATACTTTCATCGAATTGATCCTGGACAAAGTGGCTAGAATGACTGACGGAGAAGTTATCGTCGATGACTTATCAGTAAAAAAGCTAGCCGAGGAGCAAAATGACCGGGTTAAATCTATTTATTACAATGGGAAAGAAAATATCTTTTCTGTACATAATGTGGAGCATGAAATTGATAAAGCCCTCAAGCGCATTGTCTGGCTTGATTACGGCGCCTATCTAATTTTTGACGAAACCGAAGCGTTAACGATAATTGATGTGAACACGGGGAAATTTTCCGGGAAGTCAGATTATCAGGAAACGGTGTTAAAAACGAATCTGTTGGCTGCGAAGGAAATAGTCAGGCAGCTGGGTCTGCGCGATATCGGCGGAATAGTCCTCATTGATTTCATTGATATGAGACGCGAAAAGGACAAGCAAGCCATTCTGACTCTGATGGAAACGGAGTTAACTAAAGATCAAAAAAGAACTAAGATGATAGGCTTTACCCCGCTAGGGATTCTTCAATTGACACGCAAGAAAACGAAGGTTACTCTTTCAGAGGCACTCGAGGTGAAGTGTCCTGTTTGTGATGGGACGGGGCGGATTCTGAGTCCAGAAACGGTCGGCTTTAGGCTTGAGCGTGAACTGCTGGAGCATCACTATTCCGAATTTGAAGCCGTCTTGGTCGAAACGACTGCTGAGGTGAAAGAGCAATTTCTAGGACCTAATGAAGCCCATCGAGAAGCATTAGAAGAACTCTTACATTTAAAGTTCTATTTTTCGATTCAACCGTCTAACCGCCATTACTATGTTTTAAAGCAGTTCGGCGATGTAAACGAGATTGCCCATAAGGGATTGGATTGAAACATGATCTTTCTAAAATTCTATTGACACTTTTGCCTAGAATATGTTAGGATTTTAATGTTATGTTTGTAGCACCCGTGCTACAACCGCACAGAACAGGTACTAAGTCTTAAGCTTTTGCTTAAAGCGCCTGTCTATGGCGAGTCTGAGTTTATAAGGAGGTGCAGTTCATGTACGCAATTATCGAAACTGGCGGTAAGCAATTGAAAGTCGAAGAAGGCCAAGCTATCTACATTGAAAAATTAGATGTTGAGGCTGGTGAAACAGTTACTTTTGACAAGGTTCTTTTCGTTGGCGGTGAAAATGTAAAAGTAGGTTCTCCTGTTGTTGCAGGTGCTACAGTTACAGCTAAAGTTGAAAAACAAGGCCGTCAAAAGAAAATCATTGTTTTCAAGTACAAGGCGAAGAAAAACAACCGTAAGAAGCAAGGTCATCGTCAACCTTACACTAAAGTAGTCATCGAAAAAATCAACGCGTAAGGTGTTGACTTATAGATGATTCAAATTACGATTAATCGTACTGAGTCCGGATTTATTCAATCATTCGAAATAAGTGGTCATGCATTTTTCGCCAATCGAGGCAAGGATATCGTCTGTGCAGGCGTATCTTCAGTATCCATTGGATCAATCAATGCTGTGCACGCTTTAACAGGTGTTACGCCCGAGATTGAGCATGAAAGCGGCTTTCTCCGCTGTGTTGTACCAGAAAATCTTCCGGGAGACATTCATGAGAAAGTACAACTTCTTCTAGAAGGTATGACTGTTTCATTGCGTACGATTGAAGAAGAATACGGAAAGCACATAAAGATTACCTTCAAAAAGCAGGAGGTGGAATAAATGTTATTAAAATTAGATCTTCAGTTGTTTGCATCTAAAAAGGGTGTAGGTTCTACAAAAAACGGACGTGACTCTATCGCAAAGCGTCTTGGCGCTAAGCGTGCAGATGGTCAATTCGTAACTGGTGGTTCAATCCTTTACCGTCAACGCGGTACAAAGATTTACCCAGGTGAAAACGTTGGCCGTGGAGGCGACGATACACTTTTTGCAAAAGTTGACGGCGTTGTGAAATTTGAACGTTTCGGTCGTGATCGCAAAAAAGTGAGCGTTTATCCAGTAGCTCAAGAAGCTTAAGGAACTAGCGAAAACTCTAACCTGTTTGGTTAGAGTTTTCTTTTTGCTAACGAATTTTTCCTTCCATAATATACTTCGGGAAAACGCTTCGTAGATGCTTCTTTTTTGCCTCAAATAATCTTTCATCACAAAAATAAGCTTACTCATAGTTAATTTTTTGATATACTATCAGCAAAATGGTGTTGAGACACCTAATGTGGGAGTGTACCTATGGAGAAAGAATGGGATATTGTTGAGGTGCTGCGTCATTCTCGACATGATTGGTTAAATAGGCTTCAATTAATAAAGGGGAACTTAGATTTAAATCGAATCGATAGGGCTAGAGCGGTCATCGATGAAATTATTATAGAAGCACAGCACGAGTCAAAGCTTTCCAATTTGAAAATGCCTATGTTTGCCTCTTTGCTGTTAAAATCAAATTGGGAGAATCCATCCTTTAAACTGGAATATGAAGTGTTTCAAGATACGAAATCCTTCCAAATTAATGAGGAAATGTTAACAGAGTGGACGGGTCTTTTTTTTAATTGTTTAAACAAGGCTATTGAACTCTTCCAAGAAAATCATTTATCCATAACAATTGACCAGCAATCAAAGGGGCTTCGTTTCTTTTTTGATTTTAGCGGGATAATAATAAAAAATGAAGTAATAGAAGAATTCCTTGCAGAACCCAATTGTCTACTCGATATAGTGGTCAAGGACTTCTCAGAAAACGAACTTGCATTAGAAGTTTATATACCTTATCAAAAAAAATAGGAAAGTTAAGGCACTTTTCGTGACATTTGTTGATTCGAAATGCAGACTGGAGGAATAAGATGTTTGTTGATCAAACGAAGATTTATGTAAAAGGCGGAGACGGCGGTAATGGTATGGTCGCGTTCCGTAAGGAAAAATATATACCAAAAGGCGGTCCAGCTGGCGGGGACGGCGGCAAAGGTGCCAATGTGGTATTTGAAGTAAATGAAGGATTACGTACGTTAATGGATTTCCGTTATCAGCGTCATTTTAAAGCACCGCGTGGCGAGCATGGCATGTCCAAAAACCAGCACGGTGCCGGTGCAAAGGATATGATTGTTAAGGTACCGCCTGGGACAGTGGTAATTGATGCCAATACGAATGAAGTTATTGCTGATTTAGTCGAAAATGGACAACAAGCAATTATTGCAAGAGGCGGCCGTGGCGGGCGCGGAAATTCACGATTTGCTACACCAGCAAATCCAGCACCAGAGCTCTCTGAAAATGGAGAACCAGGTCAAGAACGTGAAGTAATCCTTGAATTAAAGCTGCTTGCTGATGTCGGTCTAGTTGGATTTCCAAGTGTTGGGAAATCGACGCTATTATCAGTTGTTTCTTCGGCAAGGCCAAAAATCGCTGAATACCATTTTACAACCATTGTTCCGAATCTTGGGATGGTAGAAACAGAAGATGGCAGAAGCTTTGTTATGGCAGACCTTCCGGGATTGATTGAAGGGGCAAGTGAAGGGGTAGGCCTTGGTCATCAATTCTTACGGCATATTGAACGGACAAGGGTTATTGTCCATGTCATTGATATGGCTGCGATGGAAGGCAGAGACCCATATGAGGACTACCAGACCATTAATCGTGAATTAAGTGAATATAATTTACGTTTAACGGAGCGTCCGCAAATCATTGTCGCCAATAAAATGGATATGCCTGAAGCAGAGGAAAATTTGAAAAAGTTTAAAGAGCAGCTTGAAGAGGATTATCCGATCTTCCCGATTTCTGCGGTAACAAGAAAAGGGCTGCGTGAACTATTGTATGCTGTTGCCGATAAGATTGAGGAAACACCTGAATTTCCGCTTGAGCATGAGGAAGAAGAAACAACAGGTGTGCATCGTGTTCTTTATAAGCACGAGGCAGAACCAGAAGCATTTAAAATTACAAGAGAACCGAATGGAACATTTGTCGTCTCTGGTGAAAAAACAGATAAACTCTTTAAAATGACAGACTTTTCTAGAGAAGAATCCGTTCGCCGTTTTGCACGTCAACTTCGTGGTCTAGGTGTGGATGATGCGTTAAGACAAAGAGGAGCAAAAGACGGGGATATTGTGAAATTATTAGAGTTTGAATTTGAGTTTATTGAGTAAAAAGGGTCCCTGTCCTGAAGAAAGTAAGGTAGAGTGATAAAATGGATAAAAAATTTTACTTAGTGCGTGAAGATGTTTTGCCAGAAGCGATGAAAAAGACACTTGATGTGAAAGAAATGCTGGAAAGAGGTAAGGCCGAATCCGTTGCGGATGCTGTCCAAAAAGCAGATTTAAGCCGAAGTGCCTTTTATAAATACAGAGATACAGTATTTCCTTTTTCTACCATTAAGAAGGAAAAGATTGTCTCGCTTTTCTTTCATTTGGAAGATCGCTCAGGAACGCTGTCTAAATTGCTCAGTGTTGTTGCAAACTCAGGCTGTAATGTGGTTACCCTTCACCAAACGATTCCGTTGCAAAGCAGGGCAAATGTGACACTCTCATTAAACACTTCAAACATTACCATGGAAATTGAAGAGTTGCTAAAAGAACTAAGAAAACTCGAATTTGTAGAAAAGGTAGAAGTGCTGGGAACAGGTGTGTAGAAATAACTACCACTGGCTCTCAGCTTTCTTTTTATGTTAAATTTAGTGATAATTTTGCCAATACGTTGATTGGAGCATAAGGTGCGAGACTACTGGGGTAAAGCGGGTCAAGGGAGACCCCGCAGAAAGGCGCAGCGCCGAGGAGGCTCCCGGACCGCCCGCGCGGCGCTGAGCGCCTGGAGCGGAAATCAACATTGTAAGGTTAACAGTATTTTTTAAAAAGTAAGGAGTGGGGAAACAGTGAAAGTTGGGTACTTAGGACCAAAAGCTACATTCACAGAATTAGCCGTGAAAAAAGTTTTTCAAGGATTTGAACTTGAGCCCTATCAAACAATTCCTGCAAGTATGGATGCTATTGTAGATAAAGAAGTAGAACTAGCTGTCGTTCCAATCGAAAATGCATTGGAAGGCTCAGTAAATATTACACTTGATTATTTAACACAAGTTGTCCAAATACCAATTATTGGGGAAATCACTTTACCAATCAAGCAGCATTTAATGGTTCATCCAAATAATAAGGAAAATTGGCAGGATGTCAGCAGAGTGTATAGCCACTCCCATGCCATTGCCCAATGCCATAAATTTTTACATAACCATTTTAAAGGTGTTCCATTTGAAAGTGTTTCTTCCACTGCCGCCGCCGCAATGATGGTAATGGAAAACCCTGACTTGAAAATTGCTGCGATTGCCAATGAGCTTGCTGCACAGGAGTATGGGTTATCGATTGTGAAAAGGGATGTCCACGATTTTGATTATAATCATACCCGCTTTGTTGTTCTTTCCGAGAAAGACCTTGATTTTCAGTCCATCAGCGGTTCAACTCATTATAAAACAACGCTGATGGTTACCCTTCCATCCGATCAAGCAGGGGCTCTTCATCAGGTGCTATCTGCATTTGCCTGGAGAAAATTAAACTTATCTAAGATTGAATCAAGACCGATGAAAACAGGAATTGGCAATTACTTTTTCATTATTGATCTTGAAATGAAAATGGATGAGGTGTTAATTCCAGGAGCAATCGCGGAAATCGAGGCATTAGGCTGTGGTGTCCGAATCCTCGGTTCCTATCCATCACTTTCCGTTAAAAATGAAATATATAATTAATAAACATGGAAGCTGTCCTATCCTTATGATAGGAAGCTTTTTTTGTTTTAATGGACTTTACTTTTTTTACCAAGTAATGTCCATAAAGGCCCAATGGAGTACAAAAAAAGCAGTAGATTATTAAATCCACTACTTTCGCTGTTGCATATCAAGAATTTATTAGTATTCCTTCTGCCAATAGTGCTAATTCCGCTTTTTCGAGAGCCTGTTCACTGGAGGCAGCTATTGTATGTATATGAGCACCTCCAGTTAATTCTGATAATAGGCTGGCATTGGTTGTTTTTAACCTTTGTAAGAATTGCTTTACTTCCTGGCGGTTTGAAACCATGATCTGAGTCGTTAATTTACCGTACACGGGATGTTCAATTTTGACATCCTTCACTAATACCCCATGGTCAACGAGCAAATTCAGTTCTTTTTCGGTGTCATCAGGTGAATGCCTGCATGCAATCGTTCTTTCAAAAGAATAATTGCTGGTATTTTGCTTTAAATAAATATAACCTTGGCTCGTGGCAATAATTGGTTCATTCTTTGCTTTCAGAAGGGTGACATCCCCGACAATCACCTGTCTGCTAACATTGGTTCGATTGGCAAGTTCACTTCCTGTCAACGGGACAGGACTGTCTTTTAGCAGTTGTAAAATAAAAGACCTCCTTTCCTCTCCCAATATTTTTTTTTGCTCTACCATAAAATTCCCCCTATTGTTATTGCTGTTTTACTATTTTAGCACAGTTTATTTTTTTTATATAACGGCAGCCTTGAATGCATGAACGATTTGAACGATACTTTCCCCAAGCTTCATGACATCTTCCAAGGAAGTGGACTGGCCAAACGAAATACGGATAAATTCTTTTGCTTCGGCAGCGGTTAACCCTAATGCCTGGGTCACTTTTGCAGGGGATTGCATGCCAATTTGACAGGCACTTCCTGTTGAAATGGCAAAGCCAAGCCGATTGCATTCTAACATCATCCATTGGCCCTCCATTCCAGAAATCCGAAGCCCCATAATATGAGCGAGCTGCGAGCCATCGTCAGCTTGAAATATTTCCACTCTTTCTATAATCGGCTCAAGCGTATCAATAAAAGTTCTCCGCAACAAATGATATTTAGTTGTATCTTCTTGCAATTTTCCGGTTATTTTTTGTGCGGCGACTGTCATCGCAGCAATGGCTGGAACATTTAAGGTGCCTGGACGAAATCCACTTTCATGAGTGCTTCCTGGAAAAAAAGGCTCCCATTTTAGATGAGGATCAACGTATACTCCCCCAATCCCTTTTGGGCCATATATTTTATGACCTGAAAAAGAAAAACTGCTGACAAGTGGTGCAATCCTTTTAACATCGATTTTTCCAAAAGATTGAACAAAATCACTGTGAAGATGGATATCATTAGCTCTGCAAATCCTTGCGATTTCATCGATTGGCTGGATGGTGCCGATTTCAGAGTTCACATGCTGAAGTGCTAGTAGAATCGTTTCTTGTTTAATTGAATGGATGAGCTGTTCTTGATCAATTAGGCCTTTTGAGTTAAACGGAAGCAGTGTGATTTCATATCCGGATTCCTGTAGTCGAGTAAGGATTCCATGGATGGATGAATGCTCCGCGATTCCTGCAATAATATGTTTTCCCTCTTTTTTGGGCGTGGATAACAAAGCTTCTATGGCTAAAAAATTCCCCTCAGTACCACCACTTGTAAAGAACAGTCCTTTTTTATCAATTCCTAAAAGATTGGCCAATTCTTCGCGGCAATTCTCAAGTAAAGCAGCTGATTGACCGCCGAAATCGTGGAGACTGCTTGCGTTACCAAAGTATTCTGTTGCAACTTTCAAATATACCTCTGCTGCATCTTGGTCTAGTGGAGTAGTCGCTGCAAAATCAAAATATTTCATGATTGTTCTCCCATTCTTATTTTTTAGGATATGGAATCAACCTAAACTTAGTAACAGTCAAGTTCTATCATATGGCATTTCTACTTTTCTATAAAAATACTTGTTTTTAGTTTAATTCTATGTAAATATATATGTCAAGACACCTGTTATGTCAGGAGGGTCAATACATGACAAATAATGATGTATTAATCATTGGAAGTGGAATAGCGGCTTTACAGCTGGCTGTTCAGTTAACTAACGATGTGAATGTGAGGATACTCACAAAAGAAAAATTAAGGACGGCCAATTCTTATCTTGCTCAAGGAGGAATTGCGGCAGCACTGGGTGTAAACGACCACCCATCTAAACATATTGTTGATACGCTTGAAGCGGGAAGATTTCACAACAATCATGATGTTGTTCAAGAAGTCATTTCGGCGGCACCCGAACTGATCAAGAATTTGGCAGTTCAAGGTGATATCTTTGATAAAAATCAAAAGGGTGAATTGTTTCTTGGGATGGAAGGGGCACACAGTGAGAAACGAATCGTTCATGGCGGCGGTGATGCAACTGGTAAGAATGTCATGGAGTATTTGATTAGTGTACTTAAAGAAAGGCCAAATATAACTGTCGAAGAAAATGCCTTCGCTTATGAATTACTTCTAAATGCCAAACAAAATCGATGTATCGGCGTTAAAGCGAAAACAACCAATGGATCGATTCAGAGCTTTTTTGGCAGGCATGTAATTATCGCAACCGGGGGTTGTGGTCAGTTATATACGTATACATCCAATGCACAATCTGTCAGCGGGGATGGTATTGCGATGGCTTATTTAGCCGGTGCGGACATCGTCGATATGGAATTTAATCAATTTCATCCAACACTTTTATATATAAACGGTGAAACCAAAGGATTAATTTCTGAAGCAGTCAGGGGAGAAGGGGCTATTCTCGTTACAGATGACGGGACTCGCATCATGGAGGGAGTACACCCCTTAAAAGATCTCGGACCGAGGCATGTAGTTTCACAAAGAATCTATGAATACCTAAAAAAAGGAAAACAGGTTTATTTAGATATAAGTACCATTGATAACTTTAGTAAAAGATTTCCTTCAATCACATTGATATGTGAGGAAAATGATATCCAAATAGCGGAGGGAAAAATTCCTGTTGCTCCTGGAAGTCATTTTTTAATGGGTGGAATTAAAACCGATTTAATTGGACGTACTTCCATTGACGGGTTATATGCGATCGGTGAAGCCTCCTGCACAGGACTTCACGGTGCCAATCGTTTAGCAAGTAATTCCTTATTAGAAGGATTATTTCAAGGGGAACATTTATCGAAGTGGATAAATGAAACATGGAAAGAGCCTCAAGAAGTAGAAGCGAACCAATATTACCTTCATTCACATAATGAGGGAGCAGGAGTAGTTCAATTACCGGATGTCCAACAAATTAAGGATTTCATGATGGAACGAGTTGGGATTGTTCGAAATGAAGTGAATTTGAAAAAGCAGCAAGTTTGGATAAATCAATATTTGGCTGAAAACATCGATTTAGATACATGTTCAACTCATGACCTAACAAAGGTGTTTATGCTGACCATTGCTAAGCTCATTACAGATGCTGCAATGAAACGGACAGAAAGCAGGGGCGGTCATTTTCGAAGTGATTTCCCAAAAGAAGATGATCACCATTGGTTAAGGAAATCAATTATTCAAAATTATAAATGGGGAGTGGAGAAGTCCAATGAACATATTGAAACTGCGCTCGCAACTTGAGAAGTTTTTTATCGAAGATATCGGCGAACAAGATATCACCACCGATTTAATTTTTTCGGAAGAAACAAAAGGAGAAATTGTTTTTCTTGCAAAAGATGAAGGGATTTTTTGTGGAGAAGAAATTATTAAAACTGGGTTCCAGTTGCTGAATAACGAGATTTCGACGCGTGTTTTTGTGAAGGATGGCCAAGCAATTAACTATGGTGACCGCTTAGCCATAGTTTCTGGGAAAATAGCTGATTTATTAAAAGGGGAGAGAGTTATTCTAAATCTTGTTCAACGGATGAGCGGGATTGCCACTCTAACCCGAAATACGGTGGATATGCTTGATAGCGGCCATACAAAAATTTGTGATACGCGAAAAACTACACCTGGACTTCGCATGCTTGAAAAGTATGCTGTTCGCTGTGGAGGCGGATATAATCACCGCTATGGTTTATATGATGGAGTCATGATAAAAGATAACCATATTTCATTTGCGGGTTCCATTTCCAAGGCAGTGGAAGCTGTGCGAAAAAAGGCTGGCCACATGGTAAAGGTTGAAGTGGAAGTTGAATCCGAAGCACAGGTCATAGAAGCGGTAAATGCAGGGTCAGATATTATTATGTTCGATAATCGTACTCCTGCTGAAATTAAAGAACTAATTAAAATGGTTCCCTCGACGATTATCACGGAGGCCTCAGGCGGAATCCAATTGGCTAATATTGCTGATTATCGCGAAACGGGTGTAGATTATATTTCCCTCGGGTACTTAACTCATTCGTATAAAGCACTCGATATCAGTGTAAAAGTGCAATGGAATAAAGGAGATGAGTAATATGAATATCTTGGCGTCGTTACAAAAAAATAGGATGATCCCTGAAAAATACAAACAAATGTCGAGAGAGGAACTCGAAAACCGGGTAATTGAAGTGAAGAAGGAACTTGGTTCTCGTCTGTATATTCCTTGTCATCATTACCAAAAAGACGAGGTCGTTCAATTTGCTGATGCAACAGGTGATTCTTTACAACTTGCACAATTATCAGCTGAAAATACAGAAGCAGAATTTATTGTTTTCTGTGGTGTTCATTTTATGGCAGAGACAGCCGATATTTTAACGAATGATCATCAAAAGGTCATCTTGCCTGATTTGCGCGCAGGCTGTTCGATGGCTGATATGGCCGATCTTCCGCAAACCGAAAGAGCATGGGAAAAGCTTCAGGAACGTTTTGGAGATACAATTCTTCCATTAACCTATGTTAATTCAACCGCAGCCATTAAATCGTTTGTTGGTGCACATGGAGGGGCAACAGTAACCTCTTCCAATGCAGAGACGATGGTTAAGTGGGCATTTGAGATGAAAGAACGAATTTTATTCTTACCCGATCAGCATTTAGGCAGAAATACAGCCTTTGAACTAGGTGTTGGCTTAGACGAAATGGCTATATGGAACCCGATAACAAATGAACTCGAATTCGAAGGTGATCCTTCACAAATTAAAGTCATCCTCTGGAAAGGGCATTGCTCGGTTCATGAAAATTTCACGGTTCAAAATGTGATTGATACACGCTATAAATATCCGAAAATGAAAATCATCGTTCATCCGGAATGCCGCCGCGAAGTGGTGGAATTAGCCGATATGGCAGGTTCAACCAGTTATATTATTAAAGCGATTGAAAATGCTGAGCCTGGCACGGCTTGGGCCATCGGGACAGAAATGAATCTTGTCAATCGCTTGATTCAAAATCATCCTGATAAAAAAATCATCTCGTTAAATCCGCATATGTGTCCATGTCTAACGATGAACAGGATAGACCTGCCGCATTTAGTCTGGAGCCTCGATACACTTGAGGAGACAAATAATATGATTAAAGTAAGTCCTGAAATGGCTGAAAATGCAAAATTGGCTCTTCAGCGGATGTTAAAAAATTCATAATTATCGTTGAAAAGATGCAATTTATCTGAATTGCATCTTTTTATATTTAATGAATTCTTCAGGGGGGATTCATATTCTTTTTAAAAAAAGCATAAGTTTTTGTGAAGAAGGATAGCACTTTGCCCATTTTCACATAGACTATATGGACTTATGCCATAGGAGGGGAAATCAGAGTGAAGATCCATATCGTACAGAAAGGGGATACTCTTTGGAAGATTGCCAAGAAGTACGGCGTGAATTTTGAAGAGCTGAAAAAGATGAATTCACAGCTCAGCAACCCTGATATGATTATGCCCGGTATGAAAGTAAAGGTCCCAACTTCAGGTGGAACAATAAAAAAAGAAGCCCCAATGGGAACTAAACAGGGTACTACAATCAACTTAGGAGTTAAGAAGGAAAAGCCGCTTGCTGAGCAACCGTTAGTCAAAGAGAAACCCATAACCAAAGCACCGATAAAGGAAGCACCGATTAAAGCAGCACCAATCAAGGAAGTACCAATTAAGGAGGCCCCAATAAAAGAAGCTCCAATAATCAAAGAAGCACCAAAAGCACCTTATACTCCAAAAATGCCTCTACAAATCGTCCCAGAAATAGATATTAATAATTATTACATGATGAACATGCAAAATATGATGGTACAGCCACAACTACCGCCTAAACCTGCCAATATCCTTCCTGAGATTAAAGAAGTACCGAAGAAAGAAATGCCAATCAAAGAAGTGCCAATCAAAGAAAAACCAATAAAAGAAATGCCAATCAAAGAAATACCAATTAAAGAAGCGCCAATCAAAGAGACACCTTTCGTTCCAGCACCGCCACCAGTAATGCAAGCACCAGAAGCGGTAGCCCCGCAACAGGATTATTGTGTACCTGTTACACCAATTATGCCAGGACCTGGATTCTGTCCACCATTTGGCGGGTTCCCGATGCCTATGCAGCCATTCATGCCTTACCCGCAAGTGCAAGGTGCGGGAATACCAATGCCGCCTGTAATGCCTAGTGGGTATGCAGGTACTCCAGGGGCAGCACCATCAGTGGCAGGTACATCGTTTGTTGCGCCACACTTTGATGATGAATCATCATCCTTTATGCCGCAATTGCCTGTTATGAACCCAGCCTATGGTCAAATGCCACAAG
>NZ_JBALOS010000045.1:0-9294 GCF_036962765.1 Neobacillus drentensis
ATTTATTATCTGAATATTAAAAAACAATACTTTACAAGGGTTCTCCCCCCGTGATACAGTTTGTACATCTTGGGGAAATATAACTACATAGGGTGGTTGCTCAAGGTGCAGTCAAGAACTCGAACTGAAGCAGCTTATAAATACTTGCAATGAATCTCTAAATCTTGGACATACTGATACTATTACTCTAAAAAAAGAGGCATGATTAGTATGGGAAATTCAAAATTTTAGGAAAGGAACAGTTGATTACTAGTGTTCTGAAAAGTCTATCAAAATTAGAAAACGGGGGTCTTATGGAAATTAATGAAGCAATTTCTTTGGCTTTTTCAGCAGGCTCAATAATCTCACCTATTCATTCGGTACTTTCCACTAAAGTAATAGCAAAAGAGCAAAAAGATATACAATTCTATTAAATTCGATGTTACCTATTCATTTCATATACAGCTAGAAACTACATGTCTCTGATACAGAAACGGTAATTGGTCACCACGTTCTTTAATCCGTCCAATTTTATATCTATCCTCATTTGTTTTATCTGGCCCTTTTCTAGAAAAGACAACTCCACATGAACAAGTGAATGTTCCAACAGGCAGACCTGTTTTATAATCCCTGGTAATGACACATGAAGTTAGAACATTTTTGGAAATGTTTTGCAGCCTTATTTAGGCAAATCCAAGGTACGTCCCCAAAGGATTTATACGATGACTTATCGATTTGACTGACCATTGATGAGATAGTTTCTTGCAAAAATACCAACAACAAAATGTGTCTTAAGGGATGGCAACTTACCCTATTTTCTCCCCATTCCTCTCCCGCTCCTTACTATTCCTTGATATAACGGTCTTTCACCGTTTTCAATCAAACGTTTGATTAGTATTTGTCCTAAACTAATCAATCGATTGATTAATAAAAAAAGAACCAAGTGAAGGACCGTTAGGTCCTAACACTCGATTCTTTATAAGCCGAGATACATATTGTTCTTCCCGTCTATTTCCCGCTAACGTCACACTTTTTTGTCCATCGTCAGACTTTTTTGTGTGTCGTCAAGGTTTATTGAAGGGAGACACTTTATTTTTCAACCCATTTACGCTTACTCAACGGTTACCGATTTCGCGAGGTTACGTGGTTTATCCACGTCGCAATCACGGTGCAAGGCAGCGTAATAAGCAATTAATTGCATTGGTATGACAGAGATAAGTGGTGTTAATAATTCATGTACTTCTGGGATGACGAAGCTATCTTCATCCATATTTAAACCCTTCATTGAAATGATACAAGTGCTTGCTCCACGGGCAGCAACCTCTTTCACATTTCCACGGATGCTTAAGTTGACACTTTCTTGGGTAGCAAGAGCGATAACAGGTGTTCCCTCTTCGATTAAGGCAATCGTTCCATGCTTTAATTCTCCACCTGCAAAGCCCTCTGCTTGAATATAGGAAATTTCCTTCAGCTTCAAGGCACCTTCTAAGCCAACATAATAGTCAACACCGCGGCCAATGAAGAAAGCATTCCGTGTTACTGATAAAAATTCTCTAGAAATATGCTCAATTAACTCTTTTGAGTCGCACAGTACTTCCATGGCATTTGCGATAATTCCTAGTTCATGAATAAGATC
This sequence comes from Neobacillus drentensis, assembly GCF_036962765.1. Taxonomy (GTDB): domain Bacteria; phylum Bacillota; class Bacilli; order Bacillales; family Cytobacillaceae; genus Neobacillus; species Neobacillus drentensis_C. Next base: position 1,616 of record NZ_JBALOS010000045.1, read on the forward strand.
CAAATCAACATGGATGTTTTGGCTCTTAGCTGTTACTTCAGCTAAAATAGCCAACACCGCTAGTTGCGCAGTATATGCCTTAGAAGAAGCAACGGCAATTTCAGGACCTGCATGAAGTAAGAGTGTATAATCCGCTTCACGAGAAAGTGTTGAACCAGGAACATTCGTAATGGTTAACGATGGGTAACCCATTTCTTTTACTTTAACAAGCACTGCACGGCTGTCGGCTGTTTCACCACTTTGAGAAATGAAAATAAACAACGGCTTTTTCGTTAACAGCGGCATATTGTAAACAAATTCACTTGCAATATGAACTTCAACAGGAATTTTAGCCATGTTTTCAATGAACTGCTTCCCAACAAGTCCGGCATGATAAGAAGTTCCAGCCGCTACAATGTAGATCCGGTCTGATTCATTCACGGCTTTAATGATATCCTCAGCAATGGTTAATTCACCCTGCGCATTTTGGTACGTTTGAATAATCTTACGCATCACAAGCGGCTGCTCATCGATCTCTTTTAACATGTAATGAGGGTACGTACCCTTTTCAATGTCACTAGCATCAAGTTCCGCAGTGTATGGCTCACGGCTGATGATTTCACCGTTAAGATTTTGAATGGTCACGTCCTTTTTGGAAACAAGAACAATCTCTTTGTCCACTAATTCAAGATACTGATTCGTTACTTGAATCATTGCCATCGCATCGCTGGCAACAACATTAAAGTCATTTCCGAGTCCAACTAGAAGAGGGCTTTTGTTTTTCGCAACATAAATCGTTTCATTGTCTTCTGCATCTAATAAGGCAAGTGCATATGACCCATGTAAAAGCGTTAGCGTTTTACGGAATGCTTCTAAAACGTCTAATCCCTCTTTGACAAATAACTCAACTAACTGAACAATAACTTCTGTATCTGTTTCGCTGGTAAATGTGATATCTGCTAAATATTCTCGCTTTAAAAGGTCATAATTCTCAATGACTCCGTTATGAACTAGTGTAAACCGGCCAGATGAACTTTGATGAGGATGAGAATTTACCTTGCTAGGCACACCATGTGTTGCCCAACGAGTATGACCAATTCCGATATTGGCATATACATTTTCATCCACAATTTGGCGTAAATCAGCAATACGTCCTTTTTCTTTAAAAACATGAACTCCGTGATCATTCATTACAGCTATACCTGCTGAATCATAACCTCTATACTCAAGTTTTTCTAAACCTTTTAATAAAATTTCTTTCGTATCATTATTTCCGATATATCCTACGATTCCACACATTTTCTGTTCCTCCCTGATATAGGGGACAAGAATGCTTTGGAGGCTGTTACTTGCCCCCTTATCTCTGTTTTATTAGGTATCTGTCTATACCTGTTGAAACATTACTGTTAGTATTCGCATTTTCTTCTCTTTGTGCACAAAGTTGCCTCTGTGTTTTAAAGAAGAAATTTTCGGTTGTGCGTCTCAACCGGGAGGTATCCGCCGAACATTCGATACTCCTCCTCCTCGTCAACTAACCCACCACATTAGGTTAGTCCAGGCGCTTTTTTTAAATATTATCTCTAACCCCTACCCACCTTTCATTAAAAATTATGCAGTCATTTGCTTGAAGAGAACAAAGCAAATTAATACTACTATGATTACAGGATTCCGTCAACCAAAATTAGGAATTCCCATAATTCATACATAATAAAATATGCATAAAGGAAGCATACCGTTCCCTTATGCATATATAAATGGGTGTTATTCCTTTAATTCCATTTCTTCTTTGACCACTGCGACAATTCGGTTAACGTAGGATTCACATAATTCCTCTGTCGGTGCCTCTGCCATCACACGGACAAGCGGTTCTGTTCCTGAGGGACGGACAAGGATTCTGCCGTTTCCAGACATTTCTGCTTCCACTTGCTCAATAACCACTTTCACTTTGGCATTATCGGTTACATGATGCTTATCAGTGACTCTCACATTGACAAGTTTTTGCGGGAATTTCTTCATTTCACCAGCTAGTTCAGATAACGGCTTCCCCGTTACCTTCATAATATTGACTAATTGCAGCCCTGATAATAACCCATCACCAGTGGTGTTATAATCTAAGAAAATAATATGACCTGATTGTTCTCCGCCAAGATTGAAACCATTTTTCTTCATTTCTTCCACCACATAGCGATCACCTACAGCTGTTGCCACACTATGGATTCCATGAGCCTCAAGTGCTTTATAGAAGCCGAGATTACTCATAACTGTTGATACAATCGTTCCGTGCTTTAATCGGCCCTGTTCTTTCAAATATTTACCGCAGATGTACATGATTTGGTCACCATCCACGATGTTACCATGTTCATCGATCGCGATTAAGCGGTCACCATCACCGTCAAATGAAAGTCCAACATCCGCACCTTTTTCTTTTACTAGGGCTGCTAATGCTTCAGGGTGTGTCGAACCAACACCAGCATTAATATTTAAACCATTAGGAGATGCTCCCATTGTAGAGAGGTCGGCATCCAAATCAGCAAATAAATGGGCGGCTAACGACGACGTTGCCCCGTGCGCACAATCTAACGCAATATGGATTCCTGAAAACTCTTCATCGACCGAGTTTTTCAAGTATTGCAGGTACTTTTGACCGCCTTCGAAGTAATCCATTACTTGACCAAGGTCAGAGCCAACGGGACGCGGCAGTTGGTCTTCAGGTAAATCGATAAGTTCCTCAATTTCTATCTCCTGCTCATCGGAAAGCTTAAAGCCATCGGGGCCAAAAAATTTAATTCCATTATCGGCCACTGGATTATGCGAAGCAGAGATCATGACTCCTGCTTGGGCTCCCAAGGCCTTTGTTAAAAATGAAACACCTGGGGTAGAAATAACCCCCAAACGCATAACTTCTGCTCCAATAGATAGCAGCCCTGCTACAAGGGCTCCTTCTAACATATGTCCAGATACACGGGTATCACGTCCGATGAGGACTTTGGGACGATCCTTATCTTTTGTTAAAACATAACCGCCAAAGCGGCCTAATTTAAAAGCCAGCTCCGGTGTTAATTCGCTATTTGCTACTCCACGTACCCCATCGGTACCGAAATATTTTCCCATTTTTAAAATCTCTCCTTCAACATGTGTATTGCTGGATTTTATGCATTATTTTTATTGATCGTAATTTTCGCTGATGATTTCGTTGGTTTCCATTTAAGAGCAGAAGGACCTTCCACATGAATGTCTACTTCATGATCCCCCTCTTCAAGGTCAGACAAATCGATAAAGACATTAAAGTCTTCAGGCTTAACGCGCGTAACGGCAGAAGCGGGACCATTAACCAGCAAATCAATCATTTGATTCTCAGGATCAGTAATGGTTGCTTCATACTCATCGGATAATCCTTTAATATGTACAGGGACATCCGAAACGTTTTTTTCCTCTTGCTTTTTGACCACTACCTTTGCTTTAACCGTTTGCGGAGTCACTTTTGTAATCCCATTCGAAATAATAACAGGTAATGTCAGTGTGGTGTTATCGGTAATTTTACTAAGATCAACCTCGACACGGACCTTTTCAGTATTATTTAAAACACTCTCACTTCCGTAGATGGTTGCTTCAGTTTCATCGATTTCAATCGATTCGATGGTCACTCCCTCTGGGGCAGTTCCATTGCGTACAATATTGATCGGTACAGTCTTACTGTTGCTTCGTACCGGAATGGTAATTTCTACGGTTTCAGGTTCCACTTTTACATTTAACTTATTTAAGTCCTTATCAAGCACCTGGATGTCAGCTTTTTCTGTAAAGGTTTCTTTCAGATTATTTTTTCCCCCAAGTGTTGCTTTCACATAGAAAATCCGGTCGATGACACTTTTTGCACCGGTAATCTTTACCTTATTTGGCCCGACAGTTGGTTCTCCAGCAGAATACCCCTCATCGATTTGATTCTTGTTGAATTCAGCCTCTACCCTAAATTCTTTGGTGATTTTTTCTTGGACAGAAACTGTTACACTGCTTGGCTTCACTGTTGCCTTTAATTTATCTGATAGATTTCTTACTTTTAACTTTACTTTCTGCTTTCCAACTGTGGCTTTTGTTAAATCTACATACACTTCAAAGTTTTTTAATGCCTTCGCAGACTGGATATGCGTTAGTGGTCCCTTTAAAGTTATTTCAACCTTGTTTGGAATTCCTGAAACAACTAAATTCTCTGTATCATAATAGACATTTACAGGAATGTTTGTAATCGTGGCCGTAGATTGTTCTCCCGGTACATTCACATCAGTAATTTTCTTCCCTGTATGCGGTACAGAAGAATAGAGAAGAACAGCTAAAAGCAAGGCAAGAATTTTAATAAACCAGGGATTATCCATCATTTTATCCATTGTTTTTTCCCCTCCAGTTCCACCGAGCTGAAGAAGTTTGTTTCGGTTTGATGTTAATTAACAATTCACTCGTAAGTAATTCTTTTAATTCGTCAAGATTGATTCCGCGGTGAAGTTCACCATTCTTTGTAAGTGATATATTACCTGTCTCTTCCGACACAATGACTGTTATACTATCGGTAACTTCGCTGATACCTAATGCCGCCCTGTGCCTCGTTCCTAACTCCTTCGAAATAAACGGGCTTTCGGATAAAGGAAGATAGCATGCGGCAGCAGCAACATTATTTTTTTGGATTATGACAGCCCCATCATGAAGCGGTGTATTCGGGATAAAGATATTAATAAGCAATTCAGAAGATATATTTGAATTTAGCTGGATACCTGTTTCTATGTAATCGCCCATTCCCGTTTCTCGTTCAATTGAGATTAACGCCCCAATACGGCGCTTTGCCATATAATCGGTTGCCTTAACAATCGCTTCAACGGTTTTTTCCGGATCTTCATCATCCAGAGTACTGCTTCTCGAAAAGAACTTTCCTCTCCCCAATTGCTCAAGGGCTCTCCTAAGTTCTGGCTGAAAAATGATTATAATCGCAAGAAATCCGTATGTTATCACCTGTTCCATCATCCAGCTTAACGTTTGGAAGCCTAGAAACTCGCTGACCACTCTGACTAAAAGAATAACGAGAATACCTTTTAATAATTGGACGGCCTTCGTTCCTTTAATCACATTGATCAACTTGTAAATGACATACCATACGAGGACAATATCAACAATACTAGCTAAATACTTCCATAATTCGAAATCAGCAAACGGCATTGTTTTTCCTCCGTAATTTTCTTTAGCACATATAAAATACAATCTATTTATTATAACATAAATACCACTTGTACCTATTATATGTAACTGCTTAAAAAAACAAATCACTCCGTCAGAGTGATTTGTTTATTATTTAGTTTCTGGTTGTTCGTCAAAAATCTGAATAACATCTTTTGTGGTCTTTTTAATATGATACCAAATCCAATCGAATACTTCATTTACTTCTTCAATTTGCCCTGTTACATGACCGGCAGAAGCTAAATATTTTTCACCATTGATGACTGTTACATCACCTTGGATTTCGCCTTCAATCTTTAATTTGCCATTTCGGACGATTACATCTCCTTTGACAGTTTCACCTTTAGGAACAATTACTGTATTATTATGAACCACTAAGTTTTTTTGCTTCGTTACTGAAAACTCGCGCTCTTCATTCCAGGTAGAAAGGAGACTGCCCATCATTAATATCAAAAATAGTGAAGCGGCAGTAAGCATCGGATGGTTTTTCAACCAGCGTTGCATCGATATCTTTCTCTTCTCTTTAGGTAAGCGGGCCAATACATTAGCGGTAAAATCATCCGGAGCCTGCATATAAGAGACGCTTTTTACAAATGCAATCGTCTTTTTTAACTCATTAAATATTGCTTCACATTCTTTACAACTTTGGAGGTGCTCTCTCAGGGTTCGTTCTTTTTCGGGGGTAATTTCTTCATCTAAATACTCATGCATTAGTTCGATGATTTGCTCTGGACACATTGACAGTTTCACCTCTCATCACACATATCGTAATTGTTGTCTTAAGGCTTCCCGACCACGGTGAATTCTCGTTTTAACCGTCCCAAGGGGTAAATCAAGAATTTCACTAATTTCATTTAAAGACAACTCTTCCATATATTTCAGTACGATCGCTGATCGATATTTGTCAGGCAGTTTTAAGATCTCCTTTTGGACGGTCTCCTGCAGTTCTAAGCTTTCTAATTCAGTCTCAGGCAGCGGAGTATTTGAAGGGATCTGCGAATACATCGTTAACCCCTCTGTCCCTGCCACTTCTGCGTCTAAATAATAATCAGGTTTCTTTTTTCGCATCCGGTCAATACACAGATTGGTTGCAATCCGAAACAGCCAAGTTGAAAATTTCAAATCTTGGTTAAATGATTTGATATTAACATAGGCACGGATAAAAGCTTCCTGTGCGACATCCTCTGCTTCATGACGATTTCCAAGCATGCGAAAACAAAGTTGGTAAATGCTGTTTTTATATATTTCAACAATTTCACCAAAGGCATCCTGATCACCCTTGATGACTTGTTTTATTCTCTTTTTAACAATTGCGTCCATTAAGTTACCTCAGCTCCATTGCTGCTAACCGATAATACGTATCGATAGCAGAAAAGTTTCGTTTATAACGAAAAAAATTTCTCAACATCTATAATATTAACAAAAATTTACTAAAAGGGTTTAATAATAAGCAGAAAATAAAAAAACAACTGCACAGATTTTGTGCAGCTGTTTCATTTTTTATAGTAATTTTTCTCCGAATAATGATCCCATCAACTCAACAGCTACTCTTGCTGTTTTATTTTTCTCATCTAAAATCGGATTAACTTCAACGAATTCTGCTGAGGTAATAATTTTTGCTTCTTCTAACATCTCCATGGCAAGATGGCTTTCACGGTAGCTGATTCCGCCAATAACTGGTGTCCCTACGCCTGGAGCATCATTTGGATCTAAGCCATCTAAATCAAGAGATAAGTGGACACCATCGGTCTTACCTTTAAGGTAAGCAATGGTTTCCTCCATTACTTTGGCCATCCCCATTCGGTCAATTTCATGCATGGTATAAACTTTGATACCAATTTCTTTTATTAAATCCTTTTCTCCATCATCAAGCGCTCTTGCACCAATAATGACAACATTTTCTGGTTTCACTTTTGGGCCATACCCGCCAATTTCGGTTAACATGCTGTGTCCTAACCCGATACTAACCGCTAGAGGCATACCGTGAATATTACCTGACGGGCTTGTCTCGGCTGTATTTAGATCACCATGTGCATCATACCATATTACTCCAAGATTTTTATAATGTTTCGATACACCTGCTAACGTTCCAATGGCAATACTATGATCACCGCCAAGTACAAGCGGGAATGCACCAGATTCCACAGCTGTATCTACTTTTTCAGCAAGCAACGCACTCTTTTCAGCCACTAAATCTAAATTACGTAAATTAGATTCTTTATCGACGACTACTTCAGGTCTTCCTATTGGAATATCTCCCAAATCATGTACCTCATCAAATAACGGCTTTAGACGTTCCACCATTCCAGCGTAACGAATCGCACTCGGCCCCATATCAACCCCACGTCTCATTTGACCTAAATCCATCGGCATTCCAATAATCGAAAGCTTGTTCATATCCATTCCTCCTACCCCATTATGTATCCTATTTTAACCGCTTTCATGCTCATGACTCAACTCGACAAAATTATGTATATATATAC
>NZ_JBALOS010000046.1:0-61855 GCF_036962765.1 Neobacillus drentensis
CACTTATATTAACTTATAAACACATAGTTATAAGTACTACCTCTGTAGCACTCCTTATAGCACTAATATTATTTACCATATATAAGCTTTCCTTTGGATTATTTTTCGTTAGCTTTTATGCGCTTGTTTCCACCTATTTTATTGAGAAGGTACTTAAAAGATATATTAAAATCTAAACCTAGTAATAAAAACACCTGTACTTTTGCAAGGGCACTGAAAAACCTCCGGTTTTAAAGGGGCTCTTTATCGTACAACTCAAAAAGACGACTTAAAAATTCACATTTGTGAATTTTGAGTCGTCTTTTTCAATCTTAGGGGGCTATTTTGCCCTAATCTGGAACGATTGTTTGTGATGGTTATTCTGGCCTAAGATAAGTTGGAAGGCGTTACCTTCGAATCAATGGTCAAAAAAGATTCAGATTGAATGTAGCAAGTAAATGAAGTAAGCCGTATATTCGATTGAAAAAATCAGAATATACTGCTATTTGTGATGCGTACAGGAAAGGTGCGCTTATTTTTATAATTCGGGCTTACCTTTAATCAATTATGCTAGTTTAAATCAAGAGGATAATATAAATCAAAAAAACATTAATATATATCATTCAATGATAATGTAAAAATAATTAAAATATAACTATAAAGTGTGAAGGGGGAAAAAAAGTGATTAAAAAGAAATTATTAAAAAATTTAAGCTTAGCTTTAGTAGCAGCAACACTACTAAGCACCTTTGCTGTAGGGTGCTCAAATACAAAGAGCGCATCAACAGCTAGCGATAAAAAGGTAACACTAAAAATGGCTCTTTGGGGAGACGACGAGTATAAGTATATGACAGAAACTAAAAAGATAGCAGATGCTTATAAAAAGGTGCATCCAAATGTAACTATAGAAGTGGAAAAAGTTGGAAAAACTGAATATGATAATACAATGAAGATAAGAAGCACAGCAAATCAGCTGCCAGATGTATTCCCAATTAGACAAGCAAATCTTTCACTTTATGGGGATATTATGGTACCTCTAAATGATTTAAAGGCAACTGAAAACAATTTATATGCTAAGGAAACTATGATTAAAGGAAATGTAATAGGGTTACCAGAAGCAGTATTTAATGAATTTGTTTTTTACAACAAGAACATTTTCAAAGAATACAATTTAGAAATACCTAAGACTTGGGATGAGTTTATAAAGGTTTGTCAAACAATAAAAGATGGTAAGAAATATACACCACTTGCATTGGGCTTAAAGGATTCTTGGGTAAATTATCCACTTAATGAATATATGCCAATGCTTGAAGCAGGAGATGGACAATACTACAACAAGATGGCTACTAAGGATGATCCTTTTACAAAAGGACAGCCATTCTACAATGCATATACAAAGATTCAAAAATTATATGATGCTAAGGTTTTTGGAGATGATCCATTAGGATATGGTTGGGATCAGCAAAGAGCAATGTTTGTAGCGGGAAAAGCTGGTATGTTAGCAGCTGGCTCCTGGTATAAGAGTGATTATAACCAAAATGGAGGTAAGGATGAGAATTTAGGAGTTTTCTTATTACCAACAAGGAATACTACTAGCGATCCATTCTACAATACTGCAATGACTGAATTCTTCTGGGGAGTTCCTAAAACTAGTAAAAATCAAAAGGAAGCAAAAGAATTCCTTGAATGGTTCTTTGGTGATTATTATACTCAGCTTGTTTCTACTCTTAGTATAAAGCCTACAATGAAGGGTGTAAGTTATAATGATCAATTCTTTGCTCAAGCCTTTGATGGTGTTGATGCTAAGTCAGTAACTGTTTTCTATGATGATAAGTATAACAAGGTAAAGAATGCCATGAAATTTGACGTTAATGGCATAGGTCAACAGATGGTGACAGGCAAAACTAGTTTAGATTCTATAATGAATGATTTAAATGCACAATGGAAAAAAGCAAGAGGTAACTAAAAAGTAAAATAATTAATTAAAAGAAGAATAAGGTGCCTTTAGCTGCTTTATTCTTCTTTTAATTAGCAGGCTAGGAGGCGGGTTATGTTTAAAAATAATGAGTTAAAGATGCAGAAGAACATAGTGCTAGTTACATTCTTATTTATTCCCACTATTTTAATAAGTTTATTTATGATATACCCAATAATAAATCTAGTAGCATTAAGCTTTACAAGCTGGGATGGACTGAATCCTACAAAAACCTTTGTAGGATTAAAAAATTTCAAGAAAATAATATTTGATTCACCGGAGGTATGGGTATCGCTAAAAAATAATGCTGTATATTTTGCGGGGCATTTGCTTTTTATACCTATTGAATTATTTTTAGCATTTTTATTAGACNNATTACATTTTTACCTTATATAATTAACACAGTTGCAGTTGCATGTATGTTTATCTTTCTTTTTAGCTCACAAGATGGAGTGTTAAATAGTATGCTGCAGTTTTTTCATATGAATAAAATAGGATGGCTTAGCGACCCGGAAATTGTTAATTATTCTCTTACTGGAGTTTCTATATGGAAATTTTCTGGTATCCATATAATACTTTTTTTAGCGGCATTTCAATCCCTTCCAACGGACATGATTGAAGCATCTATTATTGATGGAGCAAGCACCTTTAAACAGTTTTATCACATTGTATTACCAAATATAAAGCCTGTTGTTGAAATAGTATTATTTTTGAACGTGAGAGGAGCCTTGCAGATATTTGATATTCCTTATGTTATGACTAGCGGTGGTCCCAATCATGCTAGCGAAACTTTTACATTACAAACAATAAATACAGCCTTTCAATATCAAAATTTTGGATTAGCCTGTGCAATGGCAATTGTATTGATGATAATAATAATAATTTTCTCCATTATTCAAAAAAAATTATTTAACTTAAAGGGGTGAGAAAATGGAAGCTAACTTAGAAATAGAAAAGGAAACCACCGTTAATATTACAAGGAGATCTGTCAGTGGAGGAGGAGTACTAAAAATACTACTATTTATATTTATATCAGCTATAGTAATTTTGCCAATACTAATTACAGTTTTTGCATCATTTAAAAGCTTACCTCAGATTGGTTCAGAATCAGCACTTAAACCACCTACTAGTCTTAATTTTGAAAATTATAAAGAGGTTCTTAAAAGTGCAAATGTGTTTATTGGATTTAAAAATTCCATGATATTGGTTGTAGCTGCAGTTGTTATAAATTCTATACTTAGCACTATGGTTGCATATTGTTTAACTAGATTTGATTTCAAGTTAAAAAAAGCATATTTTGCTATATTCCTAGTTGGATTAATAATACCAGGTATTGTTACTGAAATATCAAGATTTGGATTAATGACTAATATTCATGTATATGACACTCTTTTAGCACCTATACTCATATATGCCGGTGCAGATTTAATGCAAATATACATTTATAATCAGTTTTTACAGCAGATACCGGTTTCAGTAGATGAAAGTGCCATGATGGATGGAGCATCATATTTTACAATTTACTGGCGAATAATTTTTCCTATGGTGATTCCTGCAACAGCTACTTTAGGCATACTTAAAGCTGTTGATGTTTTAAATGACATGTATATACCATTTTTATATATGCCAGGAGTGGAGCATAGAACTTTAAGTACTTTACTTTTAAATTGTATACAAGATCCTAGAACTTCTTCTATTCCAATGCTAAGTGCAGCAGCGGTTATAGTTATGATTCCAACTCTATTAATCTACTTTATATTCCAAAAATATATTTTTAGTGGAATAGCAGCAGGTGCTGTGAAGGAATAGTGTGTTGTAGTGAAAATCCAGTGTTCCGAGTAAAAGGAGGAAAAGGCAGTGATAGAAGATTTAAGAAAAGGTAGATTTACTTTACCGGCGGAAACAGGAATTGATAATGAGGTTAAGCGAATTATAGAAAAATGGGGAGCAGATGCCATTAGAAATAGTGATGGTACTATACTATCAAAGGAATTAATGGATATGGCAGTAAAGGTATACACAACCTATTTAACTGTTAGAAATGATCAACAGTGGGCCTATTCCCATAGAGATCAACTTCAAATGCAGTATTTAATGTCTAATCATAATACCGCTGCAAACGAGGTGTTAGAAATAGACCTTTTAGATGGATACTTTAATAAACAATTTGAAATAGATAAGGACCATGATATTAAAAGATATTGGGAGGTTATAGATAGAACTAGTGGCGAGTTGTTAGATGTGAACCACTGGGAGTTTGATTGCAACACTCAAAAGGTTGTAATCAACAATGCTAAAAAGTGGCATAGATATACTGTGAGTTTTTTAGCATATCAAGTTTGGGATACAACTCAAATGTATAATCATCTAACAAATAATTGGACTACAGCACCAGAGATGCCTTATGATGCAATCCATGAAGAAACCAGGGAGCATATCTTTAGCTATTTAGATAATTGGCTTAAAGAGAATCCCAGTGTAGATGTTGTTAGATTTACTACATTTTTTTACCACTTCACAATAGCTTATAATGACAAAGCAAAGGAAAAGTTTGTTGATTGGTTTGGATACAGTGCTAGTGTAAGTCCAAAGGCCATGGATGAATTTGAAAAGGTAAAAGGCTACAGGCTAAGAGCAGAAGCTTTCGTTGATGAAGGATATTATAATTCCCCCTTTAGAGTACCTTCTAAGGAATTTTTAGATTGGATTGATTTTGTTCAAGGCTTTGTAGCTGAAAATGCTAAAAAATGTGTTGATTTATGTCATAGCTATGGAAAAGAAGCAATGATGTTTTTAGGTGATAACTGGATTGGAACAGAACCTTATGGAGATTATTTTGGAAACATTGGACTAGATTCAGTGGTAGGCTCTGTGGGAAGCGGAGCTACTTTAAGATTGATTTCCGATATTCCTCACGTAAAATATACAGAAGGAAGATTTCTACCATATTTCTTTCCAGATACCTTTTATGAAGGTGGAAACCCAACAAAGGAAGCAGTAGAAAATTGGGTACAAGCAAGGCGTGCAATACTTAGAAAGCCAGTGGAAAGAATGGGTTATGGTGGATACTTGAGTCTTGCGCTAAAGTTTCCAGAGTTTGTAGAGAAGATAGAAGAAATCACTAATGAGTTTAGAGAAATTCATTACAAGATGGAAGGAACCAAAGCTTATACTGCCAAATTTAAAGTAGCTGTGTTAAATGCTTGGGGAAAGCTTAGAAGCTGGCAGACTAATATGGTGGCACATGCTTTATGGTATAAGAAAATATATTCTTATGTAGGGGTAATAGAATGTTTAAGCGGTATGCCAGTTGATGTGGTATTTATGAGCTTTGAAGATATAAAGAAAAAGGGCATACCGGAAGATATAGGTGTAATTATAAATGCTGGTGATGCTGGCACAGCATGGTCAGGAGATAAGTATTGGGTAGATGATGAAGTAACAGGTAAGTTAAGAGAATGGGTACATAATGGAGGCGGATTTATTGGAATAGGTGAACCAACTGCATATCAGCATCAAGGTAAGTACTTCCAGCTCTCAGATATACTAGGTGTGGATAGAGAAATGGGCTATACATTAAGTTATACTAGACATGATAAGGCTCAAGAGGAGACTCACTTTATATTACAAGATCAAAAGTCAAAGATAGATTTTGGCGAAGGAATGATGTATGTATATAGGGTTAGCGATAGCACACAGATTCTTTCAATGGATAATGGAGATATAAATCTTGCTGTGAACGAATTTGGCAAGGGTAGAGCAGTGTATATATCAGGACTTCCTTATACACCAGAAAACGTAAGAATTTTATTAAGAGCTTTATATTGGGCAGCAGCTAAAGAGGAGGAAATGTTCACTTGGTATACTTCAAACAGCAATACTGAGTGTGCAGCATACCTGCAAACAGGCAATGTGGCAATTATAAATAATTCAGATAAAGTACAGGAAACAGAAGTTTACAGAGATAAAAATAGTGCTGTTAAGCTTTCACTAAAACCTTATGAAATAAAATGGATTTGTATGGAGCTATAAGGAGCGATATTTCAATGATTAATGATAAAATTAAAGGCTTTTTTTATGGTGCGGATTATAATCCGGATCAATGGGATGAAGAAGTTTGGAGAGAAGACATAAGACAGATGAAGGTTCATGGAGTAAATGTTGTAACTCTCCCTGTATTTTCATGGGCTAAATTGCAGCCAAGTGAAGAGGAATTTGATTTTTCATGGTTAGATAAAATAGTAAATCTTCTATATGAAAATGGTATTTTCATAAACATGGCTACACCAACTGCAGCGCAGCCAGCTTGGATGAGTAAAAAATATCCGGATATTACAAGAACGGATATTTATGGTCGCAAACGTAAACATGGTGGAAGGGTGAACTTTTGTCCAAATAGTTCCAACTATAAGAGATTGTCAAGTACTATAGCTGGAAAAATGGCTGAACATTTTAAAAATAACCCAGCAATTGTGTTATGGCATGTTAACAATGAATATGGTGCCTATTGTTACTGTGAAAATTGTAGACAAGCTTTTATACAATGGTTAAAAAATAAATATATAACTTTAGAAAATTTAAATAAATGTTGGTATACAAGCTTTTGGGGTCATACAATATATGACTTTGATGAAATTGAGGTACCATCTGCTTTAACAGAGATTTTACCAGGAGCTTTAGCAGGAAGAGATGGAACTTATTTTCAGCCCATGGCTATAGATTACAATAGGTTCATGTCAAATAGTTTGTTAGAATGCTTTAATGGAGAAGTGCAGGAAATAAGAAAATATCATAAAGAAACATCTATTACTACTAATATATGGAGTATAAGCCATGAGTTAGACTTATTTAGGTGGGGAGAACAATGTGATGTTGCTTCTTGGGATAGTTATCCGTCAAATAAAGATCATCCAAGTGTAATTGCTTTTAGACATGATGTGATAAGAGGATTAAAAAAAGGAAAACCCTTTTTATTAATGGAGCAAACACCTAGTCAGCAAAATTGGCAAGCCTATAATGCTCAAAAAAGACCAGGGGTAATGAGGCTGTTAAGCTATCAATGTATAGCCCACGGTGCAGATGGAATAATGTTTTTTCAATGGAGGCAATCTCTAGGAGCCTGTGAAAAATTTCATGCTGCTATGGTGCCTCATGTTGGACATGAAAATACGCGGATTGGAAAAGAACTAAGCAAATTAGGCAAGGAATTACAATACCTTCAGGATAAAATAATTGATTCTAGAACTGAATCAAAGGTAGCAATAATTATGGATTGGGCTAATTGGTGGGGAGTTGAATATTCAAGTGGACCTAGTGTAGATTTAACATATATTGATAGAATAATGAAATATTATAAAGCCTTATATGATTTAAATATACCGTTAGACATAGTTGAACCTACCTCAGATTTATCAAAATATGAAATAGTAATAGCTCCTCTTTTATATATGGTTAGTGATGCCTCTATAGAAAATATTAATAAATTTGTAAGTAGGGGCGGTACATTCATAACAACATTCTTTAGTGGCATTGTTGATGAAAATGATATTGTAAGACTTGGTGGATATCCAGGTGCCTTTAAGGAACTGCTTGGTATATGGGTAGAAGAGGTTGATGCACTATATCCTGATATGAAGAATGGAATAAGGGTAGAAAAGCAGCTGGAGGAAAATGAGAAAACCTTTGAATGTAAATTAATATGTGAAGTAGTTCACAATGAAAATGCAATTGTACTAGGAACCTTCACAGAAGATTACTATAAAGGCTTACCTGCAATAACAGAGAATTCTTATGGAAGTGGAAAGGCCATATATGTGGCATCGGAACCAGAGGACAATTTAATAAAAGTATTAATTGAAAAATATTGCGGAGAAAAGAATATTAAACCTATATTTAAAACTGATGCAGAGGTAGAGATAACTAGAAGAGTGAAGGAAAATAATGAATATATATTTATATTAAACCACAGCAATATTTTACAAAAGGTATCACTTGGAAAAAACTCATACACTGATTTATTTAATGGAGAGATTTTAGAAAATGAAATAGAAATTGAACCAAAGGATGTATTAATTTTAAAAAACTCGGGTTAGTGTTCTGAACCCAAAAAGTTAGACTCGAATTTTTAGGCAACTTCCTGGGCATGAGTTCGGTATTCAACCGGACTCATGCCTTTTGGTTTTGCCTTTATTCGTTTGTGGTTGTAATAGTGGATGTAATCTTCTAATTCTTCTTTAAAAATCTCCATTACTGCATTATCTAAACAATTGCCTTTACGAGACATACTTTGTGTAATCCCTTGTTTTTCTAATGAGTACTGATACTGCTTCATCTGATAATGCCAGCCTTGATATCTGAGTGAAGAATGGGGGAATCGCCAACCTTAATTGTTCAAAAGCCTTGTCCAACATCTAACTTATCTTCTTCAGTAAATTTAGCCATAGAAAAATCTGCACCTCCAATTGTTAGTTGTGTCTAACAATTCGGGTGCAGTTCATAGCTACCCGAGTTTTTACTATTCAGAATTAAGTTACCTTTGGTTACTACCTGCTAGATTCCTAAGCTTCGAAGAATTTATAAATATTTATACTTATTTCTAAATTCTCCAGTTGTCAAATGTATTTGTTTCTTAAACACATAGCTAAAATAAGGTGTGTTTTCAATGCCGCATTGAACTGCTATTTCTGCAACTGATGTATCAGTTCTTATCAGCAAATCCTTTGCTTTATCAAGCCTAGTTTTTGTAACAAATTCATTTGGAGTAACTCCCATGGCTTCGATAAATATTTTGTGAAAATAGTTGGGAAAGGCCCCCCTCACCCCGGGCCAGATTTATCTCTTTTCTTGATCATTTTTATCGAAATAGCGGGCTTTACAATGTTATGCTGCAGAACAAGGATTTTCGCTAAAGAGTGTTCGATTTATTGTTAGATATCATCACTTTTTGGGCAGAAGATAGAAAAGCGAAATGGCGGTCGTTTCGGATGCCTAATGAGATAATTGCTTCCTCAACACTTGGCATCGTATCATGGTGGTTACAAGAAGGGACACCTTATAGTCCAAGTTACTTTGCACAAAAGATCTTTCCGATGTACAAATAAAACTGCCCATCATAATAAAAGGTCAACCGTTAAACATCTTATTGTTGGTGTGGATATTGCTCAACAATTACATGTAGCTCGAGCTGTTAATTTCCGTGGAATAGTGATTGGAGATCCACTCACATTTAAAAATAATGAAGAGGGATTTGCTAGTTTACTAAAATGGATTAAAAATCTACAAAGATTAAACAACCTAGACGAAGCTATAGTAGGGATGGAACCTACTGGTCATTACTGGATCAATCTTTCAAAATGGCTATCTAAACAAGATATTGAGGTCGTAACAGTAAACCCTCATTTAGTAAAAAGGAATAAAGAAAACCGTGATAATACTCAATCAAAAAGCGATAAAAAGGATGCCCTAGTTATCGCTGACATGGTGAAAAACGGTTACTACTCTGAGGTTAGATACACATCAGAATCATTCGAAAAACTTAGAGTTCTTATGTCCAACCGTGATGTAGTAGTTAAACGCCTCGTTAGTTCTATTAATCAATTAAATCGCTGGGTTGATATTGTATTTCCAGAACTTCGACAAGTATTTAAAGATATTAAAGCTAAAGGGGCCATCGCAACCCTCCGTTTATTCCCATCCCCGGTAGAATTAGAGTCACTGCAACCTAACGACGTTATTACTGGTTGGAAATCAATTATGAAGAGACAGCCTGGATTAAAAAAGGCTATATTACTCCTCCAAGTAGCTAGGAAATCCGTTGGAATAAGACAAGCACTTGATGCGTATAAATTCCACCTTGAGCAACTATTGGAGGAATATGATTTAGCTGTAGTACAACTCGAAA
Organism: Neobacillus drentensis; assembly: GCF_036962765.1. GTDB lineage: Bacteria > Bacillota > Bacilli > Bacillales > Cytobacillaceae > Neobacillus > Neobacillus drentensis_C. Next base: position 9,854 of record NZ_JBALOS010000046.1, read on the forward strand.
GAGTTGAAAAACAAGTGACAGAAGTATTAAATAAGATCCCATTCGCTCAGAAGTTACTTACTATAAAAGGAATTAGTGAAATTTCTCTAGCTGGCATATTAGGTGAGGCAGGAGATCTAAGTAACTTTTCTCACGGTAATTCTCTACTTCGCCATGCGGGATTACATGTAGCCGAAGCAGTAGACTGCCAATCCTTTGCGTAGGGGCGGTCTACTTTTTCTTTAAGTAATAATGGAGTATTTTAACTCGGTTCAATTAGCTTCTAAACGTAAGAATAGTAGCATAGAACAGGACAGCTAGCAGCCTTTGCTGATTGAAAGGCTTCAGATACGTTAAATGAATTATTTAATAGAAGAGAATAACGATATTGATGGAAGCCGCCTAAATCTACTTTAAAATTAGTTTCCCAGAAATTGTCCATCACCCATTCATAAACATCATCATCTGCAATGAAAAGCTCATTACCTATCAGAAAATGTTCTCCGTTCCATATAAGAAGCTTGTTTCCTTTTGGAGACTGCCAATAGAAAGGGGTCTGCTTTTTGAATAAAGGATGGTAGCCATGATGGGTATGAATGCATGACATTAAGTTTTTTATCCCATTCTCATATAGCGCATCAGCATATCCCCAGCTATAGCCATTAATATCAGCGGTCATGGCAGTAGTCAATTGAATTGCGTAAGGCTCCATATATTGAACACTGCTGGCAATTGTATTGTTCAGAACGGTATAATCAATCAATTCCGTCATGTTTAGGTAGTTGCCGGAAACTCCGATTTCACCCGATTTGACATATTTAATAAAATTATCGATATAAGGTTGATCTGCTGTTTCTAAAAACTTCTCTACGCACCAAAAGCTTTCGCAATTCCATTTGAAGCCTTCCCACTTGGTCTCTCCAGCATGAATGGCATTCAGAATATCAATGACTTCTTTAATAAAATAAATATGATGCAATTCAATTTTCTCTTGATAGTCTGTATAGCCTTATATATGTGACTGTGGTGGATCAAATATAAGGTGAATTTTTGTTGTGACATAGGAGAACCTCCATCATGATTTCTTCTGAGGCAAAAATGCATAGTCGAACACAAATTCTTTCTCCGTCAAACGATATTGCTCCAGTGTATAAGGACCACAGCTTCCAGAGCCGACACCGGTCATGGCATAGTCAATGTTCCATACGATGCTGCCACTTTTTTGCAGCTCGAAATGGTGTTTCTTGGCAGCAAGCTCTTCACGAGTATACTCTGAAGCGCAGAAGCTAAAAGGCGTTGTGCTGCATACCTTGATCGCCGTAGCCGCGTTTGACAATGTGCATTCTTCGGTATCGTAGTGTGAACTGTTCTCCTGCGGATAAATATAGTTTTCAAAAAGATCCGGCACTATTGCATGAAACTTGCTTTTATAACAGCCTGCATGCTTATCGGCATAGCTCTCATGCGGACCATTGCCGAAATAGGTGCAATTCTGAAAATCTTCGGTAAGAAAATAGCGCATGCCAAAACGCGGCAGATAGGCTAGATCTTTGCGCACCGATACGTGCAAATTCACTTCTACGCCTCCGCTTCCATACACTTTATAGACGGCCTTCATCGTACAGAAAGGCGCAGCACAATCTGCTACAAGTGATAGAGGGCAGATAATGGTAACACATGTATTCGATTGTTCTACAGACGTTTCGTACGTATAGGCATAAGCCGCATCCAGCCGCAGGCTTTTCCAGGAATGTTGACCGAAACTGGCAATTCCAGCCTCAATCATATCGTTATCCGTAGGGGCGCGGTAAATATCAAATTCTGCCGGTTGAGCAAAACACTCTTTGCCGTCTACCACACATGAATCAAAAGTACCGAGTGTTGTATTAAAATGATAGGAAAATGCTTCGCCACACACAAGCCATCCAGTTTCGGTCTGCTTAGCCGTTACGGCGTGATGCGATACCGGCAAGATTACGCTCGATTTTTCGGTGGAAAGATCAAATTGATCAAACCCAAGAGATGTTCCGGCAGGAATCAGTGGATGTTCGGCCTTTTGCACATATTCAAATTTCAGATACACACGAGATCCGGTAATTTGCGGCAGTGAAAGCGGCAATTGAGCTTTCGTGTGTGGAGCAAGGTTGAAATCGGCAATGCTGCCTTCGGCTATTTTTGTACCGCTTTGCTCCTGTGTCCAGACGATGGTAAGAGCATCGGAAAGGTCGGCAAAGTCTAGTTTATTTTCAGCCCAGAATGTGTTTCCTTGCCTTGTCACATGAACAGGGCGCGCACAGTTTTTCAGCTCCAGCAGACCGGTGTGCGGCGTGCGGTCAGGATATACCAGCCCATCTACACAGAAATTCCCGTCATGCAGCACTTCACCAAAGTCCCCGCCATAAAGATACTGCGCGTTGCCACTTGCATCATGTTGTACAATAGCATGATCACACCATTCCCACACAAAGCCGCCAGCAAAACCAGAATAACGATAGAACAAATCATAGTATTCGGTTAAGCTGCCAGGGCCATTACCCATGGCATGAGCGAACTCACACAGAATCAATGGCTTTTTACATTCCTGAGCCAGTTTTTCAGTGGTTTCAAGGTCTGGATACATATAGCTTTCTAAATCTAGATTATCAAAATTGAATTTCCCTTGATCTTCATGCATAAAATTCTTGGATTCATAATGAAGAAGGCGTGTACTATCCAAGTTCCGCACGGCTTCAATAGCGGCTACTGTATTGACGCCTAAGCCGCTCTCGTTGCCTAGTGACCAGATCAGCACGCACGGGCGATTGATGTCACGAGTGACAAGACGCTGCACACGATCCACAACAGCCGTTCCAAACTGCGGATCGTGATGTACAAGCGCGTACCAGTCATTATCGCGCCAACCATGGCTCGACCATGCGCCATGCGATTCCATGTCTCCCTCGTCAATCACATAAAATCCATATTCATCACACAGATGATAAAATTCCGGTGCATTCGGGTAATGCGATGTGCGAATGGCATTGATGTTATGCTGCTTCATCAACTGCAAATCCCGTACCATTTGCTCACGCGAAGCTACATAGCCTGTATCGGGATAGCTATCGTGACGGTTTACGCCTTTTAGTTTGATTGGCTGCTCGTTGACAAGTAATACATTGCCCCGTACAGATATCGTGCGAATCCCGATCGTATCTACAATCCGCTCCTGCAAGGTGTCAAGCACCATCTGATACAAATACGGCTGCTCGGCATTCCAAAGCACAGGGTGATCTATAGTCAGGCAAAGTGTGTCATCGCAAGTTTCTCCCTGCGCCACAAGCGTGCCTGCTGCGTCCAGAATTTTGATGGATTTATTAAGTGCTTGACCGAAATTGTCAAACTTGAAAGAGATAGTGGTACTTTCTTGTTGTATTGATGTTTGCACCACATAATGGCGTACATGATGTTGCGGGCGTTTCAATAGATAAACATCGCGGAAAATGCCCGACATGCGGAATTTATCCTGTGCTTCCAGATAGGTGCCATCACACCATTTCAGAACGACGACGGCGATCTTGTTCTCACCATCCCGCAAGAACGGGGTAACATCATATTCAGCAGTGGAATGTGATACCTGACTGTATCCTACAAATACTCCGTTGAGAAATACATAATGACAGGAATCCACACCTTCAAAATTCAAATAAAACTGCATTTCTTCTGTAAGCTCCACTGAAAAGGTGCGTTTATAAACACCGCACGGGTTTTCTTTTGGCACAAAAGGCGGATTGTACGGAATTGGATAATCAATGTTGACATATTGATGCTTGTCGTACCCGTATATTTGCCAGTTGGATGGAACGGGAAGGACGCTGTCTGAAACACCTTCCAGAGAAGCTTCAGCATACGAGGGATAATACGCAAACTGCCAGCTGCCGTTTAAGGGTAATACACGCTCATTGTTTTCTTTCGATGAGGTGGCTTTGCCTGGTGCACAGGGAATATAATAAGCCCGGTCAGGCATGGTGTTGACCCTAACGATCTGCAAATCCTGGTGATAGTTGTAATTCATCATATCTCTCCTTTACCGTGTGATTTATAAAATTTGTACGTCTGCTATCATTGTAGTTAGGAGGATTTTCTTGCTCAACAAACAAATATGTTGTTCTTTTGGTTTTTCAACACTAGAAATCTCTAAAAACTAACGATTTCCTCAAAGTGTTATAAATCGTTGAGGCGCAATTTATTTAACACTATAAAATAAATTGGAATTACGACCATCTGATGCAGCGAATTATCGGAATGGTGGAACAGGAATATTCCAACACCGAACTTTGCCTCAGTTCCATTGCTGAAAAATTGCGCCTATCACCGAACCATGTCGGCCATTTATTCAAAACAGCACACGGGCAGTCGATTGCGCAATACATTTTTGACTTCGCATGCAAAAGCTGGACGAATATATGCGCAACACCAAACTGTCTTTATCGACCATTATCGACAAGGTTGGTCTAGAGAGGAACAATTATTTTCACACCCGATTTAAAAAGCATTTTGGTATGTCCCCCTGTGAATATAAGCTGCAGCTTGGACAAGAAATCGATGGTAATTAACAGCTATATAACATAAAGAACAGCCCTTTTTTCCTTATAGAAATGGGCTGTTTTTTTACGTTAGCTAGAAAAAATTAGAGAATTTATTAAAAATATGAGTTACAGCACAAAATTTTAGGTTGTAGAAAAAGCAAAAAACATCAAATTCTACAGTTTTTGAGATTGTTAATTTGAGATCAGCTCGACTACAATGTGAGTGATTTAGCTGAATATTTCGATAAATAGTATATTTTATTTAATCACAAGTATGCAGCTACTTTATCAAATTACAACATCTGGGGGTGATTAATGAATATAGCAGTCCAACGTTCCGACTTCGTCGCATAGCAAATAAAACAGCCCGCCAAAAGAGCGCGACTGTTTGTGAAAGTGGCATCATACAAGGGCGAACGACTAGAAAGGAGTCTTTTCATTAGGTGATATTGCATTATCGTATTTTGAACTTGGGAGAGGATGCTTATCGGTAATAAGTGAATGGCAAGCAATCGTTTGGAAGTTAGAGAATGAAGGAGGAAAAGGGTAAAAATGGTAAAAAACAGCACTAAATTCATTTCTAGCGTATTGGCAACCGTAATGCTTTTTGCATCATTCATGATTGGCTTCCCCGGTACGAAGGCGTACGCACAGCAGACAACAGGTAACGCCCCGTTTATTAACTCGTGGCTGGTATCAGGTCCTTTCGATTCGCCTGTCGTAGACAACATTTATGAATGCCAGGTTGGCGAAGTCATCAATCTTGCTCCGCTGGCATCTGACATAACCGCTTCTTCATCAACGCTCGCCGTCAACCCTGTTTCGAATTTAGTAGATGGCAGTACCAAGAAACAGTGGGTGACCGAAAATGATTCCAGTCCGTGGGTAAATCTGAAATGGAAGGATCCTATTGCACTAAATGAAGTAAAAATTGCCCAATGGGGCGATTCGCGTCACGTCAATAATTGGTATCACCTTACATTCACGCTTGAAGACGGCAGCAAAGTCGATTCCGGTAAGATTAACAGCACGTCTTCCAGCTCTGACGAGCCAACGGTGTATACGATGCAGCCAGGGCTGAAGAAAGTCGTGGAAATGAAGGTTGAAATCGATAAAGGCCGTACACCGTATCCTTCGATCACCGGTATTTCAGAGATCGAGGTATACAACAGACCAGCCAACGAATCCAATCCTGGTTCGGGCGTGATCACGCCTAAAATCGGCGATCCATTAGCCTTGAATCAAGAAAGTAATAAGTGGGAGTATTTCGATGATCGCCTCTATAACCGGAACTATGATGATTATCAGGATTTATACGGTTATTTTACGGTCAAAAAAGGCGTCGATACGAGAAACAAATACGTATACGCTCACACATACGTATACAGTCCGGTAGAACAACAAGCATATTTTAATGTAGGCGCCAGTGGTTCATATCGACTTTATGTAAACGACAAATGTGTATCCGAACCGACCACACCTGTGGAAGTGCAGAAGGATTTGACCAAACAAGCTATCCAGTTGAAGCAAGGTTGGAACAAGCTGATGCTTCAAATCAAACATACATACACCGAAGATGTGAATGCCAACAACGTTCCGATCGCGGCTGATCAGAATGTGGCGTACCTCGGGTTCTATGGGAGAGTTGCAGATCAAAACGGCAATATGATCAATGGCATTATCAATTCGGTTGAAGGTGATTCTGGCGCTCTAAGTATCGTCACGCAAGGACTATCGACCGAGGATGCCGTTAAAACGCTGCTGCCAACCGAAAACATGCCTTTTGGCTACAAGGAATGGCCGTATGTGTGGAATAAATCGAAAACGAGTAATAAGTACGGCGTTTCTGCTTCGGCATTCCAGTTCATGGCGAGCGGAGGCGCACCAGGTTATACGTGGAGCATCGTTGAAGGTAAACTGCCAGAAGGCTTGGAACTAAAAGCGGATGGCACCATCGCGGATGGTTTAGTGAACGGCAATGCCGACCTAACCAGCAGCAAAGGCATCATTAGCATCAACAGTGAACCCGGAGACTATAACTTTACCGTGCAAGTTACGGACCGGAACGGGAATAAAGCGACCAAGAAGATGACGATTACCGTCAAGGAACGCCCGAATAAATGGTTTGAAGAGGGTAGGGTTGGTGCGTTAAGCCACACGATCGTAACTTACCCCTACTTTGTTGATCCGAATTTCTCCGCTGATTTATGGGCAGAGCGAGCTAAACGTCAGGGACATTCACTCGTCTCGATTGAAGCATTGCAACAAAATTATTATTGGCCGTCTAAGTTCGCAGACCCACAACATGAACGGCAAAAATATTATCCGAAAGATGAAAACGGCCAAGTGGTAGACGGATTAAAACAGTTTGAAGAGGCTGTCAACCGCTATGGCATGAAATTTGGTTTGTATTATGCAACCGAGGGCGGCGGCTTACAGCATTACTCTACGGATGTGTTCGTACAGAACGTGGAGGATCTGATTAAGCGTTATGATCCGGCATACCTCTATTTCGATGGCCCGCAAGCCATGAAAAATGCCAATTATGATGTGATGTACAGTAATGTTCGTAATTACAGCGCTGACATTATTATCAATTCCAATGCATGGGGCGAAGAGTATGGAGACCCGGATTTAAGAACCTCCGAAGCCAGTCACATTTATTCAAATACAGGTGCAAATCATCTCTTAAAACGTACTCCCATGGAGCCATGGAAGTCTGTTCATACCAAGAACAACTATACGCCCTACTATGAGAAACGCGATGATTATCGTCAGGTTGCCAAAGAAATGATCATGAATGCCGGCAGAGGATACGTGGACAACAATGACCAAATGCCTTTAATGAGCCGCGGAACAAACTGGGATTCTCCGGAAGATGTTGCAACAAGATATCCCAAGTCCGTTCAAGAGTTTATAGATGTTCGTGAGGGGCTTGCGAGTTGGTTTGCGCCTGAGGGCAAGCCGGAAAGACACGAGTCTACAACGGGTACGATGCCCTATTTCTTATCGGGCTATGGCTACGAAGATGATGGAAAAGGAAACTATGAAAAGTTTGCCTTTCCTAAAAGTACGACAGGCCCGCAATGGGGATACGCAACCTATAGAGACAACAATATATATCTGCATATAATGAAGGGTCCTGACGGCAAAAAAGGGTTTGACGCCATCGCAGGAAAGTCTATAACAGTTCGTCCGATTAAAGACAAAGTGACTTCCGTCACCTGGTTAAACGAGGATATTCCTGTCACATCGTTTGAACAAAATGGCGATAGTCTGACCATCAACCTTGCCAATGTTCAGGAGGATCCGATTGATTCGATCATCAAGATTGTAACGGACAACCCTGGGCGCAAATATACGCTTACGAATGTCGTTGCAACGGGTGAGCAGTTGACACCTTCATCACTCAAAATCAATGCCGAGGGATATATGACTTTTCCGGCGCTTAAAGCCAAGCTTTCCGGGCTCACTTACAGCAGCGCAAATCCTGAAATCGCGACGGTTAACGATAGCGGTATCGTGACCCCAGTAGCGAACGGAACGACTGCCATCACCATAAGCGGGACTTATGAAGGCGTATCGAATCAGGATACGTTGAAAGTAACGGCAAGAGACGGCAAAATTTATGTTGGCGAGAAAATGATCGGCGCAACTTTAAAAGTGAATGAACGAGAATCATATAGCGAGTTCGGCACATTGGAGAGACTTCGCTATGAGATCGAAGGCAGATCTTCGAAAGGCGGCGCCATCGGGCTTGACGCAGCACAAATTAAGTGGCATGGCGGTATCGTCGATCTGAAAGCGGGCGATAAATACAAGCCGGTCGTGATCAAGGAAGTAAATACGTTTACTTTCAAGGACGATGGAATCACCACGCCGTATGTAGAACAACCCACACGGGGAGTCGTTTGGGCCGATGTCATGCTGGACGGAAAGACGTTTACGACGAATAAAATATTCTTGGACCTGCTGCCGTACCAAAATCTTGCAAGGACTGCTGAAATTACATCCAGTCATAATCAGAATGCAGTCAATCATCTGGTTGATGGCAAAGCTATTGACGGCATTCGATTTGATCAATCCAAATGGTCGGTGGCGGCCGATGAAAAAGCATGGGTTCAATTTAAATTACCGACAAAGTCTCAGTTAGCCAACGTCAATATTAACTTTAATACATTAGAACAAATATATACCAACACGCCAAAAACTATCAAAATTCAAACCAGTAATGACGGCGCGGATTGGAAAGATGTCAGCACGGTCAACGGCCCAACAGGCCCCGCTTATTTCGGATTCTATAACCAATATGCGTTAAACACGGAAGCGCAGTACGTAAAGCTTATATTTGAAGGCGGTTCAAACGGATCAACGATCGATTTGCTCGAAGTGGCCATCAACGGAATGGATACGTCTGACTTGTTTGATCGCTTCGATTATACGTATAAGCCGATCGATGCGGCTACAGGCAAGTATGACATTCAGGCTCATACGGGTGCGGGCGAACCGATTGATGTTAAAGATGCTGAGATCACCGTAACAAGCGAAAATCAGGATGTGATTACGGTAGGCAATTCAAATCTGCTGACTGCAGTTTCACAAGGAATGGCGAAGATAAGCATCAGGGTAAACATAGGAGGCCGTTCTATTGAAAATGTTACGTATCTTTTCGTTGATCAGTCAGGAAAAATCTATGAGGCTCCGTATTTAAACAAAATTAAAGTTACACTGAATAAAACGACAATTACACCTAATAACCCAATCGTTGCTGAAATAGAAGGCTTGTTAAATACAGGAGAACAAGCTGATTTATCGAGAGCCAAAGTAGAATATCTGTTGAGCGATTCCAGATTGGAGGTTGTTCCCGGCAGCAACACCATTGTGTTGAAAGATGCTGCCTATAAAACATTCCAATCTACTGTAAAAGTCAATGTAACGCTGGATGGAGTAACCGTGGCGTCTAATCAGGAAACCATTACTGCCAAGGACGGGAATATCGCCAACATTGCAATTGTAACGGTATCTTCCGTAAGGGATAAAAACGGCGTCCCTAATGGAGATAATCAGGACGATCGATATTCAGGCGTCAAAGCGATCGATAGAGATAAAGCGACTTCATGGGCGGCGAAACAAGCGGACAGAACCCCCTGGATCAAACTTCAATTTCCCGAGCCCGTGGAAATAAGTCATGTTAATTTGGTAGATCGAGGACATGAAATAAACCAAATTGTTGAAGGGCTGCTGGAATGGGAAGGCGGCAGTAAAAAGGTAACGGGAATCAAATGGCAAGGGCAGCCGGATAACATCTTGACGTTTGAAACTCCAATAACGACCAGTTGGATTAAGTTTACCGTTGATCCGGAGAACAAATACAACAATCCGAGCGGCGCGGAATGTGGATTGGCAGAATTCGAGGTATTTGAAGCGCCGGAGCAGGTTGTAAAAACCATCGTGGACTACAAATCGGTTGCTGTGGATACGAACATTGGCAAAATCCCATCACTGCCTGAGCAGATGGAGGCCGTATACAACGATGGAACTACGGGTATGGTTGACGTTGTTTGGGACCCCATCACACCGGACATGGTGGCGAAAGCGGGCACGTTCATCGTTTTTGGGACCGCTGAAGGAACATCAGTAAGACCAAAAGCGATCTACAGAGTCATAGCGGTTGATACAGTGGTCAGCATCGATTCCTTGAAGGCATTGGTGAAGCGCTTTACAGAAACCAAGGAGATCGATAATGCCGGAATTGCCAATAGCCTGCAGGCAAAGTTGGCGAAAGGCAATTTGAAGAGCTTTGTCAACGAGGTGGAGGCGCAGAGCGGCAAGCATATTACAGCCGAAGCAGCGCAATATTTGCTCCGGGATGCAAGGGCTTTGTTAGCCGACTAGTTCTGTGTTTTGCAATATGGACGAATAAGGCAGAGGGGAGCGGAACTTCCGCTCCTCGTTTTTTCTCTCTGAGGTCGGAATTTTAAAGAAAAGAATATTTAATGAGAAGCTTAATGGCGGTTTAATTGGGAGAGCGATTTCACCGGAGCTGGTCGAGGCCCCAGTAGAAACGTGACAAGACCCAACCGATCTTGCAGTTTCATTGAAAGATACATAAATTAAGCGGCGACCGCTTCCCTCATTCAACAGGAGAGAAGTCGCCTAATTTTTTCTGGAACCGCTCATAGTTATGTATTCAGTGATCAGGCGTTCAGCTTCAGATGCATTGTTTAGCTTTGCCAAATGAAGCTTTTCTGTTTTTAGATGCGAGAAGAACGACTCGACGAATGAATTATCAAAGCAATTCCTACTACCAACTTACTTCTGGTCATCAAGGAGTTTCGTAAACGACTTCGTCATGTATTGAAACCCTGTTAAGTGTAAAACAAAAAGAGGGGTTCTCCGCTCCTCTTTTCTATTTCCTCCAATAGATCATCGTCAGTCATAAAGTACGGTGAAGCACGGAAATTTTAGAGAAAAGAATATTTTTTGATGAGCATTACGACGGTTTATTGAAGATATTATTACTTTTTTTAGATGTCGACCTTCATTTGCTTTTGTATAGTGAAACTATGAATCTTGTAAGGAGGAATAAATAGAAGAAGAAGAAACGGATAATGATTTCCTGAAACAAAATCATAGAAGTGTAAACATTATTTTGACTCCAAATAGCGGCAGCAATCCTGTCAGATCGATTAAGAGCAACTTATTGGAGACAAATGCCGACAAGTAATATTTAGTCCTGCAGGAACAGGAAACAACACATTAATTGGAGTGTCTCGATGGGCTCCAAACCATCAACATTAGAAAAAATAAGGTGTGATGCTAGACTTTGGACTCTATGTGCTCAAAATCTGAACCTATTGTTGTGTTTTCTGCATTTATCGACCTATGTATTGTGAAAGGGTAAAGGTGCCCCATTAACTGCATGTAGGGGGAATCGTACGACATGATGCTAAGAAGGAGATGGGGAAGTTGAATAAATTTCAGGATAAGGTTGCGATTGTCACCGGGTCCAGCAGCGGGATCGGCAAAGCGATCGCCGAGACGTTGGCCGGATACGGCGCCCGCGTCCTCGTTTGCGGGCGGAATGCGGAGAAGGGCCGTGAAGTTGCGGAAGGAATCGAAAAGGACGGCGGATCGGCGCTCTTCGTTCAAGTAGACCAGTTCCATCCCTCCGCGCCGAATACGCTCGTAGAGCAAGCGGTGAAAACGTGGGGCAGAATCGATTTTGTCGTCAACAATGCTGCCCTGGTGTGCAACAAGCCGATCGAAGCGGTAACGCATGAAGATTGGGACCGGCTCTTTGCCGTCAATGTAAAGTCGGGATTTTTTCTGATTCAGAAAGCTTTGCCGTATTTGAAAGAGACGCGCGGCGCGATCGTGAACATCAGCTCGCTCAACAGCCAGAAAAATATTGCCGGAAATTTCGTGTACGACTCGCTCAAGGCCGCGCTGAACCATCTGACGACAGGGCTGGCGCTCGATCTGAAGGATACGGGTATTCGCTGCAACGCGTTGCTCCCGGCGGGCATCGCGACGCCGCTTCTGAACGATTGGTTCAAACAGCTGTTCGAAGATCCTGCTGAAGCGGAAAGGATCGCCGAATCCGAGAAGCTGAGGGCGGACGTGGGGTCGTCCCAACAGGTGGCGGACGTAGTTGCGTTTTTGTGCAGTTCTCAGTCGTCATGGGTCAATGGGGCGCTGATTCCGTTACACGGCGGGTACCAACTAGGGTAAAAGTAATTTAGACAATCCCAGGGGGAGAAGATCAATGAAATCGTTAACGCGCAAGTGGAAAATCTATGCTATTCACCATTCCCATTCCGATGTCGGCTATACCGAAAGGCAAGAGAAAATCGAGTAATATCATGTCGATTTTATTCGCCAGGCCGTACGCATCTCGGAAGGATACGGGTCTGCGTCCGGAGTAAAAAGGATTCCAATGGACGTGCGAAACGTTCTGGCCGGTCCGGAAGAACTGCGTCAGGTATATAGCTTATTCCAAGGACAACCTTTATTTAGTTAATAAATAATAAGCAATACAAAGGGAGGGTGAGCACAATGTCTTCATCGCTTATGAACGGAATTATCGCGAGTATTCAGGCCTCAGAACGGGTCGTTCCACCGACGTGGGCGCTGCAGGAGCAGCAGCTTTTTGAAACATTAAACAAGGCAGCCAAAGAGTTCGTCGAGCGTTACACGCAGCCGGACGGTACGCTCATTTGGTTCGAGCATTGGCCAGGCATGGATGGATCGGATGATCCTTATGAAGGGTTTATGAATTTGGCGCTCTTGTATGTGCTCGGAGGAAGCAGCGAACTGCATGAAGTATCTCGTAAAATATGGGAAGGTATTACTTGGCAGTGGACTGAATACGGACAAATCCACCGCGAGTTCGATGCCTATTACGATTGGATGCACCATGGCGAAGGCTATTTGTATTTATATTTTCTTGGTCTGGCGGGACCTTCGACGCTTAAGGATCGGCAGCGCGCCAGCAAATTTGCAGCGATGTATACGGGCGACGACCCGGAAGCGCCGAACTACGATAAGGAGCGGAAGCTTATCCGATCGCCACTGACAGGCAGCCGCGGTCCTCGCTTTGAAGTAAACGAGGAGGATTGGAGCACGCATCGCGGCATTCTGGACGATTATTTAGCGCCTTACGAAGATATTCCGGGCGTCGATTTTGTAAGCGGCAAGTGCCCGTGGTCGAACGATGAGGTCTATAAACAGCTTCTCTCAATGATGAATCAGCGGATGAATCGCGGCGATGTGCCGCTGAATTTGAATGCAACGGGATTGATCACGCATGCGTTTCTTCATAGCAGAGATGAGAAGCTGCGGAGCTGGGTCGTCGAATACGTAAATGCCTGGCAGGAGCGGACCCGATCAAACGGTGGCATTATCCCTGACAATATTGGACTTACAGGTCAAATCGGGGAGTACAACGACGGCAAATGGTGGGGCGGCTACTATGGCTGGCGATGGCCTCACGGCTTCATGACGATTATCGAGCCGCTTACGAATGCCTGCATGAATAAGGTATTGCTTACTGGCGATATGAATGGACTGCAGCTGGCAAGGGAACAGTTGGATCGCAACTGGGAGCTGCGTCAAGAGAAGGATGGCAAATGGCTGGTGCCATTCAAGCATTTCGACAGCGGCTGGACCGATTATAGGGAGGCGCTGCCAAAGTATCCGATCTATCTGTGGTCGATGTCGATGGCGGATGAGGATGTGGAACGCATAGAGCGCATCCCGAAAGAACAAGACTGGAATGCGGTCATAGTGCCGAGGTTCTCTGGCAGGGATCCGGAAACCGGACGGGAGACAAAGCATTATATCGGTAATACGCAGCCTTGGTATCAATATATTCGCGGGCTCAACCCCGATTATCCGCAGAAGATTCTTAGCGCCAATTACGAAATGATTGGCAACCAGCTCGCGAAGATGCGCTCTCCGGAAGGCGATCCGTATCAATGGACCGAGCATTACAGCGAAGGGATTTATTCGGCCATTCACATTTGGCAGGAAATGTGCCCGCTATATTTCGAAGGCCTTGTGCAGCTGACGCTGGGCGGACCGATGCACATTTCGCATGGGGGTCTGCAGCATGGGCGCGTACGCTATTTTGACGCAGCGGCGAAACGGCCGGGACTGCCGCCGGGCGTGTCTGCCTTGGTGGAGAAGCTGACACCGGATTCCGTAACGGTTCATTTGGTGAACACGAGTCTGTTCGATGATCGAGAGGTTATTATTCAAGCTGGCGTATTTGGCGAACATCGATTCTCAAATGGAGAAATCATCAATTCTTCGGACGAGGTGACTGGCACGATTGCGGCCCAAGGGAGATGGCTGAACGTATCGCTGCCTGCGGGAACAGGCATCACTTTGAGACTGTCAATGGAGCGGTTTGTCCATTCGCCATCTTATGATATGCCGTGGCCTAGTGTAGATAAGCAGACTATGATTCATGGGAGGACCGAACAATGAGGATTGATGCCCACCAACATTATTGGCAACTTCAGCGCGGCGATTACGGCTGGCTGACACCGGACGCCGGAGCGGTATTGTATCAAGATTATATGCCGAAACAGTTAAAATCGGAGCTGCAGCGATGCGACGTATCGGGAACGATTGTCGTGCAAGCGGCGCCGACGATGGAAGAGACGAATTTTTTGCTCGATTTGTGTGAACAAGAAGAGACATTGCTTGGGGTTGTGGGATGGCTCGATGTGACCGGTGCGGATTTTGAACAACATTACTTACGCTTTCGTACCAAACCGCGTTTTGTCGGGATTCGCCCGACCTTCCCTGCTACATCTGACGGGGGGTGGAGCCGTTATCCGCAATTGTTTCGCAATCTTGCATTGCTCGCTGAAGACGGCTTTCCGGTCGATCTGCTCATTCGACCGGCTGATCTTCCTGCAATGGTGAAGCTATTGGAAGGTGTGCCGAAGCTGAAGGCCGTCATTAATCATTTGGCGGTTCCGGATATCGAGAGTAATAGAACGGAACCTTGGGCAAATGGATTGGAAGCGTTGGCAAGGTTTGAGCATGTCACCTGCAAGTTATCAGGATTAGCAACGGGATCTGGAGGAAAAGGCTGGACGGCATCCGAAGTTGCCCCATACGTCAAGCATGCGATCGATGTATTCGGGACGGAGCGCCTGATGTTTGGAAGCGATTGGCCGGTCTGCTTACAGGCAGGAAGCTTTACGGACATGCTCGAAATGGTTGGCGCAACGTTACCGACTGGATTGACTGAGGATCAAATCGAGGCTATTTTTGGCGGGAATGCAGTTCGGACGTATCGGTTGAAAGTGAAAGAGGTATAGGAGTGAGGATATGCGATTACAAGATAAAGTAACACTGATCACAGGTGCTGGCTCAGGCATCGGAAGAAGCACGGCATTGCTGTTCGCTCGAGAAGGCGCAGCCGTCATTGTTAATGACGTGGACGAGGTCAAAGGCCTTGAAACGGTACGCGAAATTATAGAAAAAGGCGGTGAGGCACTCTTCATTAAGGCTGATGTGACCCAGCCAGAAGCGGTCAAAACGATGGTAGATACAGCGATTGCTGAATTCGGCCGCATCGACGTGTTGTTCAACAATGCGGGCATCAGCGGCGTTGGCGCACTGCACGAAATCGAACCGGAGACGTGGGACCGGATTATGAGCATTAATGTCAAAGGCGTATTCCTGCCTTCGAAATATGTGCTGCCCTATATGATGGAGCGCAGAACGGGCTCGATTATCAATATGTCATCGTGTGTTGCTGAAATGGGCCTCGCGCGTAGAGCTTCTTATGGTGCAACGAAAGGCGCGGTGCTCGCCTTGACCAAATCGATGCAGGTCGATTATGCAGCCTATAACATCCGGGTGAATGCACTGCTTCCGGGGACAATTTATACACCGTTCATGGAGAACTATTTGAAAACGTCGTATGATGATCCGACAGCTGCGATCGAATCATTGAAACAGCGCCAGCTCAGTGGAGAGCTTGGCAAGCCGGAGGATGTCGCTAACGCGGCCCTTTTCCTCGCTTCGGATGAATCCAAGTTCATGATGGGGTCACCGCTGTACATCGACGGCGGCGTTGTATTCGGCAAGAACGCTTAACAATAATAGACGGGAGTGCAGGAACAAATGAAACTGTTGAATTATGAAGATAACGGGCAATTAAAACTAGCGATAAAAACGGAGCAAGGCATTCTGGATGTCGCAGCAGCGCTGAAAAGCATGGCTTCCATGCCAGAAGGAACACTGCCGGTGACCATTCATGAAGTCATCGAAGGCGGAAGGTACGCTGTTGCTGCACTGCAGCGCTTGGCAGACCAAGTGTTAGCTGGCGGTGCGGAGGGCAAAGCTTATTTGCTCGATGAATCGACGATCCAATACGCGCCCTGCGTGACGCATCCGAGTAAAATCATTTGCGTAGGACTCAATTACCGCAAGCATGCGGAAGAGACAAACGCGCCGATCCCGGAATACCCAATCCTGTTCAACAAATTTGCCAATACGCTAACAGGACATGGATGCGAAGTTCCGCTGCCGGAGAAGGTATCGGCGCAGGTCGACTATGAAGCTGAGCTTGTGATTGTCATCGGCAAAAAAGCCAAATACGTAGACAAGGAACATGCACTTGATCACGTGTTCGGCTATTGCAACGTGAATGATCTGTCCGCGCGCGATTTGCAAATGCGAACCCATCAATGGCTGCTCGGCAAATCCTGCGACGGCTTTAGTCCTTTAGGACCGTATCTGGTTACGGCGGACGAAGTCGGCGATCCGAACAATCTGGACATTCGCTGCATCGTGAACGGCGAAGTTCGGCAGCATTCCAATACGTCGGATATGATATTCCATTGCGATGAAATCGTCAGTTATATTTCACAACATATGACGCTGCTGCCAGGCGATATTATCCTGACCGGAACGCCGGCCGGTGTCGTATTTGGTTATCCGAAGGAGAAGCAGGTGTATTTGAAGCCGGGAGATGTCGTAACAATCGAGATTGAAAAGCTGGGTGCTCTGACAAATCGCATGGTGAGCGAACGATTGTAGAGGAGTGGGAATATGGCAGCAAACAGGGTAACAGAAATCAAAGTGGCTCATCTTCATCCAGATCAAGTCGAGCGGTATGAACAGCTTCACCGCGATATTCCTGCCGGAAATGAACAGCACATGCGGGAAGCAGGCATTATATCTTTGCGGATTTTTCGCGAGGGACTGACGCTGTTTATGGTTGTCGAGTCGGATCCATCATTGGCGCTTCCAGATCGAGTCATCAATCACGAGCTGGAAGAAGAGTGGCATCGGCTGACAGGCGAGTGCTTTTCGAGCATTTGGTGGGATGCTAGCGAGATTTATAAGTTGCATAGGGAAGATTCGAAGGCATGAGCGAACGGCAAGCGGCAGTCGAGCAGTGGACGGCTCTAGATGGAGGAAATAAAATGAACATTAAAAACCCTATTTTGCCGGGATTTCATCCCGATCCTTCTATTATTAGGGTAGAGGATGATTATTATATTGCCACATCTACATTTGAATGGTTTCCAGGCATACAATTGCGCCATTCGGAAGATTTGAAAAATTGGAAAAATATCGGCTATGCATTGACAAGGACTTCACAAATTGATTTGAAAGGCTGCGATATTTCGGGGGGCGTATTTGCGCCTTGCCTAACTTATCATAATGGCACATATTATCTGATGTACACCAATGTGAGGACCCATTGGTACGCATATATGGATTGCCATAATTATCTTATCACTACTAAGGATATATATGGGGAATGGTCTGACCCTATCTATATTCACAGTGCAGGATTCGATCCCTCCTTGTTCCATGATGATGGAAGAAAGTGGGTGACAAGTGTTTTAAGGCGTTATAGAGCAGATGAGAATGGCGGAACAATGGCCGGCATTGTAATACAAGAATTTGATGAGAAGACGGGCTCCCTTGTTGGAGAATTACATCATATTTATAATGGAAGCGGAAAAATTACGACTCCTGAAGGGCCTCACATTTATAAAAAGGACGGCTGGTACTACCTTCTTGCTGCAGAAGGAGGAACGGAGTACGGTCACGCTGCTACGTTAGCACGGTCCAAAAATATTTTGGGGCCCTATGAACTTTGCCCACATAATCCGATACTGACATCCAGAGATGATCTTTCTTTAGAGCTCCAAAAGGCAGGACATGGCGATTTAGTAGAGACCCCATCCGGCGAATGGTATATGGTTCATTTATGCAGCAGGCCATTGCCGCCATTCAGAAGATGTATCTTGGGAAGAGAAACCGCCATTCAGAAGGTGGTTTGGGATAGCGAAGGCTGGCTTCAGCTTGAGGATGGTAGTCATAGTCCTAAAGTAGAAGTTGAAATTCCTAATATGGTAGAAGGACAAGCGACCCCCAAATCCAAAAAATATTTATTTGACAGTGATAAGCTTGATTTTGACTTTCAATCATTAAGAATCCCGCTTGACGAAAGTATGATGTCCCTCACTGAAAGAAGAGGGTACCTGAGACTTATTGGTAAGGATTCGCCAAACTCAAGATTTGAGCAAAGCATGGTTGTCAGACGGCAAGAAAGTTTCCATTTTACGGCTGAGACCTGCGTAGAATTTGATCCAACGAGTGAAAGACAAATGGCCGGTTTGATCTATATTTACGATACAGACGATTTTTGTTATTTGAGAGTCACCTGCAATTATCACGGAAAAAGAATATTGGATGTACTTACTCTTGAACACGGAAACCCGACTTATTCTCCAGTTAAGGGGATCGAAATTGGTGACCACAGGCAAATCTATTTGAAATTGACTGTGAAGAAGGATGTAGGAGTGTTTAGTTATTCCTTTGATGCAGTTGATTGGAATGAGATCGGACATAAGGTCGATGCGTCCAAACTTTCAGATGAACACTGCAAAGAAGGCGCTTATACAGGCGCAATGGTGGGAATGTGTTGCAGTGATATGCTATATAGAAAGGCGTATGCGGACTTCGGATATTTTGAATATGTAGCAGAGGATGAGTAGCAGGTATTCATAAGCCGCTTTTAAATCTTGGTTAAGCCCCGCGTACATTCGCGCCGAAAACTTTGTTAGCGGATCTAGGAGTTTAATCGGACGTCTACTTTTACGTTGGTATGTTGAATATTCCAAATAGACAGAAATTGGTGAATGTATTAAAAATATGAGTTACCGTGTAATTTTTAATTGTAGAAAATCATCAAATACTACAGTTTTTGAGATTGCTGATCTGTGACCAACCCAGCTATAATGCAAGTAAATTTACTACATATTTTGACAAATGGTCAAAATAATGCGGTCTTAGCTAGGGGGTGATTAATGAGTAAGAATAAAAGCCGACGTGTCTGCATTGAGTTCAAAAAATTCAGTCTCCGGTATGAAAACGTTTTATTATCAGTAGGAGATTCATCAGGCGTATACATACATAAATACCGAAAAACAAATGAAAACTTTAAGAGTTGATAGAAAGGAAAGGTATGATGATGAATAAGAAGAAATTCTTTACGATCATGATTGCGTTATGTATCGTTTGGGCCCCACTGTTTGGTTCTTTACAGACTGCTCAAGCAGCACAAGGGGAAGGTAGTTCTCAAAATAAAATCCAAGCCCAATTCTTTGTTTCACCAGATGGAAAGGATAAAAATGATGGCTCCTATAAAAAGCCATTTGCCACTCTACAAGCTGCAAGAGAGGCGGTTCGAAAGATCAATAAGAATATGACAGGTGATATTTACGTATTTATTTCAGAAGGTAAATATTATCTTGATGAAACGATTACATTTGACGAAAGAGACTCAGGTACAAATGGCTATAATATCATCTATCGAAATTTAGATGAATTAGCCAGTGCCGAGATAATCGGTGGTAAGGTTGTCGATTCATCATGGAAATTAGTGAAAAGAACAGGTGCTGAAGCTGACTTACCAGCTGCCGCAGAAGGAAAGGTGTACAAAACTCATGTGGGTACAGATGTGATTTTTGATACTCTTTATGTAAACGATCGACGGGCAACATTAGCACGAACTCAGAACTTAAATAAATATAAAAATTTTCAATCGGCTTTAACTCCATACATGAAAAGTAAAGCAGGCGGAATTCGTGACTTGATTTATAGAGATGGTGATCTTGATCAAGAGTCACTAAACGGTATGGTAAACGCCCAACAACGCGGAGACCTGGATGCTTCCGTATATATGTGGGATGGTGGATACTGGGATTGGATGACGGATACGATTCCGATTTCTGCGATTGATACTGCAACCAGTAAGCTTGTCTACAAGACCGTTCCAGGCAAACCAGAGATGTACAGACCTAAATATAATACAGGTACAAATGCAAGGTATTTCGTTCAAGGAAATTTAGGCTTTTTGGACGTTCCTGGTGAATACTATTTTAATAAAACAACAGGCGATCTGTATTATTACCCTGAAGGAAAAATAAAAGATAATGAATTTATTATTCCTACTGTTAAAGAAGTGATCCGTGTAGCAGGATCAGATCGCACGCACATGGTTTCGAATATTGAATTTAGCGGCCTGCAATTCAAGGACACCAATACAACGGATTGGTACGCATATGGTTGGAACTGGGGAGATGCGGGAGCTGGTTTAGGTTTCTATCCTCCTGAAGCTAAAAATAGTACACAACCATCCTATGCCGAGCAATCAGAAAGAATTGAGTTCCAATACGGTGTGATTACGCTGACAAACACGAAGAACATCACGATTTCAAAATCACATATCAAAAATTCAGGTATGTTCGGAATCAATCTTTATTTGGCTAACCAAAATGCTGTGCTCAAGGATAACCTGATTGAAAACACCGGTCATGGAGGAATAAGCATCGATGGCGGTTACCCTGGTGTGGCTGGAGATAAAAACGGTGATGGCTATAGTAGAGACAATACGATCACGAACACGATTGTTCATGATATTGGCGAGCTCATCGGCCAGGCCTCAGGTATCACAATTCAGCAGTCAAGCTATAATACGGTATCACATGTAGAGGTCTATAATTCACCAAGAAGAGGTATTTTCCTAACTGCCGGATATAGCCGTAATCCGAATGTAGCTTTCCCGAATGGCGATAAAGATTTCAATATTATGACAGATATGTACACGCACCATAATAAGTTTGAGTATGTATATTTGCATGATGCCCAACAAGATGGTGGAGACGACGGAGCTTTCTTTGCATGTTATCTATATAAGGGTAAGAATTATAAACCGAATTATTTAAGCCAAGCGGTTATTGACAGCACAGGTCCAAATCCTACCATGGTCGATTTTGCCCCTAACGATATCAACTTAGATATGGGTGCCTCTGGCATGGAGTTAAGCAATGTTAAAGCCACTAATCCAATGAACTTTAACATCGAAGTGAATACCATTACCCAATATGGGGATGTAATTAAGTTTGATAATACCAATGTAAATTATGGAACACACACCAATTACATTAAGGACTTTGACGACTCCAAGATGGAGTATGACAAAATTGGCGTAACATCCGCTTATCCTAAGGAATACCTAACAGATAGAGATCTCCTTTCAGAACCAGAAGATATCTATTTCAAAGAAAACTTTGAAAATGGTCTAGATGATTCGGTTTGGACAACTCAAAACGATCAAGCGAAAATTTCAACAGAATTCATGTCTGAGGGTCCATTAAACGGAAAACTTAGTTTGGAACTGCTTGATAAAACTCGCATATTCAAGAATTTCCCTGAAACACTGAACAAGGTCGTTACAGTCAAGATGTTTGATCGACAAAATAATAATCTCGCTTCATACGATTCAGGGCGTCAGAATTCGGCTAGGGTTACCTCCATTGCACGAGTAGATGATGGTGAAAACATTATCGGCATGGGCTTGGATTATAATACGGCTGGAAAGTATATCGTCCAGGTTGGTGACCAAAAGGAAGTTACGGATATCGAACGGACTTTTGGGTGGCATGAACTGAAGTTTGATTATACATCAGGTACAGAGGCTAAGCTCTATATTGATAATCAATTCGTTAAAACGTTACCTTCTTCCGGATTTGATTATATCTCACTTGGTTCTGACCAAGGCAGAGGGCAAGCCTTTTATGATGAGCTTTATGTTTTTGGCGGGAATCCAGCAACAATGCCAATCCCTCCAACAACCATGCCTGTACCTCCAGCCTATGATGCATCAGGGGATAATAAGCAACAGCTTAAACTTGATTTTGAAGATGGAAAAGTCCCTAATTTCGAAAAAATCGGGGGTATGCCATCAATCACAAGTGTTGTCACCGATGGCGGAAATCAAGTGCTAAAGGATGAGATTAGAGATGGGAATGATTTCTATGAGTTGAATGCTCCTTGGGATAATTACCTAGTCAACATGAAATGGAAATTTGATGGATGGGGTAATACAAATGTTCTTGGTGGAGCCTACGATAACTTTACGATTTATGTCATGACATCGAATGTGGGTTTGGCTCCAGGAAAAGCACCATTATCTTACCAAATCGTTTATCGAAGAAATAAAAATGGGACGACTGGTTTTCCTGCCAACGCGCCGTATTTCGAAATATCAAAACATACTGCTACGTCAGATACATCACTAGGAAAAGTAGGTGTGCCGGCTGGGTTTAATCTGAAGGAATGGCATAATTTACAGATTCAAACGTTTGATGGTAAAGTGGGATTTGTTTTAGATGGACAAAAATTATTATCTGTTAATGACGGTCAATATAAATCAGGTGGGGTTGGCTTTGGTGGGATTAACGCCAATGTTTACTTGGATGATATCGAGATCATTTCTAATCCTAAATACGTAGATTACGATAATCACCTTGGATTAGATAATGTCGTATTAAACGGTAATTTCAATCCTAATTATTATACGTATTATGGCGTGATTACCGATACTAGGAAGCCAATTACGATCAAGAAACCGACGATCGTCCTTGATGGTGTAGAAATGAAACTACAGGTTAATGGTGAAACCATTCCATTTGATGGTGACCATGCATCGATTTCGCCAGATCAATTGATTAATGGAAAGAATACGATAACCCTTTCCGAGATCACTACAGCAGGAAATAAAGACTACACCATCTATATTGATAAGGCGTATGAGATTAGTTCCATCAAAGGTATAGAAGATACTCTATCAACTACCATTGATCATGCTCCGAATCTACCAAAAGAAGTGACCGTTACCTTTAAGGATGGTCGTTCACAATCTGCTAAAGTAAACTGGAGCTCAGTAAATCCATCATTGTATAAAAAGCCAGGTACATTTACTGTAAAAGGACAACTTGCAGATCTCAAAGGAACCCTAAGCACATTTAGTGTCACTGTAACCGTTGATGGCATCAAATCATTAGATAAGCTTGGCAGTGTGACTACTTTGTCCGGTTTGCAACCAGAATTAGCCAAGTCCATTCGAGCTCACTATCTACATGATACGAGAGAGTTGCCATTGACTTTTGCAGAATTGGATCCTTCCTTATATGCCCAAAAAGGGACCATTATAGGTGTCGGGTCTGCCGAAGGATATGAAGGTGATATCTTGCAGATCATAGAGGTAAAGGCTAAAAAAGGATACTAACCCCCTTTCATGAGAAAATAAAAAGTGAAATCTATACGATCTTGTATAGATTTCACTTCTTTCACTAGATATGTTTATGCGGTATAAGCAGCAATCCGTTTTCTTTCCATGTATTCCTACAAAATCTTCGAGCAACTCCTCTGCCTTCCCATTCCGTTTCATACATCTATTCCTTTGTCACTAAATCGGCATCTTTTTCTTTT
Organism: Neobacillus drentensis; assembly: GCF_036962765.1. GTDB lineage: Bacteria > Bacillota > Bacilli > Bacillales > Cytobacillaceae > Neobacillus > Neobacillus drentensis_C. The sequence goes on from NZ_JBALOS010000046.1 coordinate 33,721, forward strand.
CCAAGTTGCAACTTGTACTCACTGAGTGACATACCAAAATGTTTTTTAAATCGTGTGTAGAAGTAATTGTTTTTTTCAAGACCAACCTTTTCAAGAATCGTCGACAAAGGCAATTTGCTAGTGCGCATGTATTGATCCAGTTTTTGAATACGGAAGTCAAATATGTACTGTGCAATCGACTGACCGTGTGACATTTTGAACAACTGACCGACATAGTTCGGAGATAATCTAATTTTGTCAGCAATGGAGCTGAGACATAGCTCCGTGTTGGAATATTCCTTTTCCACGATTTCGATAATACGCTGCACTAAAAGGTCGTTGCTATTGGATGTGTTTTTTATTTCTGTCACCTTTTTGCTAATCTTTTGTAAAAATTCATTCATCAAACTATCAATATCTGCGCTCACTTCTGCATGTTGTATATCTTGCAAAAAAACCTGCAAAGTGAAATCTTGATTGTTCTTTATTGCGGGTACTTTACTTAATACACCAAAATAAATTCTGTAAATTAAATGGATTACGCAGAACAAAATCTCATCGTACGTATATTGATAAAGTAGTTTACTGATAGACTGATAGATCGCACTGGCTTCTTCATCATGACCCTCCAGTACTCTTTCGATCAGCTGGTCCTCTTTTTTTACTGAAAAGTGAAATTCATCGGCATTGATTTCATCCAGCATGTAGGGACTGATGATACAACCATGTCCATAGCGCATTTTTAAAAGAATCGAATCCTTCATACTGTTATACATAGTTGGCAAATGTTCCAGACCCTGAAACAACGTGCTGTACGCCATAGACAGGGAAATATGTATATACTTTTCTGTATTCCTTTGTATGTCACGTAACACACTTTCTACGTTATCTTGTAATACCTTATATTGCGATACTGTGTCACAATCTATCAGCATCACAAATTTATCAGAGTCACAGCTAAACACTTCACATTTACCGTAATTTTCAGCAATTTCTCCCGCGATATTGACTATCGCATAGCGCAAGGCCCAACGCTCCTTCTGGCTATTTTCAGTTATAAACTGATTGTAATTGTCAATTTTAAACAGGCACATACACAGCTGATTTGTGGCGAGATAATCCAAATGCAAATCATGCAATTTTCCACGTACAGTTTGTATTGAATAAGTTGTACTTTCGCTTAAAAGAGCATTTAGAAATTCTTGTTTGGCGGCATAGCCTGTTTCTTTCATGATTTTATCGAGCTGTATATTTTGCTCCTTCATGGATTCAAATACAGACAGAATAACTTGGAATTCTTCCGTTTCAGATACAAGTGCATCGCTTCTTTCAGGAGCTTCCCCGTTTATAATTTTCGTCATTGCTTGAATAGGACTGTTCAGCCTGCGTGCCAAATACAGACAAATTCCCGCACTTAGAATGAATACGGCTACTACTATACCTGTAGCAACGATCGATGCCGTAATTACATCTTCGAAAATCTTATTAAAGGGTGTAACGCCAATGATGTACCAGTTGTTTGCATTACTTTTGCTGCTCGAAACAAGGTAACGGGTCCCGTCAATTTTTTGCACCCGATTGTTGCTGCCATCCAGTTCCTGTGCTTTTTGGGCTAATGAGCGCACTTCACTCATGTTATGAACAAACTCCGGTGAGAGTGCCATACTTAATATAGAACCATTCGTGTCAACCACTAAAAAAGACGTCTCCTGTACAGGATCATGACCATTGATTGCTTGAATGGAATCCGTAAGCGCTTTCGTTCGAATGTTGACAACAACAGCATTTTTCAAACCAGCTGCAGTGGCGCCAGGTTCAAATAATATATATGAGCATACTTTTGCCGATTGTGTTGCTTTATCTACCGATGCCACAATGGGACGACCACGATACTCAGCTACAAAATCTTTGTTGGTTAACAGCTTGGCAATCGCCTGATCTGAAAATGTGGATGTTGATCGACGTTCACCGCTCCGTGAGGAGTAAAACAAGTCCAATCCCGCATTGTAAAGATATACACTGTCGATATCTTTAAGTGTCAAAAAGTGCTTGTCAATGACCTTACTTGCTGAAAAAGCTATGTGCTCATCGCTTTCCTTCATATTTAAAAAATTGATAATATCTTTGTCGCTGTACAAAGCATTTCCTAATTTTTTTGCGGTCTCATCAAGATAGGCAATGCTATAATTCGACTGGGCAATCAATTTCTCGTTATAGTGGCTGATCAATGTATTCGTCGTACGCAAATACGTAATCGTTAAAAAGGATGTTAGTAAAACTATAATGATGATCGTCATAATAAAAAAGGAAAAAAAGGCTTTACGTAAAAAACTCGTTCTATATTTTTTTGTTTTTATTGAGAGTTTCATAGCGATCTCCTAATCGTTCGACTTGTATGATCCTCCATTTCGAACTGTGAATAAATGGAGGAGAGAGGGGGACCTTCCCTATCCCCGTAAAGTAATTAGAGTCAGAATATTATTTTTTATTATAATCTTTAGCAAATTATGTCGCAATGATTTCCAACACTTTGTAGAAATTGTTAGTTTTTAGAGAAAACTAGTGTTCAAAAACTTGGATAATAATACTTTTTATCGTTGAGTTATCAGCACTCGATTCGTAGAATGAGTTCAGAAATAAAAAATTCACACAGAAAGGAGTCAAATAAATGAAGGCGATTACAAATACAAATACAAATACATCTCGTCAGTATAAATCCAATAGAACCATGCGCAGTGTGCGCCGGCAGTTGCCTTTCTATATCATGATGGCACCTGGAATAATTTTTATCGCCATCTTATTTTATATCCCGATGGTCGGCGTTCTCATTGCCTTCAAAGATTATAATGCACGCGATGGTATTTTCGGAAGTCAATGGATGGATCCTTTATTCAAAAACTTCGAGTTTTTCTTTAAATCAGACGTAGCGAGAACGGTTACATTCAATACGCTTTTCTACAATCTACTAGAAGCAGTTGCCGTTACGATCTGCGCATTGACAATCGCTATTCTATTAAATGAAGTAAAAAACAAATTTTTATCTGCTACCTATAAGGGGTCCATTTTGCTACCAACCTTTCTCTCGTGGATTGTCATCCAGTACATTCTATTCAGTCTGTTGAGTGTTGACCGTGGGATTGCCAACAGTGCGATTACAGGAAACGGTGGAGAAGCTATTAACTGGTACAGCGAACCGTCTTACTGGCGCATCATCCTGCCCATTGCTTATCTATGGAAAAATGTTGGTTACTTTTCTGTTCTATACGTAGCCGCGATTGCCGGGATTAACCCAGATTACTATGAAGCTGCGGAACTGGACGGTGCTTCTAAGTGGCAAAAAATTAGGTATATTACACTGCCTCTTTTAAAACCAACCATCATTGTCTTATCACTACTATGGGTAGGAAAACTATTTAATGGTGGCTTGGGCGACTGGAACGGATTCTACACGCTTCCTAATGATGCAGGTGCTCTTTATCAAACAACAGACGTGATTGACACACTTGTATTTCGCTCGCTGAAAAAGATCAATGATTACGGCATGGCATCGGCAATTGGTTTATACCAAGCGGTAGTTGGTCTCTTCCTTGTGTTAATCTCTAACTACATTATCAAAAAGAAAGATCCTGATAACGCACTATTTTAATTGATCTGCAGAAACGGATGCTATCTTTGTTAGAAGACTTAGACCTGTTTCTATTGGGGGGAATTACATGATTCTGAGGAAACTGAATCTTTCAAAAATCACGCTACATCTTATGTTCATTACCATGAGTCTAGCCTTTATCCTTCCGTTGATATTGGTTGTATCCATATCGTTTACGAATGAAAAATGGTTGATGCTTGACGGATACCGCTTTTGGCCCAAAGAGTTCAGTTCGGCAGCATATCAGTATGTATTCAGCGGAGCGGGCTCCATTCTAAATGCCTATGCTGTTACGATTTTTGTGACTGTTGTTGGTACCCTTTTACATCTGCTGATTACTGCCATGCTGTCATATTCGCTGACACGACCTGAAGTAAAACATCGGAGAGCTCTCACTTTCTTTGTGTATCTTCCCGTTTTATTTAACGGCGGTCTTGTACCGCAGTATATTTTACTAACACAAATTCTGCATTTAAAAGATACCATCTGGGTACTGATTATCGTCTACCTCGTATCGACGGTTAACGTGCTAATTATGAAAAACTTCTTCCGCACGATACCGGATTCATTAATTGAGTCGGCGCGTATGGATGGGTCGGGTGAAATTCGGACCTTTTTCCAGATTGTCCTACCGCTTTCCAAACCAGCATTGGCGACCATTGGATTGTTTGTAACGATTGCATACTGGAATGACTGGATGACAGCCTCATTGTACATCGAATCACCAAATCTGCGCCCCTTGCAATATCTGCTTCAATCTTTAATGAACAATATTGGCTATTTGCAGTCGAACGCACAAGCTTCAAAGTCGATGGAAGCCGCTATTGGTATGCTGCCGAGTGAAGGTGCGCGCATGGCAACTTGCGTCCTCGCCATCGGTCCGATTATATTGCTGTATCCTTTATTGCAGAAGTATTTTGAAAAAGGTTTGACAATAGGTGCTGTAAAAGAGTGATTGTTCTTAGGGAATACACCACGAAGCGTTTGTAAAGTTCGAATTATTTGATTTTGGCACTTAATCAATTCGAGTAATACGTTAATGATTAAGGGAACAACTTATCACTTCTTATTCTAGGATGTGGGTGGTCTTGTAACCTTAATAATCCTTAGATTTTAGGGGGTAACACGTAATTTGTCTATAAACCTTCTAAAATCAAGGATTCATTAACTTTTTACTATAGATGTTTTGACAATACAAATATATGTAAGGGGGAACCACAATGAAGAAATTTGCTTCACTTCTGTTGTCCGTAACACTGCTATTATCGATTTTTCTAGCCGGCTGTACACCAAAAGACAAAAGCTCCACCGGCGAATCTGCATCTGGTGATGATAAGCTACCTGAGCTTACCTTCTATATGATGAACAGTCCGGTCAATGATTTTGATCGAATCATGAAGAAAGCTAACCAAATTATTTCTAAAGAAATTGGAGCAAAATTGAATCTGATCATGGTAGACAGCAGTACTTACGCTGACAAAATGAATCTGATGATCAATTCTGGTGACAAATGGGATCTCGCTTTCACCGCAAGCTGGGGAGGTATTAACTTCTTTGAGAACGCTGCCAAAGGAGCTTATGCTGACCTGACTGATCTACTTCCTAAATATGCACCTGAAACATACTCTCGTATCCCTGAGGGCATATGGGATGGCGTGAAAGTTGACAACAAAATCTATGCAATGGTTAATTATCAGCAATGGGGCTCTGCCAAGCGAATCGGATTTGGATTCCGCAAAGACCTTGTGGAAGAAACAGGCTTTGACTGGCAAGCTGTAAAAGGCAAGTCAACCATTGAGGCACTTGAAATGATCGGTCCTTTCCTCGGCGATGCCCTCAAGAAGCATCCTGAAAAGATCGGATTTGAAACTAGCTCCACTTACAGCTTGTTTGCAAATGACCCGCTCTACTGGAATATGGAAGCGGTTGGCGATATGAGCATCCCTGGTTGGATTAACCTGGATAATCCAGACAAAGTCATCAACCAGTATGAAACAGAAGATTTCGCAAAGTTCACTAAAATTATGCGCGACTGGTATAACAAAGGCTATGTGCGCAAAGATGGCGCAACAGTAAAAGATACTTCCCCTGACCGTAAAGCAGGTAAATTTGTCGCTGAGAAAATCTACGGTTGGCCTGACAGCATTGACTTTCCTGACCAAAATCTTGCTATGTCTATGAATAACAAGGATGGGAAAGCTACTGCTTTAACCGTATCGACCACTCGGACGATGATTCCTGCAGGTGCTGGCTCTACCGCAGCTATTGCCGTTAATTCAGACTCTAAAAACATTAAAAAAGCTGTGCAATTAGTAGAACTGCTTAACACGAATGATGACCTGTACAAGTTGATTACGCTCGGTGAAGAGGGTGTTGATTACAAATACGACGAAAATGGTACGTACACTCCGATTGAAGGAAAATATAATTTCAACTTTAACGAATGGCAGATCGGTCAATCTTACAGCCCTACTTTCAACCGTTCTGCATATGACAAGAACAAAGGTGGGGAAACTGCAAAGGAAACCCAAAAATTCGTCTATGAAACAGACAAAACAGCAGAAACCTCACCAGTGACAGGCTTCGTATTTGATCCGTCTAAGGTGAAGACTCAAGTCGCCAACTGCTCTGCGGTTGCTACCGAGATGATTCCGGCACTTAGCGCCGGATCGGTAGATCCTGATAAAGTATTACCAGAGTTCCTCAAACGCTTGAAAACTGCAGGCGTGGACGACATTATAAAAGAAAAACAAGCTCAATATGACGCTTGGAAAAAAGCAAAAAAATAATCTCACATCTCTTTGTGAAATCCGGTGTATGATCGTTTATCGTACACCGGGTTTCTGTTTTAACCAGCCTACTATAGAAAGGAATCCGTCATGCGCTATTCTCTTATGTGTAAATCATTTACAGATAGTGAAGTATTAAACTATGAAAAAATCAATATAAATCTGGAAAACTATCAAGTTAATTTTTCATACTATCCTTACCATGCATTAGTAGAAACGCAACCACTTCCACATGGACAACGGTTGTCTCTTACATTGTCTTTTCAGGAAGATACAAGTTATCCAATGAATTTTACATTTGCTATGGAAGCGGAGCATTGGCTAAAAGACAACTATGTATTGATGCCCGGAGCGGTTTATAATGGCAATCGCTTTAAAAGTGTACCTCTTCCATACCCGCCATATTATGAACCTTCCCGGAACAGCCGATTTACAGATACCGAAGTCATTACAAGTATTCCACATCTAGATGTGGAGAAGAGGCAATCAAGCATCTCTTTACTTTCTGGGGATATGACATCGCCTTTATGCGGATTTTATGATTTTAACAGCCAATCCGGTTCTATTCTATTGGGTGAGCACCAATCCGGGAGTTATTATACAGGGTTTACCGTTAACGAAAATCAAACGGAGGGGCACGCTTCTTTTGAGATTTCTGTCCCGGGCGTACGAGAAAATACACAATACTTTTTTGGAGATCAAAACGATGGGCACGGCTTTCGTCCTGATGCTTCCGCACATTCGCATGATACTGGCGCCATGTTCAAACAAGGTGAATCACTCACGCTAACTGTTTGTGTCTTTCATTGGCAGCAAATATCTCTGCAAGACTTTTTCAAGCTGGTAAATAGAGCAAAAACTACTTTGGAAAACCCAAACGTCTTTTATAATGTGCCGTTCTATAAAGGTTATATCAGTATCAAAGAGAAATACCAAAAGGAAAACTTTACAGAGGAAGGATATTACTCTGTGGGAACTGATTGGAGCAAACCCCAACAGTGTTGGCAAGCAGGGTGGATTGGAGGAGGAATCAATAGCTATCCGTTTTTGCTGGAAGATTCATCCGAACCACAGCAACGGTCCCTGTCAACGCTCCGCTTTATTTTTTCGCAGTTGCAACATCCAAACGGATGGGTGTTCGGCATGTATGGAAACGGAAGATACTATGGCGATGGTGGCGAAAGTAACCCTGACACGATTTTGTTGGTTCGAAAAAATGCCGATTTGCTTTATTTCGTGCTCAAACAACTATACTGGCTTTCGGACAACCACCATTCCACAATAGAGTTTGATCAGCCCACAAAGGCCCTTTGTGATGCATTTGTACGGCTGTTCCAAACATACGGAAAGATTGGACAGTTTATTGATATTGATACAGAAGAAATCGTTGTAGGCAACTCAGCTGGAGCCTGTATGGCTGTGGGCGCACTGTCACTGGCAAGCGACTATTTTCAGTGTGAGGAATACCGCACTACTGCCGAGCGGCTCGGTGAGTATTATTACAACCATTATGTCAAAAAAGGTATGCTGAACGGCTGCCCTGGTGAAATTTGCCAAGCACCGGATAGCGAGGCGGCTTTCGCCATGCTGGAGAGCTATGTGCAGCTGTTTGAAACGACTAAGGATAGCATTTGGTTGACTTACGCAGAAGAAACCTGTGAAATTGCCATGACATGGGTGATGAGCTATGACTTTCATTTCCCTGAGGTTAGTACCGCAGCTACACGTGGTGTTCATAGCGCCGGCACAGTATTCGCAAATGCACAGAATAAGCACTCTGCACCGGGTATCTGCACGCTTTCGGGCAACAGTTTGCTCAAACTATATCGCTTTACGGGTAAAGTAGACTATCTGTATTACCTTCATGCCATTTCACACAGTTTGCCGCAGTTTGTATCTCTGGCTGAAAATCCGGAATATACGCTCGAAGGAAAATATTTACCTGCGGGTTACATGAATGAGCGTGTACAAACAAGCGACTGGGAGGGTAAAGACACCGTCGGAGAGTTTCTCTATGGCTCCAATTGGCCTGAAGTTTCCATGTTGCTTACCTTCGTGGAAGTACCAGGGATATATGTAGATTTTACCAGTCGCCTCTTACAAGTGTTTGACCATGTAGAATGCTCTATTACACAGTGGAATGCGGAATCTGTTGTGCTGAAAATATATAATCCTACAACATACGACACAACGGTTACAATTCTTGCAGATGAACGCACAAACACAAACCATGTGACGCACAATTACTTTAATAAAATGAGGACTATCCCACTTTCAGCCGGACAAGAGATACAAATTGAACTAACAATATAATAGGAGGAGTTTCTAATGTTGAATATTGGTATTATTGGATATGGCGTGCGGATCGACATGCTGATGGATGATTTATTCGCACTGCCATATGATGTCCGCATTAAGGCTATAACAGATACCAACCACGAACGTGTGCGGGCTCTAATGAAGAAAGATGGCTCTAAAGAAACGATGCATCAGATGGAAATTGATAAAATCGACGGACTTATGCGTAAATGCGAGATGAATCCAGACGCCATTACCTTTTATACTGATGCTGACGAAATGCTGGACAAAGAGCAATTGGACGGTGTGATCGTTGGAACGAACTGCACCACACATGCTAATTTCGCTAAAAAAGTGCTCAATCGCAACCTCCCGCTCTTTTTGGAAAAGCCGGTGGCTACTTCTATGGAAGATCTAAGAATACTAGCCGAGTGTGAAGCAACTGCAACGGCTCCCACGGTGGTATCTTTTCCACTGCGAGTCTCACCGCTTGTGCAAGAGGTAAAGCGCATTTTGGATACCGACATTATTGGAAAAGTTGAGCATGTACAGGCGTTCAACGACGTAACCTATGGTTTTGTATATTTCCATGACTGGTACCGTAATGAATCCGTTTCTAATGGACTTTTCCTGCAAAAAGCAACCCATGATATTGATATCATCAACTACCTGTTGGGAGAACAACCAATAAAAGTTTGCGCCATGAAATCCAAGCAGATTTTCAAAGGCGATATGCCGGCCGGCTTGCGCTGCAGTCAGTGCGAACGATGGGAAACCTGCATGGAAAGCACCTACAATATCATTAATGTGCGCAATGATACTCCGCGTAGCGATTATTGCAGTTTTGCGGTAGACACCGGAAACGAAGACTCTGGAAGCATGATAGTAAAATACGAAAGTGGCATGCACGTCATGTATTCGCAGAACTTCTTTGCCCGGAAAGGCGCTGGTCGGCGTGGGGCAAGGCTGTACGGCTACAAAGGCACCGTGGAATTTGATTTTCTTACAAGCGAAATCAAAGTATTTGACCATATGAGTGACAAAGTAACCACTGTCTGTCTTAATGATCAAAATTCACATCATGGTGGCGGTGATCGTGTGCTTATGCGCAATTTTGTACACTTGATGCAAGGAAGAACAACCGAATCTGTAGCTTCATTGAAGGACGGGATCCGCAGTACTCTTGTGTGTATGCAGGCAAAAGCTTCTTCTGAAAGCGAGCAATTTTATCCTGTCACTTTATAGAGAACCGGTAATGGGAAACTGAAAGTAAAGGGACGCTCGTATTACAATCCTTTTTTGATCATCCCAATAAAATCATATAAGAATGAGTAACCAATTTGTTCATTTTTTATTATCTAATCTATTATCTTAACTTGTTAACCATGGGAATGGAGTGATACTTGTGACAAAGACAATTAAAAAAGTGCATGTTATTTTCAAAACCCATTTGGATATTGGATATACGGATTTAGGAAAAAATGTAATCAAATGTTATATGGAGGATTTTATTCCCAAGGCGATGGAGTTATCCGAACAGTTAGCATGCGAGGAGGGAAATGTAAATTTCGTATGGACGACTGGTTCTTGGTTGATTAACGAATTTTTACAGACAGCTTCAGAGGAAAATCGAGTACGCATGGAGAAAGCGATCCGTGAAGGGCGAATGGTTTGGCATGGATTGCCGTTCACAACCCATACAGAAATTATGGATCCATTATTGTTTGAATTCGGCCTTTCTCTTTCCAAAAATTTAGATCGGCAGTTTGGAAAAACAACGATTGCTGCCAAAATGACCGATGTTCCTGGACATACGATAGCAATTGTCCCAATGCTGGCAAAACACGATATTCAATATTTGCATTTAGGTATCAATATGGTGTCGGAAAATCCGAAAGTACCAAAGGTATTCGTGTGGCGTGCAGCAGATGGATCGGAGATTATCGTCAATTATGCCGATAGCTATGGCAAACCTTTTCATATGGATGGACTCGAAGACGCATTATATTTTGCTCATACAGGAGACAATCATGGGCCTTCCACTTTGGAGGAAATTCGCGCATTGTTCGCACAATTGCAGCAGGAGTATCCCGGGGCGGAGATTGCGGCTTCAACACTTGATGCGTTTGCCGAAAAACTTCTTACAGTCAAGCATTTGCTGCCTGTCATAAATGAAGAAATCGGTGATTCGTGGATTCATGGCGTTGCTTCCGATCCATGGAAAGTGGCACGCTACCGGGAATTGCTTCGATTAAGAGACAAATGGAATGCAACTGGTCAATTGGATCCCGAAAGTGAGCAGTACGTACAATTTTGCAATCGTCTTATGCTGATACCAGAGCATACATGGGGAATGAATACATCGGTTTATCTCGTTGACTTTGCTTATTACTCTGCTGCCGATTTTGCAGCAGCAAGAGCTCGCGATGTTGTAGATGATACGAAGCTGAGAAAATACGATTACCTTCGCCAGGCTGCAAATGAGAGTAGAACATACGGTGACTACGAAAGCTCGTGGCAAGAACAGCGGGATTATATTGAGGAAGCAATTCGGGCGTTGCCGGAAGTGTTGGTGAACGAAGCAAGACAAACGTTGGAAGAATTGAGCCCACGGCATTCCATTGAAACTACTGCGTGCGCACAGCTTGTTCAGGACTCGACGGAAATCGAGATGAACGAGTGCTACGAATTGGGACAGTTTCAAGTAAGCTTCGCTGCTGACGGATCGATTGTTAGGCTTGTTGACCAATCGGGCAAGGAATGGGCAGATGACAATAAGCGACTGGGAATATTCCAATACGAAACATTCAGCAAAGAATGTTACGACAGGTTCTTCAAAGAATACGTGACCAATCTAGAAATCCATCACAGCTGGGCGGACAACGATTTTGGCAAACCAGGTATCGAATATGTAAAACCAAGGCCAAAACATCAACGATATCCGGCGGTATTACAATCGCTACATCTGAAGAGAAACACCGATTGTGACATCGTTCGAGCGAAACTGAAGTTGCCGAAGGAGGTTTGCGAACAATACGGAGCGCCTAAAAAGCTAGCTGTGATTTACACGTTCAATAAGGATGAGCCAATTGTTGATATTGAATTACATTGGAACGATAAGCAAGCGTGTCGCCTTCCGGAAGCAAGCTGGTTTTCCTTTGTACCGCTTGTCGACAATCCGAACGCCTGGTTCATGGATAAACTGGGAGAACGGATCTCCCCGTTGTCTGTTGTGAAGGACGGCAATCGGAATATGCATGGTGTTAACTCCGGTCTTTACTACGAAGGTGCGGACGGAAGGGCCGTTATTGAAACATTGGATTCTCCTCTTGTTTGTCCGGGTGAACCGCGTTTGCTGCAATTCGACAACACCTATGCTCCGTTAACCGGTGGATTCCATTTCAATTTGCACAACAACGTATGGGGTACGAATTTTATGATGTGGTTCGAGGATGATATGAAATTTCGTTTCAGACTGAAGTTGCGATCAAATTAACTTTTTAGAACAAAAGAAAAATGTATTGAGGAGAAAGGAAGAAAAAGTCATGTTTGAAAAAAGACCATTAAATCCGATTCGTCAAGCTGTTCTTGAAAACGGCATTGAAGAAGGTTATAGTGCTCTCCTGCAGCGAGTGATATCACGGGCTGATAGTAAAGGCGGCAACGTCTTCACACTTGTAATAGACGGTACACATGGTGCAGATTTTCATGCCCTACTGAAGGGCTTAATCCCTTATGCTGAAGACCACGGATTTCGCTTTGCTGCTGTAGACACGTATAGCTATTTAAAATCCGGAACAGAGCTGAGGAACCATTTCCGTCAGAACATTACGGATAATCGCGCTTTCGGCTATGTTGCAGAGCAGAAGATTGACGAATATTTCCAAAGCAGAGCGCAGCACAATTTTGCAGAGTATGCAGCAAGGTTAACGGAGACAACAAGTGAGAGGTTATTGTTGGTTGTTTTTGGCCCTGGCGCCTTATGGCTTTCCGATGGTCGTTGCGATGCTTCGCTGTTTCTCGATGTTTCACGGGAATACCAGGAAATAGCTCATAAAGGCAGCTTACTGAACTTTGGGTTTAGTTGGAATATCGACGCTTTAGAAAAATACAAAATAGCCTATTTTGTAGAGTGGCCGCTGCTGGAGGGATACCGTAAGGAGCGACTGAAAGCTTTTGATTGGTATGTCGACATGAACGACCCGAGTTGTCCTGTCCTATTGACCATTAGTGATTTGCTGGCCGTTATCCGCGACATCGCAAGTTATCCGATGCGTGTTAAGCCGTTTCTAATGCCAGGTGTCTGGGGTGGACAATATTTAAAGCGAATCGCTGATTTGCCTGCAGACATGATCAACTGTGCATGGAACTTTGAGCCAATCGCCCCAGAAAATTCGGTGCTTGTATCGAAGGGAGAGCATGTTGTTGAAATTCCATTTCTACTCATAATGGCGTTTTCTCACTTGGAAATAATCGGACAGCGCAATGTTAAGTTGTTTGGTGATTATTTTCCTGTCCGATTCGACTTTTTAGATACGATGGATGGTGATAATCTATCCTGTCAGGTCCATCCAAAGCAGGCCTACCTCCGTGAAAACTTCAATGGATTCATGGAACAGCAGGAGTCTTATTACATTATGGAGAAACAAGGCGACGCCAAGGTATACCTCGGATTAACGGAAACATGCACGGAGGAGTCGTTCCGAGAAGCGGTAGAAACATCCCAAGAGACAGGAGACCCGATTCCTTTTACGGAATACGTGCAAGAATGGCCGAGTGAGAAGGGTGGCTTGTATCTCATTCCGACAGGTACCGTCCACTGTTCAGGAAAGGACAATTTCGTACTAGAAATATCTGCGACGACGTGGTGGTTTACATTCAAAATATACGATTACGTGCGTAAAGATTTGGATGGAAAATTGCGTCCAATCAACCTCGAGTATGCATTCGACAATATCGATTTCTCGCGGAAAACCGATTGGGTGCAAAATAACTTGATTCATCAGCCGAAACTCCTTAAGCAACAAGGCAGCAATGAGGAGTATGTGCTTGGAGAACGTGACGATTTGCTCTTCTATGTAAACCGCATCCATCTAGAAGACCGATGGGAGGACGAAACAGAGGACGAGTTTGTTCTACTAAATCTGGTTGAGGGCGATCGCGTTCGTATTATGTCATTGGATGATGAAGATATTTATGTCGAATTTGGTTATGCTGAGTCTTATATCATACCAGCCTCTTTTGGTGCGTATGCCATTGTGAATTTGAGCAGCACGCCGTGTAAACTGATCAAAGCAGGCGTATCAAGGAAATGGAACGTTAGCTTGGTTGATGCAGATGCATGATAACGTATTGGCCTTTGATGTAGGTGGTACGTATGTGAAGGCTGGTATCATACGTAGCGACGGTACCCTTGCGGAACCTATTGTGGTGTATCCATCCCGGTCGGAGGAGACGAGGGAGGAGTTACTGCAGCATTTTTCTTTGCTTGTTAAGGATCAAGGGAAGAGGGTTAAAGCGGGGGAGGCGATCCGGGGTATAGGATTTGCGTTCCCAGGTCCATTCGAATACGAAACCGGCATATGCCGAATACGAGGTCTAAATAAGTTTGAATCGTTGTACGGTGTTAATCTCAAAGAGGAATTGACGAACAGAATTGCCGTATTACCAGAGCTGCATGGAAGATGGAGTGATTCTCCGGTTATCGCCATCGAAAATGACGCTGCTCTGTTCGCGTTAGGTGAATGCGCTTACGGCGTGGGCAGGCCCTATCCGAGAACTATTTGTTTAACGATTGGCACGGGATTCGGCTCCGCTTTTGTGAGCAGCAACCGGTTGGTCAAACAGGGCGAAGGGGTTCCTCCTGAAGGTTGGTTATACCGACTGCCTTACCGGGACGGAATAATTGATGATTACATCTCTCGGAGGGGAATCATTCAGCTTGCTCATGAGATGGGGATCAAGAACATAGTAGTTGGGGATAACGATGTGAAATGTTTGGCGGAACGAGCCTACTTAGGAGAAGTGCTGCCGGTACAATTGTTCTGTGAGTCCGGTGAAAGGATAAAAGAGATTCTGAAGCCTTTTATCCAATCGTTTCAACCTGATGCCATACTTATCGGTGGGCAAATTGCCAAAAGCGCAGATTTGTTCAATTTATGTCAGATTGCGAGCGTTCCCGTTCGTATGACAACCGATCTGTCGGTTAGCGCATTAAAAGGTGTTTATCAGCTCTTTCAAAAATCATGATAACACTATGAAAATCAACTTCTGTAATTCAGAGAAAAAACGCTATACTAAAGAGGACGCAGCTCATTTGTTTTAAAAAAATAGTGGAGAGCGCCGAATTCATCGATCTATGGTAAATAAGTGAACTGGATTAAGAGGCTTTAGGTTCTTCGAGCGTAACGGTGTATCCTAAACTTTCGAGTCGTCTCAGAGAATACCGGACAATTGATTGTTGTCTCTGCTTATCAAAGTAGTCTTCACCTAAGTCTACATACATTTCTTTTAACAAGGAGGTTCATTATGAACAGGTTGTTCGATCAGTTTAATGTAATTGGGGAATGGTTATTTAGAATCATGCTTTTAAACCTGTTATGGCTTGGGTTTACCTTGTTAGGCGGAGTCATCCTAGGATTTTTTCCGGCTACTGTTTCACTTTTTGCCGTAATGAGAAAATGGATAAGAAGGGAACATGAAATTAATACCTTTAAATTCTTTATTAGAAACTTTAAGAATTCTTTTGTACAAGCAAATATTCTAGGACTTGTGATTGTGGTGATAGGAATTCTTTTAGCGGTGGATTTACATGTTTCACAAAAGTATATCGGTATTCCTTTTATACACTTCGTTTTATTGTTGATCATCTTACTTTATAGCATTAGTGTCCTATTCTTTTTTTCAACGTTTGTCCATTATGAACTGAAAACGTTCTTCTATCTAATCCAATCATTTTTCATGAGTATTATTAAGCCGTTATATAGTTTACTTGCTCTTTTCATTTTCTTGGCAACAATAACTGTCTTCTATCTCCTTCCTGTTCCAACGGTGCTTTTTGCGGGACCGATGCTGGCCTATCCGATCATGTGGATTGGAAATAGAGTTTTTACATCATTTGATAATCAAAAGTCACATAAGAAAACCTTTTTTGCATAAACATCAAGGTTCGCGGAGCATATTCAATACCGAAATTCAGTAATAGACATTGGAAACGATATTGTATAATGAAACAAAAGAAAAATACGAACCATACAAGCCGGATGATAGTAATATTCTTCCCCCTTTCAGGAACAGTAGGCGGCGCCACCTCTGTATTTAACCTAGTATATTGCTGGAATCATTCTATCCCGCTCTCTTTTTCTAGTAATCTCTACTTCTGGTGCTTCTGGATATTGCGATGTTTCACCTCGTGGAGACATGCCTGGGTTTGCTCTTGTACTTGATGAAAAACATATCATTATTCCAGAACGGCCAGGGAATAAAAGAATAGATACAATGCGGAATATTTTATCCAATCCAAAGGCAGGTCTTCTTTTTCTGATTCCTCGACTGGGGGAAACATTAAGAGTGAATGGAAAAGCATACTTGGTGAAAGATGACATTCTCCTTTAACAAATGGCTCATCATGGAAAGACAAAAATTCCCGACATGACCGAAAAAGACTTGAACAAAGCACTCCAAGAAGATTATTTGACCGAACTCTACTAATGGAAGGTAGAGACGATTCCTTTTGTGCCAGACCCGTCCCGTAATGCTTAAGGGTCCATTGGAGGTATAATAATTTACTCTCTTGAGTAACGAATCGATAGTAAATTTAAAAGAAGAAGCAGGAAAAATGAAGGATTTCCTGCTTCCATTCAAATTTCGGAGCAGGAAACCGATTGTGAATCTTTTTCTTCCCATGGTTCAAAGGAAAACGGAATTCCAATCATTTTAGCGGTCAATTCATCATAGGACACTAAATCCTTTCTTGACAACTCTTTTAAAGAACGTTTTCCCATTGCTCTTAATGCCATTTTTATTTCTTCTGTACTTGCTGTTAAGAATTTCTCTGCTGTTTTTACCCCTTCTTCAACCTTAAATTGATCCTTGAACTTCCCGTCATACCAAATAGCCTGTGTAGGCGGTTCAAATGGAAGTGCATTCAACACTTGATCATGTGCAAGAGCAAACAACATGGAAGAGCCTAAATAGACAGCGTCGGCTCCGAGTGCAAGCACTTTTAAAAAATGACCGGGGACTAAAAGCCCTCCTGAAACGATTAAACTAATCTTTCCCTTCATCTTTCTTTTTTCTAGATGATTAGCAGCTCTAACTACCGCATGCAATGTCGGGATCCCAAAGTCATCAAATAATATAGGCGGTGCACCATGCATGGCTGCTTGTCCGCCGTCAATGGCAATAAAATCAACCCCCATAAAGATTAAATGATCAATATCTTCCTCAATTTTTCCGCCTGCGCCAATTTTGACGCCGATTGGAACTCCACCTGATACGACGCGAAGTTCCTCCAGAAGCAGCTTTAAATCTATTAGTGTTTGATTTTCACAAAAATGTTCATATATAATAGCTTCCTGATTTTCCTTAAGTCCCATCACTTCACGGGCACGACCTGTTAAATTTTTAGGAGAAATTTTCCCGCCCGTCCCAAATAATGCGCCTTGTCCTAACTTAATTTCTATCATATCTGCCCGCTTAATTAATTCTTCTTCCTTTGCCCATTCTGTTTTGGAGAACTGTAAAATATACTTTCCGGCCTTATTTAGTTCCTCAGGTAAGACTCCCCCTTCACCAGAATTAATTGCGGTTCCTGCATTATTAGCTGCTTCTGCTAAAGAGAGTCTCACTTCTTCACTGAGGGCAATCCCATAGGCCATCCCGCTGATCATTAACGGGATTTTTATTTGCATTGGTTTTTTTGCATTTGGCCCAATGCTAACCTGCACATCGACATCTTCTTCTCCGTCTATAGGAAAGGGTGTTGTTTGGGCAGGGATAAAAGTAATGGGATCTAAATGCGGCCATTTTTTTGAAGAGCCCATCGGGCGGTGGAGAACGTCGCCTGTTTCAGCACGCAAGCTATTTTCAAGCATATTTTGAATGCCCATATGCCGGAGTCCCGGCATCAACTCCATTACATTTTCTTGATAACTGTCGGTTAAAATAATTTTTCCCATTTGCTTTACCATTCGTTTCATTAACCAACGCCACCCGAAAAGCATGAATACAAAAACTATAAAAATAAATGTCACCATTGCAAAAGTAAAATAATAAAAAATGTTCGACATGTTTATTGCTCCATACTCAGCATATTTTCAATAAGGATTTCCCTCATTCTTATTATATCCAAAAACAGGAAAATCATATAAATATCAAGTTAATGCTTTAAAAATAGTTGAGCTTTTTGTATCCCTATCGTATTAAATTTTTATTTTCCACCAAACTATGGACATATAAAAACAGGGGGATCATTTCATGAATATAATGAATGATATTGTTCATCGTCCTTGGCCATTACCTTCGAAATATTGGATTATGCGACAAACATGGAGAAATCTATTGTTCTTGCATTGGCCTATTCCACTTGAAAAACTACGGCCGCATATTCCTTCTTCTTTACAAATTGACACCTTTAATGGCTCCGCATGGTTAGGTGTCATTTTATTCGTGTTAGAGGGAATCTATCCCCGCGGAATATCAGCTGTTTCCGTTACCCCTAAATTTCCTGAAATCAATGTAAGAACATATGTTAAATGCGATGGCAAACCCGGTATTTATTTTATGTCTATTGATGTTCAGAACTGGGCTTCCTTAATTATTGCAAAGAGATGGTATCGTTTACCCTATCATTCGGCGCAGATTTCTTTTCGAAAAGAAGGACAATCCTTTCATTTCCAGAGCATTCGTAAAGGAAATTCGAATACTCCTATTTCATTTAAGGGCAAATACGTTCCCGTATCGGAAGTGTATTTTCCAAAAGAAGGAACGGTGGATCATTGGCTTACTGAGCGATATTGTCTCTATAGTTCAAATAACGGGGGCAACATCTATTGCGGTGAGATACACCATCAGCCTTGGCCATTACAAAAAGCAGAATTAGAAATAGTCAGGAATACCCTTTTTACACCTTTTCATTTTGACCTTTCTGAAGTAAAACCGATTGCTCATTTTTCCACAGGTGTGGATTCGCTAATCTGGAATATTAAGAAAAGACGGATCAAGTAAAAATTAATCAATCGGAATTTTTGTATAAATAAAAAACATAATATTTGATACTTTAAAGAATAATGAAAAAGATACTATCAATTAAAGGAGGAGCGTAATGGGTAAGAATAATATAAAAATTGCATTCTCTTTAGCAACATTAATTCTTCCTTGGCTAACCGTCCCTTTTATGGGGAAACGAAATTTTTTTAGATTTTTGCCTGTTGCAAGTTTTACCAATTTGTTTTTAAGTGTATTTAGTCTTATCTGTTATAGGAAAAAATGGTGGATAACTAAAAATCCTCTATCACCTGGGCCAATAGATTTTACATATATATTAGGGCCTTATTTTGTAGCAACGCTTTGGATATTTAAATTAACATTTGGGAATTTCCCAAAATACTTAATGACAAATATGGTATTGGATCTTATTAACGCTTTTCCTATGCCTTACATTGGGAATAAGGTTGGAGTTGTCAAATTTATAAAGATGAAAAACATTGCTTGGTATTTTATATGTGTATTTTTGGCGATTATTATCTATGGCTTTCAGTACGTTGTGGAAAAATCAATTAAGAAAGCAGCTAGTTTTAAAAACACAGAGTTATCAAGTAATAAAAATTAAGATGAGGTTTAAAGAAATATAATAAATGAATGGAATGCATTATTTCATACGTTTGATAATGCTGAAAGTTGTTGAACAGCACTAAATCTTAGATTTTAGAAATCTAATGTTTAGTGCCGTTCAACAGTTTCGGTATGCCGATCTGGACTAGCCTTTTCAGCTTTACTAACCCTTATTCTTATTTTTTACAATTTTTAGAAAAATATCAGATGTTATGTAGTTGTAAATGTTCCTAAATAATTGGAGTGACCGTAGTTGTAAATTCGAGATTTATTTGTCCTTGAAAATGATACAACCTTCCAGCAACTTAATCATTGTAAAAATACATTTATGAACATTTAATAGTTTAATTTGTAACTAATTTTTGGGACTAAATACCTTAAAAATTAATTTCTTTAACCATCATATTGGTGAATGGCCATCTTATCATTCGCCAATACTACCATGGGTGATGTATAATGCCGTGTCAAAAAAGCGATGAATTACAGCAATTTGTGGAAGAAGCAAAAGGATATACACATTTGGGCAAGGTTGCAGACTATATTCCCGAGCTGGGTAAAGCAAATCTTGGTGATTTATCAATAGCGATTCATTATCCTGACGGAAGATGCATCTCAGCGGGAGATATTGATAAAAAGTTTACACTGCAAAGTATCTCAAAGGTGATCAGCTTGGCTCTGGTTTTAATGGAAAGAGGCTATCACTATGTTTTTGAACGAGTTGGAATGGAGCCAACAGGAGACCCGTTTAATTCGATTGCCAAGCTGGAAACAATGGCTCCGGCCAAACCGTTAAACCCGATGATTAATGCCGGGGCGCTTGTCGTTACACATATGATAAAAGGGGATTCAGTAGAGGATCGGTTTAAACGGTTATTAGGCTTTATCAGGGAATTGGCCGACGACTCTTCAATTGGCTTTTGTGAAAGGGTAGCACGTTCTGAATTTGAATCGGCTGATTTAAACCGGGCATTATGTTATTTTCTCAAGCAGCATAACATCATCATGGAGGATGTTGAAGCATTATTGGATTTGTACACAAAACAGTGTGCCGTCGAAATGAATTGTTTGGATTTAGCGAGGATCGGTATGATTTTTGCGATGGATGGTATTGATCCTCTTAACGGGAAACGGATTATGCCCGACGATGTAGCAAGAATTTGCAAAACTTTTATGGTTACGTGCGGAATGTATAATGCATCAGGTGAATTCGCCATCAAAATAGGGATTCCGGCTAAAAGTGGTGTATCAGGCGGAATCCTGGGGGCGGTTCCTGGTAAATTTGGAATTGGAATTTTTGGCCCTTCATTGGATGAAAAAGGGAACAGTGTTGCCGGTCTTAAACTTTTGGAACTTTTATCAAAAAATTATCGGCTGAGTATGTTTTAAATGAAATCCCATCGGTTTAACTGATGGGATTATTTTATGCACACCTAGATAAATAATTTTCCATATATCAAGATTTTGATTTTATCTGTGATAAATTAGCATTATAGTTTCATATTATAGGGAAATTATCCAATGAGAGGGGACAGCCAACGGATTATATTGAAGATTTGCGTAAAATAATTGGAACCCGGCTGCTGAATCTAGTAGGCGCAGTTGTGGGGGCAATAGATGATGAAGGAAAAATTTTGTTGCAAAAAAGACTTAAAGGGATAATTTCAACTCCTGTTTCTTCAACCACTTCCCGTCTTGCTGCTTCTTCTGCTGATTCTCCTAATTCTAAAAGTCCTCCAGGAAGCACCCAGTGATAAAGTGTTCTTGAGGATTCTTTTTAGGTTGAGGGATACAATTACAACCAATTCAAAGGCGGTAGTTCTTTGAATAACTTTATATATCATTATTAAGATTCATGAATGAAGAACGTATCACTGGCTTTAGTGAAGAGTTATATCCTTCTTACATACCATTTGGGACAGCACCCTCAATCCTTTAATGCTTAATGGAAGTGGGGGACTTCCCCTTTTTTGGTGCTAAACATTAGATACAATGTTATTAAGCTCCTCCAATTTAGTGGAAATCGCGATCACCATATCCTTCGTTCCTTTAGGAAGCTGCGATTTTAAGACAGCATTCACCACAGGCCCCAATGCGCCACCGGCCGTGAGTTCAAGAAAACCTGTTATCCTCGTTTTGTTTTTATCGACCGCCTCTGCCAGGAAGTATCCATCACCTGAAAGTCCCTCATTTACCCCCTTCAAATGAAAAGTAACCTTTGTCGGTTCAATCCATTCTTTTATGGTGACCATCAGACTAATCTTTTTCTTTATGAATCCAATGTTACTATAAAACTCCCAAGTAGACTGACGGTTCGTAAACTTTCGATGTTGAATATATCCAGGAATAAGAGGAGCCCAATTATCCATATCCTTAACAAAATTCCAAACCTTACTAATCGGTAAATCTACCTCAACTTGATGCATTCCAGTTGGCATTCATTTACCCTCTTTCCAGTTCAATAATAAGACCTTCCTTTATTTATATGTTCCCTCCATTAAAGGGAGATTTGTCCCCCATGTTCCGGGTGAAGGATATCTTAATGGTTTCGAATGTAACGTGACTTGAATTCTATAAGAAATGCAGTGTCATTTTATATGGACTTCCTTCAAAGTCAGTAACATCTACACCGTAAGCTTAAATGTCCAATCTATTTTTTATGACACGATAAATAGCTAATTTCAAGAAAAGGAGATATAGTCCAATTATTAGTTTGTTGTATTATAATAAAAGTATTGGTTGGGATTTTCTTGAAAATGTGTGAGGGTTTTGGAAGAGGCACTATTACATGGGGATGTCATAAACATAGAATCGAAAAGCTAGAGCTTGAATCGGAAAGTATTAGTAGAGACGATATTTATTAATCAGTTTAATAAACGATACCGGGCACTCTCCAAGAAAAAAGTATTTACTTGCCGTTGTTGTGATGAGCCCGTTTTTTTGAAAATATGAACAGAATGATAGAGAATTCAATATGCAAATACAATTGGTTTAAAGAGAATTTTAAAGAGGGGGGAACACATTTATGATCCCAGCAAAGATAGATTCCATTTCAATCACTATGTTAGAAGAAAAAGGCGAGGAATCCATCGTCGATTGGTTCGATCAGCATAAACAATCATTCTATCCTCTGGGTTGGTCCTATCTTAGGACTCAGCAGCAAATGGAAGAGCTTTTTTACCGGTCCATTATAAAAGTCCACAAGGAGTTGCCTCGATTTAAAAGAGAAACAGCATTCGAAACGAGGGTTACATCCATTTTCATAGATACCTGCCGGGAGCTTTCTGATAATAGAAGTTTACAAGCTTCAGTGGAAAGTGAACCACGTCAGGATTTATTTAAAGCACTTGATCAATTGAAAGAGTACGAGAAAGAAGCGATTGTTCTTACATATGTAAAAGGACTCTCTAAGGAGGAAGCAGCACATCTTCTCCAAGTATCAGTGGAAAAGATGAAAGAGCATTTGTTTTCCGGTATCCAGTCGCTTAAAAAAGAAATGGGGTACGGATCAGCCATGAATGGCTGTAAGGAGTATCATAAGGATTACACCGATTACTTAGAAAGAGCCATGGATCGGTCGAAAAAGGTTGGATTCGAGGTACATATTTATCATTGTCAAGAATGTCAGGAGGATTTGGCTTCCTTTCAGGATGTCATGTTAACTATGTTAAATCTTACTGAAAGGATTGAGGATTTCCATGTGCCATCAGATTTTATGGAAAACGTCAAAGCTAGACTGGCAGAAAAGGAAAAGCAAAGAAAACAGAAGAACAAGAAACGTATAAGAATGGGGATTATTTTTGCAAGTGTTTCCGCATTATTAATGGCAATAGAAGTTTTTACAGGGTCGTTTACCAACCTCTACTATACATGGACAGAAGAAAATCAGCAATTGCGTGCCTTTCTGCAACAGGACCTGGGTGAAAGGCTTAACCTAGAAGCGGAAAGTAATGGGGTTAAAATTAAAATCAATAGTGCGATTGCTGATGATGTTCAGACGCTTGTTTTTTATGAAATAGAAGATACAGATGAAGACAATCAATATGTGATGAACTATGATGATGGGGTTTTGGTGGAGAACGAATATGAAATCATGAGCCATGAAGCAAATCCAAGGTACTATCCTCCTGACCTTCAATCGGATGTAAATAACGAAGAAAAGAACGTGTATCAGGGGAAGATTAGTCTGCTGCCACTCTCCAAGGATAACGGGACAATCAAACTAAAGATTACAAAGCTTCAGAAATTGATTCATGATTCCTCTGACCGGAATAGTATTATGGCTTACGAGAACGAAACAGGGGAGTGGAACTTCGAGATCCCTGTAACAAAACAGCCCTCTATCGAATATGCATTAGATGAAGAAACAAAAGTCGAGGGAATCCCGGTTCGATTTGATAAACTAACCATTGCTCCCACAGCGACGATTCTGCAATATGCTATTAAAAATGAACAGACAGAGAAGCAGATCGACTTTCTGAATATTGACAATCTAGAAGTGAACAATAAAAAAGTGAAAGCTGATATGTATGGCAGCTCTTCTTCACAACAAGACATAAATTGGAGTACTTTTCAAACACACTTTGACCCACTTTTTGGAGAAAAACCAAAAGAGGTCAACGTTCAATTCGGATCTATTTATTTAACTGTTCAAGACCCAAAAACCATCGAACTGGATGCTTCTAAGGAATTTCCTCAAACCTTTGAATATGCAGGCAGTACAATCTCCATCGACAAGGTGGAAGTTGGACAGCCTACCAATGTTGCCATAAGCAATCATGAAATTAAGAATCGAGCATATGAGTCGCTTCAATTCCAGATTGTGGGTGAGGATGAAAATGAACCTAGTTCAATGGAGATGAATTCTGAAGGAGTGCTTGTTGATAAAAACGGAATCGAATATGATACGTATGAAATCCCTGTCGCATATGAAGAAATCGAGCAGCCCCGTTATTTCGAAACCGTTCAAAGCGTGAAGTTAGACGGTAACAACGCTGGAGAGAAAGTGATTCCTAAAAGGCTGGAGATTTTTGGATATAATACAACAAAATATTTGGATGATGTTGTGAAGATTTCGTTGGATTAACATGTAAAGGTAGAGAGGTACTTCAGCAACATGATAAATGTTTCAGTTGATTATATAAGTTTTGGGATCATAAACACCGGTATAGTAGGTGCGGTGAATTTGTCTCTTTCGAATTCGTTCTTAATGGAAAACTGAACTTTTTAAAAAGTCCTTGTAATATTTATTTTCAAAACATTCATTTTAAATGTTATAGTTTTTTTAAAGGAGTGATTGCTTTGGAATTAAACGATGTGATAAACGGGCACAGATCCATACGAGAATATGAAGATAGAGAAGTAAGACAAGAACTGCTAGATCAAATACTCGATGCGGGCATTCGTGCCTCTTCAAGTGGCAATATGCAATCTTATTCGATTGTCGTCACAAAAGATAAAGAGCTTAAGAAAAAATTATACACCGCACATATGGAACAATCGATGGTTGTTGATGCACCTATACTATTAACCTTTTGTGCTGACTTTAATAGAATGAGAAAATGGCTTTCGCTCAATGATGCACCTGTACATTTTGATAATTTCATGAGCTTTATGATAGGTGCCATTGATGCGACTTTGGCAGCACAAAATTGTGCATTAGCAGCAGAGAACGCTGGGCTAGGTATTTGCTATATGGGTTCAACGCTTGCAAATTGCAATCAAATTGGTGAACTACTAAACTTACCGCCAAATGTCGTACCAATTGTGGGTTATTCATTAGGCTATCCTGCGGAAAACCCTGCCCCACGTGATCGACTGCCAATGCATGGACTTGTTCACTACGACCAGTATCGTGATTATTCAGATGAAGATATTCTAGAAATCTACAAAGAGAGAAATGAAAAGGGATGGAAACGCTATATGGATATCCCTAAGCTTAAAGAAATGACAGAACGATTAGGATTAAAGAATCTTGCTCAAGTCTATACCATTGCCAAGTATACGAAAGAATCTCATCACGAATTTTCACAGACAGTGCTGAATTACTTGGAGCAGAACAATTTTATGAATAATGAGTGATGGTTTTCTAAGCTTTGAGGCAGTGCCTCATGCCTGTTCAGAAGTACCCCGGAAAAGAAAAATAAAAGGATTTCTTAACCTTCTATCAGAAGGAATCTCATGTTCAGCATCCTGTGAAAGAGTCTTTGTTGTTTTACCAAATGGGATTGAAGAGGGAGAGGCATTTTAAAGAAGTATCAAAGAACACTTCAACGTTCTTGATACTTCTTTCTTCTTTTATTATGCCATGGAAAGATTTTGTCCATCTGAAGGTATCAAAACGAAGATGCCAAAGCGTACGTAGATTCTCTCTTATACGGGTTTTGTTTGTTTTTGGTCCAAGTGATGACTTAGGAAAGTAAGAAGACTGGCAAAGATAGCAATCAACCCGCCGACCAATGTCACACTTATCAAATTTCCTTGATGGTAAACCATTCCGCCTACTGCGGAACCCAAAGCGATACCGATATTGCTTGCGACTGGCATCAGTGAAGCAGCGAGTCCTGTCGCTTTTGGTTGATAAATACCGGCAAGGTCAATCAAATAAAGCTGGGTAGATGTTGTTAAAAGGATAGCCATTAATGACATCAAGCCAATGTTAATCAATCCAAAGATTAAATTATTTGTCGTCCAATATAAACTGACCAGAACAATGGCTTGCACAAGGAAAACCATTCGAAGGCGCCCGATCGCATTGTAGCTGGCAATTTTACCAGCGAGTATGTTGCTGAAAATTGAAATAAATCCGTAGCCAAACAAGATCAAACTGATTGAATTACTTGGTGCTTCCATTCCTTTCAGGATCGGAACAAGATACGTATAAACGGCATACGTCGCTCCAAATCCTAGAGATGGAATGAAAAACGCCATTAAGATTCGTGGGTTTGTCAACAAAGAAAATTGATCACGCATCGAACTGCGAAATTGACTGAGCTTATTAGGCAAAATGAAGAAAGATGCTAAAAACGCAATTCCACCCAGAAAAGTCGTTAACAGGAAGGTTGCATTCCAGTTGTACCATTCAGCGATTACAGTGCCAATTGGTACTCCAACCACGTTTGCAAGAGTAAAACCACCGAAAACAAATGATATAGCAAGTCCTCGTTTTGCATTTGGAATGGTTTCACTTGCAACAATCATGGCAAGAGAGATTAATACTCCGGTTACTATCGCCGTCATCATCCGAAGTACAAGGAGCATGATGTAGCTCGTCGAAATCACACACAAAGCATTCAGAATGATGAACGATCCTATCAAATACAACATCCATTTACGCTTAGGGAAATGACTTGTTGCTGACATCACGAGTGGTGTGGCAATGGCAAACGTAATGGCAAACGCAGAAACGAGTGTACCCGCTTTTGCATTTGTTATATGAAGGCCCGAGGAAATATCGGTTAAGATCCCGACAATAACAAATTCGCTTGTCCCGAGAACAAATGTTAATAAAGAAAGTGTAAAGATGAGCAACCAATGACGCTTGGATAATTCAGTAGAGTACATAAATACCTCTTTTCTTAGATGAATGTATATGTGAAACAAGGTAGTAAACAATTTAATCATCATACCATAAAACATTTTTACTAGGTAAGTCTATACTTTTTACCAGCCATTTATTATCTACAATCTTAAAAGACCACTCCATATTACGTTGGAAGTGGTCATTGTTTAATATTCACAATAATAATTTTTGATTTTAAATAATCAGGAAGTTATCCATGACCCTTGTAATTTTAAATTTTGAATAATTTGGCCAGTATGGTAAGCATCGTGCAAAATAATACTAGAAAGTCTTCCTGCTTGCGTTGTTCCATTTTCTAAATTTGTTAAATCGTCTTAGGTTAATTTCCCTATTACATTTTGCAGCTGACGATGTACTTGTTCCATCTTAGCTTGGATTTCTAACCAGCTTTTTTCGTCATTATTAGATGTAAAGGTTTCGTTATTGTTTTGAACGGTAGTTGTTATTGGTTTTCCTTCAAGTTTGTTTAACAATTGTTCTTTATAAAAAAGCAGATGACTGGCAGTTACCCATATGCTGTTTACCGCTATGCCATTAGGCTTCCAATTTGCTTGATCCACTGTCAGTCCTTCAAGGGGTGTTTTAAGTGGTGGATACCAATCTTCTTGATTAAATAAGTGCCTGTCACCACCCTTGATGGGTAACCGTGAGGTAGAGTTTGTTGGAAACGGATTGCATCAAGATATGATGAGGCATTTATCCATCGTTACAAATGACCAAAATGTATATTTTGCCTTCAACGTATTATGGCCGGAACTCCTTTTTGTTACAACGGCACTCAATGATTTGTTAGACTATAGGCCAATTCCGCTATAACTCAGGTTAGACTGTTTCAAGCAGCCATTACAAATCCGATGCAATAAGCAGCAAAGGGGGAAAACGAATGGGAGATTATCAAAAGCTATTAGAGTACATACCTTACTTTGAAAATGAAGAAGTAGAATTTTGCAAATGGGAATCTGGATATCCAGATTATGATGAAAAGTTACATGAATTTATTGAGAACACATA
>NZ_JBALOS010000046.1:61872-62097 GCF_036962765.1 Neobacillus drentensis
ATATAAGACAGATTTATTAAAAAAAGATTACCTGGAATACTTGAAGGAAAAGGTAAAAGATCACATAACCTTGCCGCAGCGATTCCTACTGCCAATCTGGAATTGTTAAAAGCGATTTTGACCTATTATGTGCTTCAAGAGCGCTTTTGTGATGGATTGTGGGCTCGGCTGCGAAAGATAAAGTGTTCTTGAGGATTCTTTATAGGTTGATGGATACAATTACAA
>NZ_JBALOS010000047.1:0-61807 GCF_036962765.1 Neobacillus drentensis
AATTTGAGCAGGAAGGACATATATTTTTTGAAAATGATCAATCATAACGTTAGGATGTGATGAGGATGGAATTTTCACTTTGCAGTTATGATGGAGCTCTTCCGGTGGAGATAACAATTGATGATGATAACGGAAGATATACCATTCGCAAGAGCGATCGAAGCGGTGAATATTTTAATAGCCCGCTTGAATTAATTGCCTGGATTAAAACACATTTTAACGAGGATGAATTTTGCCATCCACAGGAATTCAGAGGAATGCTGGCAAAATTAGCAGAATACGAAGTAAATGGACCATATTCTTAATCGTAAACATAGTGAAGCACCAGCTAATAGCTGATGCTTATTTTTATGAGTAAATTGGTCTGTTTACATGTGTGCCTATTTATACTTTAGACTTTTTTTCGTATAGTCTAAACTCATAGTCATAGGGATTTTTATCATCCCTAATCCCTTTTTCATTAGACACTAATTCCCATTCACTAGGATCAAATTCAGGAAAGAATGTATCTCCTGCAAATTCATGATGGATAAGTGTTATGTAGAGACGATCTGCAAATGGAAATGTCTCTTTGAATATTTCTGCTCCGCCAATCACAAAGATCTCATCATTTTTCCTTTGGCTATACTTAACAAAATCCTCAACCGTGTAAAACATCGTACAATTTTCACTCCGGTAATCAGCCTGGCGGGTAATTACGATATTCTCTCTGCCAGGAAGAACGCGTCCAATGGATTCATGCGTTTTTCTTCCCATCGCAATCGGGTGTCCCATCGTAATCCTCTTAAAAAATTTTAAATCCTCTGGTAAATGCCACGGCAATTGATTCTCTTTTCCAATCACCCTATTTTCATCCATTGCGACAATAAAGGAAATCATACACTGACCACTCCTTTTATGTGGGGATGTGGGTCATACCCTTCAAGTGTAAAGTCTTCATACTCAAACGAGTAGATATCTTTGACATGCGGATTAATTTTGAGAGTTGGCAATGCACGAGGCTCTCTACCCATTTGTAATCTTACTTGTTCAAGATGATTTTGATAAATATGAACATCCCCGAATGTATGGATAAACTCACCGGGTTCTAGGTCACAAACCTGAGCAATCATCATGGTTAAAAGCGCATAGGATGCAATGTTAAACGGGACGCCGAGAAAGACATCGGCAGAGCGTTGGTAGAGCTGACAGGACAACTTCCCGTCTGCCACATAAAATTGGAACATACAGTGGCACGGCGGCAGTGCCATGTTGTCAATTTCTGCTACGTTCCATGCATTTACTAGCAGCCTTCTTGAATTGGGATTCGTTTTGATTTGATGAATAAGATCGGTAATTTGATCAACGGTTTTACCATCTGCACCCGTCCATGAACGCCATTGGTGACCATAGACAGGACCCAGCTCGCCGTTTTCATCGGCCCACTCATTCCAAATACGGACGCCATTCTCCTGCAAATACCGAACATTCGTGTCGCCTTTTAAAAACCATAGCAGTTCATAAACAATGGATTTTAAATGCAACTTTTTCGTGGTCATCATCGGAAATCCTTCCGCTAAATTAAATCTCATTTGATACCCGAAGGTGCTAATGGTTCCAGTACCTGTTCGGTCGCCCTTCACGTTTCCATTTTCAAGGACATGCTGACATAAATCTAAATATTGCTTCACCTCGGACAACTCCCTTTTCTGCACATATTTATCTATTTTAACAATCAAGGGCAAATTAGTGAAGTGAGAGCTGTTTTAAAAATTGAAATGTTTTCGGTGCTTTCGTTCGTAATAGTTCTTTCGTATCATTATTTAAATAATACATAGCGAAGGTCTCTGCAAAATATTCTTCCGGATAGAGAAAATAACTGTTTCCTGGAAACAATTGTTCATGTTCCTTTTCCCAAATGCCGGTAAAGTCATTGGAACTACTGATCTCTTCAAACACATAACGGTCAATTGAATGGGCCAGTTCATGTAATTCTAAATTTACCGAGCTATGCCCATGACCTTTTTCACTAGCACCAATTTTAACCAATACCAGTTTAGAACCACCAATTCCAGGGACATTATCCCAGGTTACATTATTTGTATATCCTCTTGGGATCTTCCCTGCCAATTGACTTGCTGTGGGATTATCTGTAAGTTTCCCCGTAAAAAGTTTTACACTGATTCCGTGGTTTTTTATTTTTTCTAAAATCGAATAGGGTATCGAATCAATTCTGTTTATAATGCCCGCAGCTTCTTTCTGATCAAACGATTGCTTAGGTAAAACAATGATTTGATTCAACAGTGGTAACGAATGATCCACTTTAAGGGATTGGTAGAGTACAGAATTCCTAGAATAATCTCTAAGCAAAATACCATCAGAAGATGCTTGTGACGTAGTGATCGATGAAAGAAACAAAACAGCTATGAAAAAAGCCGCGACTGATTTACGCATCGTATCTTCCCCTAATAATTCAATATATTAATAGAATTATAACATGGGAACGAGCATGCTTGATTGGAATATAAAAGGGAAAAGTGGGGAATAAAGGGAAAAAGCTGCCAACAGGCAGCTTTCAACTTAATTTTATACTTCTAAACCATAGTTTCGACAAAGGGCTGCTAACCCACCTGCAAAACCACTGCCGATTGCATTAAATTTCCAATCACCATTATGGCGGTAGAGTTCACAGATAACAACCGCTGTTTCTACTGAAAAGTCTTCTCCAAGATCAAAGCGTAAGACCTCATTATTTGTTTCTTCGTTAACCAGGCGAACAAAGGCGTTGGAAACTTGGCCGAAATTCTGAAACCTTGCATCCGCATCATGAATCGTCACTGTAATAGCGATTCGATGGACATGAGATGGAACTTTACTAAAGTCAATTTTGATTTGCTCATCGTCGCCGTCACCTTCACCAGTTCGATTATCCCCTGTATGTTCGACTGAACCAGAAG
Source organism: Neobacillus drentensis (assembly GCF_036962765.1). Classification (GTDB taxonomy): domain Bacteria; phylum Bacillota; class Bacilli; order Bacillales; family Cytobacillaceae; genus Neobacillus; species Neobacillus drentensis_C. The sequence continues at coordinate 2,937 of NZ_JBALOS010000047.1, forward strand.
GGTGAGCGAGATTATTGTAAAAAATAAAATCCGAATCGTTTATAACTCTGCCATTAGCGTCAGCTAAAAAAGCAGATGCATCCAAGTCAAAGTCATTTCCGCCATGATAACGATTCGTATCCCAGCCTAGACCAACAATGACTTTTGTTAACCCAGGATTTGTTTTGGTTAAATCAATCCTTTGCCCCTTTGCTAAGTTAATACCCAAACTGATCACCTCTATTTGAACTTTATTCTATTCTTAACTAAAGGAACGAACAACTTCACTCAGGCTCGCAGCATTGGTACCGCTGCCGATTGCGGCAAACTTCCATTCATTGCCATGGCGATAAATTTCTCCCGTCACAAGACATGTTAGCCCACTGTAATTGTCTGTAAGGTTATAGTGGAGTAACTCTTGATTATTCCCAGGATTTACAACCCGGATAAAAGCATTTTTAATCATCCCAAAATGTTGCTTTCTCTTGACGCAGTCATAAATGTTTACAACGAAAACAAGTTTCTGGATATTGGATGGAACTCTGCTTAAATCAATCATTACCTGCTCGTCATCGCCGTCTCCATCGCCCGTTAAATTATCTCCTGAGTGCTGTACACTGCCATCATTGCTTCGTAGGTTTCCAAAATAAATGACATCCTTATTGTTTTGAAGTTTGTCGTTTGCACCCAGCATAATAACNNAAACCGCCGCCGCCGCCGCTTTGGACTGGATCCCATCCTAACCCTACCATGATTTTTGATAATCCTGGATTACTTTTCGTTAAATCAACTCGTTGACCTTTTTGTAAATTAATAGCCAATTCAATCACTCCAATATGAAATTTAGTATAAATCAAAACAATATATGTTTAAGATTGTTTTAACTTTTTAAAGTTATCCTGCAACTGTTCTAAACGTTTTGTGCCTTCTACCCGCATCCGTTTATTTTCATCTTCAATAGCCTTTGTTTCCTGCATACCTTTAATAATAATATTCCATGATTCTTCGATCGTCTCGATTTTAATACTTGGACCGCCGGCAAGCCTAGCAATATCCGTGCTTTGCTGTGAAATGTTTTGTGCATTTTTAAGGAGCATTTCATTTGTCCTGCGGTCTAGTTCACTCATCGAATCAGCAACTAACTTTTGTCTTTTCGCTGCCATCGCTTGGATCAAACCGTTTTTAAAAATCGGAATGGTCGTCACAAAGGCCGAATTTATTTTTCCAATCAGTTTCGTATTTCCTCTTTGTAAAAGACGAATTTGCGGAGCAGTCTGTAGGGAGACCATTTTCGCCATTTCTAGATCATAGATGCGCTGTTCCAATAATTCGATAACATTTTTCAGCGAATCTAATTGCATAGAGGCCATTTGGTCACCAGCAGCAGTCCGGGCTTCAAGCTGTGGAAGTTGATTATTTTTTAAATCCTCCACTTTTAGTTCACCCGCAACAATATATTTTTCAAGGGTTAAATAGTATTGATAGTTTTGCTCATACATTTGTTCGAGCATATTGGTTGAATCAACCATTTCATGCTGATATTTTGATATTTCTATGTATACCTTATCAATTTCGGAGCCCATCGTTTGATACTTGCCAAACAACTTTTCAACCATCTTCTCACCCTTTTTAAAGAGCTTTCCGAAAAGTCCGCCTGAAGTTTTCTGGAAGTCCTTGGCATCAAATTTATCCATAATGCGGCCCAGTTGTTTAAGCAATTCACCTGAATCCTCTACTTTTGTTGTCCTCATATTATTTAAGATCTGGTCAGAAAAACGGGAAATTTGAACGGCAGGTTCCTTTCCAAACTCTAAAACTTGAATTTGGTCACGTTCATCAATTGTTCGGGCCAAATTTTGAATTTCTGGTTCCTTCCGTAGCGCAAGTTTAATGTCAGAGACTTTAGTTTCTGTCAGGATGTCATCTGCACCTGCTGGCGTTAAGCCGCTTGATGGATTTGGCATAAGAGTCACTTATTAATCTCCCCTTAAATTTTTTAAGATTCCTTGAAAAAGCCCTTTTTTAAAAATGGACGGTTCTTTAAATTCTAAATCAAAGACAACGTCTTCGAGCCAATGCATATCAAATAATCGTTCATCAAGAAAATTTTCAATATCATTATGACCAGGAGGATTATACACGATGATATCGATCCCAAATTGATTTAACAGTAACAAAAGTGCTGCATCTGACCTTGTAAGGATACCGGCTAATTCATTATTGAAAATGATTAATTTCGGTACATGCTGGGAATAGTCAAATCTCTCAATCAACTGAATAATCGGCTTTGGCATAAAAAATGCCTGAGTAAATAAATACATTTTTACGTCTTCTATCGTTTCCGTTGGTAAAGGCTTTAAACCAGGTTTTTCACATATTCTTCTTACCGCAGAGGCAATTCCTTTTTGCAAGCCAGAGGATAAAAAAGAATAAGGCCAATAATGTGCCTTCATTATGATTTCAGGGTTTACTAAACCATCCTTCCCTAGAGCATTGCGATAGTGAAAGCGGAAATCACTCGTACTTGCCATCGTAATTGGCAAACGCCTAATTAGTAAACTATGCTCAAATTCACTCAGCGATTGTAAACGATCCCAGTACTCTTTGCGATTCTTACTCACACCCTGAACTTTAGCAAAGATCGAAGGAATTTTGACTTGTCCATTCCCTACCTCAAAATCAGGCCGAACCATTGCCATTTCTTTCCCAAGAATAAAAAGTTCATCATAGGTGGTTTTTAAAGTAATAGAGGATGGCGTGTAATCCCGTAATTGCCATGGTTTATATAGGCCAGAACCCTCTTGGTTTAAAATGGTCTCAATTTCTTTTGAAGCTCTGTAGGCAACGGTTGCTTTACGAGTGCGCTTTGCCTTAGGAAACGGTTCTGCAGACATCCTATTGGGGAATTCATGAGAGAACGTTTTTTCAAGACTTATCCCCTCAAAAATATCCTTACCTTCTGGGTGAAAAATGACAATATCACAGCCAAGTTTCATTAAATAATATAAAAAATATTGATGACTTTTCTTAAAGTCGCCGTACCATAAAAATTTGGGCATTTCTTTTAGTGGATCAGCCTTTTCCAATACCGGCTCTAAATGATTAATGGACCATTTAACAATGTCTACAAGAACGCGCCTTAAATCTTGGTTTACTAAGCCGTCTTTTTCAACCTTTGCAAACAACTCTAATGTTGCGATCATTGCCTCTCTCAGTTTTCGATGGATAACAGGCACCTTTGATTTCAACAATAACTGTTCCCCTTCAAGGAAAGCTGTGAATCGGTTGATGGACAGTTTTTGTTCACGATTAATATTTATGACTTTTTGAATGGATTGAAAGTGATGGTTGTTAATCGTCTTATCAAGTGACTCTTCACTTATCAAATGAAGATTCCATTCTGGATTGTTCACATAATCAAAAAGTTGATTATAATAATCATCGTGGTCAATTGGTATTCCAAGGAACTTCCCAATGACTTGCCCAATCTGAATGGTTCCGTTTTCTTTTGAAAAATTTGGCCGTTCTGGTAATGGCTTTTTCAGCATAGTCTGCCAATTTTCATAAGATAAGGAAACAGGTTGGGTGGTCAACTGATTATATGATGGATTCATTCATAATCCCTTCCCTCTAGAAGCGAAAGCTTATTTTTGAAGCGTTTAGAAAATTATGTAAGGTTTCCATAACATCATATCACAGTTAGGTAATCGGTTCATTTGTTTATACGAATCTCCTTTAAAAATGTTTCATAGGAATGTCCTTTCCCTCATTTTTCACCTTTTCCCTTGTCCTTACATACTATTTGAGTACTCACACTAAAGTAGGTGACTCAAATGCGTTTTTTATATAAGCGGCCGCGGATGGAACAAATAGATGAGGAATTAAATACCGTTATGGATGTAATGGTTTCCGATGTCTTTGTTTACCTAGATTTATTTGTGTTCAGTTTAATCTTTACGTTTCTATTGTCTTCCGTCTGGCATTCATTAGCCTTGTCGATTCTCTTCTTCTTAGGAACATATAGTTTATTTTCTTGTGTTTACTTTTTCATTTTTACTCCGAAAAATGAAAGGGGTTAAACACTAAGACGAAGCAGGTGTAGAAAATGATGGATAATCTCCTCCCCTGCACCAACACCCTTATTTTTGGTAAGAGTATAGTTGCTGGTGCCTGACACTCTTGCAAGTTCACCATGGGCAGGGACAAAACGATAATGGCAGTTTTTCAGAAAGTCCCAATCTAGTACGGAGTCCCCCGCACCTGCCATTAGCTCCATTCCTTCTCGTTTTGAGATAAATTCAAGTGCGTCCCCTTTACTAATCGCTCGCGGGATAAAGTATAGTTTTCTCCCTTGAATGGAGATCCTCCATCCATTAAGAGCAGCCACATCATGAATCGCTCTGCGATCAGAAGCAGGTGGAAGACTGTTTAAAATGAAATAGAAAAATAAATTTTCCGCCTGCTTAATGTGCCCATCAAATTGTAAACCTTCCTTATTTAGCTTAATAAGCAGTTCCTCTTGGCTAACTGATTCTTCTTTCAAACGATAGATAATATGTGATGACCAATCTTCCACCAAGTTACCCTGATAAATAATATTGGCCCCATTTGAGGTGACCGCATATTTGATTGGAATATCTTCCTTAAAAATGGAAAATCGGTTAAATTGTTCGGTTGTCCTGGTGGTAACGGGAATAAATAAACTAGTCAAGGCTAACTCTTTTAATGCAAAATAGGATGATTCGGTCATATAGGCAACCCAGTTCTGTTCTCTTTTTTCAACCGGTTTAAGGACGAACTGAGCATCGATGCCCAGCTCTTCTATCGCCCTTTTCGAATAAACCAATGTACGGTCCAAGTCAGATGCAAAAATCATGCGTTACTCCCCTTAACCGATTTAATCAAGCCGCAGCACAAATACTTTAAATCCGGATACGGTACGACTTCTACCCCCTTCTCTTCTGCCAGCATAAGAATATGTTTGACAAATGGACTCGAAGGGTCGCGCATCAGTATCTTCCATGGAATCCTGCGAAGGAGCACTCTTGTTGTTTCGCCGACACCAGGTTTAATAAAATGGGTACTTTCAATTCCAAATTCAGTTTGAATTCGCTTGACGTCTTCCATTCCTAGGAATCCCGTTTCCAATCTTTCGTGAACCATTTTTCGGGCACTTTCTGCTGCTATTTGGGTAATGTTTTCAAATTCCTTACTAATCAAATCAATATATTCATTAGAAGCATCCATTGGAATTAATTCCTTATAAAACTTCGCTCCATGGAAATCATCCTTCCCGATATATTGAGCATTTAAAACCGTCCTGCTCACCAATCCAGAAACTGTTGAGTTCAGACATGCACTAGGGATTAAGAAATCTTCCCTTGTTCCAAACAAAGTAGTACAGTAGCCGGGATCTGCAAGCACTGCCAAGGTATCATCAAGCAATATTCCGTATTTTTTTTGATAGTCTTGGCAGGCTTTTGTTAATTCAAGCGAAATAGCCCCTTTTCCGGTCCAGCCATCCACAAATTGAATTTGAGCATTTGGGTGCTGACTTACTATATATTGAAGTGCATTTTCATCAATCCCTCTATCCCGGATGATAGAAACACTGTAATGCGGCAATAAAACTTGGTATTTCAGGTGAATATATCTTTTAATTAAAATCCCGACTGGTGTCCCCGCTCGTGCAAGAGAAACGAGAACCGTCTTTTCACCTTTAGCATGATAGATTCGTTCTGCCACGATCCCAATACATAAAGCCACTTTTTGTTTGTATTCCTTGAGGGTCGACCAGAATAAATCAACATACGCTTTTGGAGGCTGATACTCGATGGGTAAGGATTCACTATAATGAGCACCTGATTGAACCTTCATTTCTCGATTTTCGGTAGTATCCTCTAACACAATATCACTTAAATCCTTCAATAAGAGTTGAACATCCTCCGCTTTATAACTTCCGATTCTTGCAGGTTTATTGATTGTAAATGCCATCTTATTCACCTCGATTTTCAGAAAAAAAGACGAGCCTAATCATCTCTATTTGTAATTTTTCTAGTTCTTTCATGAGTGGTTCCAAACTCTCTAATTCTACTTTTCTTTCCAAGAAAATAAAGATTTCATCGTAAAAGCCAGACGGGATGTTGTATACAAAGTGTGTAACGGATACGTCTTCCGGATTTGGAAAAGTCAAACCGAACCTTGCCCCGTATCCCTCTTTGTTTTTGATGAAGATCGGACTGCGAGTCGTTGATTGATAATAAACATCTCTGCCCATTTCGGCAGCGAGTTTCATTGGAAGATACATAAACTCTCCCGTTCCAAGGCAAAGAGTCCTTTTTCCCGTTCTTTTCTGATTTAATATCGCTGCCGCAGCAGAGGCTTTCTGGTGAAGACAAACGTTCTCGGAACTATTTAGGCCAAATCGACCTGTTTCTTTTATAAATGCGTTCCTATTAATCAAGTTATTTACTGAAAAGGGAGTACTAGAAAAGAATGTTGATAAGTCTATCCATTCTACAGATGCTTCGACGCTCTCATTCCTTTCACTGGTTGCTGACCGGTTCTCTAGCTCACGAATCTGCTTCACCTGAACTGTTCCAGTTACCAGGCTGACTACATTGATTTTGATACAAAGCTCCTGTTCAAGCTGTTGAAATCTCTTTTGATCCACTTCTGAACGCCAATCCAAAATGGAGACAATGGTATAAACACGTCTTGGGAATTTACTTTGAATGGATTTGATAATATTTAAGGCCGTTTTTCCTGTGGTCAATTCATCATCAACAAGGATAATTTCTCGTTCATTTTGAATCATCTCCAAAGGAATGTAACAGCGATGTGATGTTGCATGTGAATGCTCTTCTTCAAAGGTAATTTCTGGTCTTACCTGGATGAGTTCTTCCCTAGTGGTGTGAAAATATTCGGCCGATTGAAAGCAATCAAAGAAAGTATGCCCAAGGGCTGTTGCCGTTTCAGCAAAGCCAATCACGACTGGACTTACAGATTCAGGAATAAAGGCCATACTTTGGTAAGAATCTCCTCTTCTATATGAGGTTAATAGTTTCTCCGTTTCTAAACAAGAGATTCCCTTAACCATTTCTAAATATCTCGCTCCTAATAGGGCCGCCGTCAATAGCCCTTTATTTGGATCAATGGGTAAGTGTTTACCGAGCACTTTACTAACGAATAGAAACGAGCGCTTCTTATTTATTCTAGCTGCCATCGTAAACAAATCTTCCAGAGGCAAATCATACGGATCTTCAGTTACTGCTATCTCTGTTTTTATCGCGTCTAGGATATTATACGTATACTTCTTTTTTGATAAGGTCAATGGTAGTGAATTCTTCATGCAGCACCCCGTACAACTGTGATTTTAAGATGGTTTTCTTCGCCCAATAATAATGAGGTTTTATTTCGTTCATTTTATTTGCAAACTTACTTTTCATGACGCCAATTTCCCCTGTTGCTGCTTTTATGATAGTGCTTGCATCGATGAACTCTTCGTAGGAAACCACATTGAGGGCTTGAACAACTTTGATATGTGAAGGATGGATAATTGTTTTTCCCGTTAATCCGTTTGCGATATCCATGAGGATTTCTTGGATTAAACCATCCATATGTTCATCGATTAATTTTGCACGCATTTTCAGCCCTTCGTCACCGTACCGCTCACGAAACGGGGTTCGCCTTAGTTGTGGCTTCAGCATTCTTTTCTTCGTAGAAAAATACTCCCAAACTGGTCCAGAAACAACGTAAGGGCTATCAAAACGTTGAAAGACATTAATAATATCAGAAATACAATCTCTCAAAACTGCTATATCATATACCGTGGTATCCGCACTGCGGCGTATTCCATATAATCCACAAAAATCAGTGGCCCCGACCCTGACATTTAGAATATTATCCCTGTAGCGATCTAAAAGAGCTTTTATACTCGTTAATTCTTCCATTCTCGTTTCTTTTTGAATGACCTTCGCTGTCTCCAAGATGGGCATTGCATAAAAGGGATGCTGCTCAGTATGGATCCGGCGCACCTCCATTAATAGTTCTTCACCTGTTTCAGAGCTGAATTTAGGAAGGACCACTCCGGTAAGCAATTTTATCGCATCTGCTAATTGTTCTGTTACCCGTTTAAACTGCTCTAGGTTTCGAATGCGGATAAACATCAGAGGGAGATCCGTATAGCTTAGAAACCCCTTATTCAATTCACCATTTAACTTTACCAATTCATTGATGAGCTTTGCTTCCGCATCTGTCACCTCGTTATCACCAACCGCATCTTCTAGGTCGATGACAATAGAAGTTAATCCTTCATGCTTCTTGGAGAGAATTTCTTGATGAATATTCGGGCGTGTCGCTGGCATATAAAGGGTAGCGCCTAAACCATAAGATAAAAGGTCACGGTTTGAATATTTCGAAAATGTCTGCGGTTTTTGAAAGAAGAAGCGTTTAATTTCATCTTGGTAAAAATATGTAAAAAACTCCATAACCTATTTCACCTCTTTTAAAGCTAAAAAATAGAGGAGACGGACTCTCGTCAGCTCCCCTTTTAGTCTGCAATTATGATTGGTTTCCTTTGCTGGCTTCCTTTTTCTTATTCATAAAGTGAACAATAAAGGTAGCTCCAAATGTTACGGCTAGAATGATAAAGAAATGTAATGATTCAATATGGATGTTGAATAACGGTAAGGTTAGAGCCATCTTAATAGAAATAATCAGGATTAAGATATAAGCGGTGGTTTCAAGTTCTGGGATTCTGTCAATTAATGTTAAGAATACGCCAGCCACGCCTCGCATCATTAACACCCCAAGGATTCCACCCACAAATAATATCCAAACTTGATTGCTTACTCCGAATGCAGCAAGAACGCTATCGACCGAGAAAGCAATATCCATTAACTCAACGGCAGCTACTGTTCCCCAGAAGGTACCAAATAAGCGAATTAGCAAGCCGCCTTGGTTAATTCCTTCTGCTTCCTCATCCTGGTCGTGACCAGTATCCCCTTTACGCTTATCGATGAAATACTTAATCGCTAACCAAGCAAGATACGCGGCCCCAAAGGCTTTAATGACCCAAAACTTGATTAAGTAAACTCCAATTCCAATCGCGATAAATCGGAATATATATGCACCTAATAAACCATAGAATAAAGCTCTTTTCCGCTTTTCAGGCGGCAAGTGTTTAACCATTACGGCCAAAACAAGCGCGTTATCCGCAGAAAGTAAACCTTCTAAAATAATAAGAGTCCCAATAAGTCCCCAGCTAACCGGATCTGCTAATATCTTACCCCACATATTAAGATCAAAAAATTGTGCATATGTGTCTAAGATATGATTAATAACTGACATTTAAAAAAATTCCTCCCAGATTAGAAAAGCGAAAGCGCCTTGCTTAGGGGCGACAAGCATAAGACTAGCCGGCAGGAAGGTTGTTCTTTAACCTTCATGACGGATTGGCTGTAGACCATAGAGCCCCTAGGCGCTGTAGCTAGACAGTTTATAAACAAATTTTTTTAAAAAGACCCAGCATCAGACTGGATCTTTTACATTTAACAATTAACCAATTTGTAAGCCGAAGTCGGTGGCAAGTGCAGCTAAACCGCCTTGATAACCGCTGCCAATGGCACTGAATTTCCATTCTCCATTGTGGCGGTATAATTCCCCAACAACTATAGCTGTTTCAATCGAGAAGTCTTCGCCTAAATCATAGCGAATTAATTCTTCACCGTTCGCCTCATTGTAAATTCGTGCATAAGCATTTGAAACTTGACCAAAGTTTTGATTTCTGCTATCTGCATCATGAATTGTAATAGTAAAAGCAATCCGCTGAATATTAGCAGGAATTGTTGTAAGATTTACTTTCACACCTTCGTCATCACCATCGCCAGCTCCTGTGCGATTATCACCAGTATGTACAACAGCACCATTTGCCCCTTGAGGATTATTATAGAAAATAAAGTCAGTTTCATTCGTTACTTTGCCATTTTCTCCTAATAAGAAAACAGATGAATCTAAATCAAAATCATTACCGCCATCATATTTGTTCGTGTCCCATCCAAGTCCAACCACAACATTTGTTAATCCTGGATTTGTTTTTGTTAAATCCACTTTTTGACCTTTTGATAAACTTACTGCCATTTTTCATTCCTCCATTTTAGGTAATAGTCTATTTACGAGTGTGTCATAAAAAGGTTTCATTTATTATAATAAATTTTTTTTGTGCCCTTTAGCAAATCACTCTAACTCATCCATTTGGGTGGTGTATTTTTGGCCCAATAAATGGAACCTAATTCATGGTGGCTCTGGAATTCATCATGATAGGTGTGATAATGAAAATTAAACCAATAGCCTGCTTGCGGTGGATTATCTCGTCTTACATGAAAACGAAGGACATCCTGCCCGGTACCCTGATTGGTAATATTAAATATTTTTTCAGAAAGCCCCGCGCTAGGATGCTCCGAAATAGTGAGATTTTTTAAATCATCTTCCGGAAATTGAACAGACATTTCCTCAAGAGCTTTTTCGATGTTCGGCAAAATAACTTCCCTGAATTCATTTTCGATGACAGGTTTGATTTTAGTCCCAAATTTCTGATAGGACTGAAATTCTGCCTGTATCAATAGTTCTTCTATAAACTTGTCTTTATCAAACTCCATTTCTTCCTTAATGGTGTTTGATTGTCCAAAGGCGATTTCTTTCGATGGCGCTTCAAATGCATCACGATCAGTGCGATTATCTGCGTTTACTTGGTCTATTAAATGTGTTGGCGTAACGAGACCAAAAGATAAGACAGAAACTAGTACAAATAACGTTTTACGAAGCCAATTGTTCATTTTTACGTCACCTATTCTTTTTCTATTTTCTATTATTCTCTGAAATTAGATATTATACTTCTTTTTTCATGTTATTGGAAAATTTTTCGAATTACGAACCAATAAAAAAAAGGATGTCAGCTGACATCCTAATTAACAATGGGCTTCGAAAGCCCCTAGTAAATTATGCATTACGGATTCCATTGGCATTCCTTCAATATCATGTCTTGGAATGAAATGAACCACTTTTTTATCCTTTAATAATGCCATTGATGGTGATGATGGTTCAATTCCTTCAAAATACTCCCGCATTTTTGCGGTTGCTTCTTTATCCTGCCCAGCAAAAACAGTTACGATTTGGCCTGGCTTTTTCTCACTATTGAGTACAGCTTGCGTTGCAGCAGGACGAGCTAATCCAGCTGCGCATCCGCACACGGAATTTACGACTACAAGTGTTGTTCCACTTACATTTTCCATAAATTGTTCTACTTCTTGTGCTGTTGAGAGCTCTTCAAAGCCTGCTCGTGTTAATTCTTCACGCATCGGTAAAACCATTTGTCTCATATATTCTTCATATGCATTTGACAATTTAAATCACTCCGTTTCGATTCATCCACTTTAGAATACCTAATCTATTACCTATTTGCAATTAATCCGTCGTCTTCCTGGCTTCGGTCATTTGCTTCCAAACAGAACCTTTTGCTTCAGTGCCGCCTTCAATTCTTTCAATGGCCATTTTTACTTGCAAACTAACCTCAAATTCCGAATCATTTTCAGCAGCTTTTAACGCCGGAAGGGCCTTTTCATCGCCTGCCTCGTATAAAAACATAGCTGCCCGCCAGCGAACTAACTTGCTCTTATCCTGTAATGCGTTCATCATTTCGTCAGCTGCTTCTGGAAACCCTAAATCTGATAGACAATCTCCTGCTGTCCTTCTAACGGTCACTGTTTTATCCTTCAAAGCCTTATATAGTAACGGCAGAACTTCCTTCTCCTTGATCATCCCGAGGTACACAGTGGCAAGCCTCCGAATCGAAGCCCTTTCATCGGATAAAGCTTTTTCAAGGACAGGTAAATCAGATAGTTCTGGGTCATCCATTTGTTCAAGGACCTGATAGCGAATCTGCCAATCGGGATTCTGTAAATCTTCCATGGACACTTTTTTGCGAGTCTGACTAAATTTTTGTTCGGGTACAATATCCGCAGATTGAGCTTTTCTAACCAATTCTTCGAGTCGTTCTTGTGGAAAGGCAGCGATCAGTTCATCGACAACTTCCTGGCCAATCTGATCAAAATCCCCGTAACGGACGCCTTGATTTTGCCATTTTCTGAGTAAAAGGTAGTGATCATCAGGAAGCTGTGCCCGTTCTCGAGCCTTTAAGAAGTTTTCGGGCATTCCGTACCGTTTTTCAGTAGAACCATCAGTAAGTTTTACTTGGAGCGGTATATCTTTAAAGATTTGGATTTCAACCTTAATCTCACCAAAATGCTCATCGATGGGCTTGACTAGGGAAGCCTCGTCCGTTTTTTCTCCAAATGCCTGGCGTACTTGCGGCAGTAATACCTTCCAATCATATTTTGCATTCCGTTCAACAGCAAGAAAATCTGCAACATGATAGACACCTTTAATGCCTTCAATTTGAAGGATTGCTTGAATAACAGCCGGTGCATCAGCAGATGTTTCTTTCTTATAATTATGGCTTCTCCCCATTGGAAGTTCTTCATCTAGATTAATTTTCATTGTATTTGGGCTTGGCGTTGGTTCAATCGCCTTAATTTTCAACAAAATCACCTAATTCTTAAGAATTCTTTTTTTAGTTTATCATATTGGATAAGTTTCAATCACCGGAAATGCTTGATGAAAAAAGAGTGCGTCAATTGACGCACTCTTATTCCTTTTCAGCAAGCTCTGCAAGGTATGACCAGCGCTCGATTAAATACTCAAGTTTTTCATTTAATTCTGTTTCCTGCTTCATCAAATCCTGCGCTTTGGTAAAATCACTGCCTGTCTTTGCCATTTCGGAAGCTATTTCTTCCAATCGGGTTTCTGTCTTTTCAATGTCCTCATCGATAGATTCCCATTCTTTTTTCTCTGCATAGGTCATTCTTTTCTTTTTTTCTTTCTCTATTGTTTTGGTTGGTTTAGACGTAACTGTGACGGTTCTTTGTGCTTCTAGGGCTGATTCTTTTTCAAGATACTCTGTATAATTACCATAGAAAGAATCGATTGCCCCTTCTCCTTGTAGAACAAGAAGCTCTTCAGCCACTTTATCTAAGAAATAACGGTCATGGGAAACAGTAATCACCACTCCTGGAAAATCCTCTAAATAATCTTCAAGAACGGTCAATGTCTGTGTATCAAGATCGTTGGTTGGTTCGTCCAACAAGAGCACATTTGGTGCTGTCATCAAAATTTTCAACAAGTATAAACGTCTTTTTTCTCCGCCTGATAGCTTTCGAATTGGTGTACCGTGCGTAAATGGTGGAAATAAAAAGCGTTCGAGCATTTGCGCAGCTGAAATTGTTTTTCCATCAGATGTGTTTACAACCTCAGCAGTCTCCTTAATGTATTCAATCATCCGCTTATTTTCATCCATATCTTCGCTTTCCTGGGTATAATAAGCGATTTTTACTGTTTGCCCCATGATGAACTCACCCTCATCAAGCGGGATTTGTTTGGCAAGGATATTTAACAGGGTCGATTTCCCTGTCCCATTTTTCCCTATAATCCCAATTCGATCACCGGGCTTCACAAGCAAATCAAAGTGATTTAAGATCGATTTTGCTCCGAAACGCTTGGAAGCATCCTTCAGTTCAAATACCTGCTTGCCAAGCCGACTCCCATTTAAGGTGATATCCAGTTTTTCAGAGGTTGCCTTCCCAGTAGAGACCTTGTCATCAAGCTCTTCAAATCGTTGAATTCTAGCCTTTTGTTTGGTTGTTCTTGCTTTCGCACCGCGCCTGATCCACTCCAGTTCTCTTCTGAAAAGATTTTTCCTTTTTTCAAAAGTGGCAGCCTCATTCTCTTCACGAATGGCTTTTGCTTCTAAGAAGGCCGCATAATTGCCTTTGTAGCTGTATATCTGCCCACCATCGAGTTCAAACATTCGATTGGCTACTCGGTCAAGAAAGTAGCGGTCATGGGTCACAAGCAAAATCGAGCCACTGTATCTACTTAAGTAATCTTCCAACCATTTGACGGAATCGAAATCAAGATGATTGGTTGGTTCATCTAAAATAAGTAAATCTGGTTCGGCGATCAACACTTGTGCTAAAGCGACACGCTTCTTCTGCCCACCGGACATCTCACCAATTCTTTTTGTAAAATCTTCTATACCTAATTTCATTAAAATTGATTTGGCATTTGTGCTTGCATCCCAAGCATTTAGTGCATCCATTTGCTTTTGCATACGAAAAAGCTCATCTTGGACTTTTGTGTCATCAGGGGACATTGAAAGGTCCAATAATGTTTTTTCGTAGGAACGCATTAGTTTTAAAATGGGCGCGTCGCCATGAAAGACTTGTTCTAGGACTGTTTTATCCCCATCTAATTCTGGCTGCTGGTTTAAAAATGCGATTGAATAGTCTTTACTCGTGATAATTTTCCCTTCGTCCGGTGTGTCGAGACCAGCAATTATTTTTAATAGGGATGATTTCCCGGTCCCATTGATGCCGATTAACCCGACACGCTCTTTTTCTCCAATCGTGAAGGAAATGGAGTTAAAGAGTTGTTTTTCCCCATATGTTTTCGAAACATTTTCAACTGTGAGCATTTTCATTCTTGTCCATCCCATTCTTGGTAAAATTGTTCTAGAAATGTCTCCATCATTAGTTGACGGCTTTCTGCCATTTTTAGAGCAGTCTCTGTATTTAGCAAGTCTTTCAATTTAAGGAGTTTTTCATAGAAATGATGAATGCTTGTTGATTTACCCTTTCGATACTCTTCTATTGACATTTCATTTCTTACTTTAATGCTTGGGTCGTAGATTGGCTGCCCTTTTTTGCCGCCATAAGCAAATGCCCTCGCAATTCCGATTGCACCAATTGCATCTAAACGGTCTGCATCCTGAACAATTTTCGCTTCTATCGTTGTAAGATTCGTATGTTGTCCACCTTTAAAGGAAATCGTTGCGATAATTTGTTTAATATGTTTTTGATCGTTATCTGTCAGCGGTAAGGTTCTTAGAAACAATTTTAGCTTTTCTTCCCCTTTTTCGCTGCTTTCATTAAGCTTTTCATCTGATATGTCATGGAGAAGGGCCGCCATTTCAATAATGAACGGATCTCCCGCTTTTTCTTTCTTGCATATATGTAGGGCATTTAATCGGACACGATCAACATGGAACCAATCATGGCCAGTAGCATCTTCCCCTAATTCGTTACGGACATATATTTTCGTTTGTTCTATTATCTGATTTTTCATTTTTCCCCACACCCACTTTCACCTTTGCTATTTTATCATGAAAAACCAATAAAAAATAACCCCGAATTCTCGGGATTATTTTTTATTGACCTGACTTCCGCTTTTTTTCTGGCTTTGTGACTTGCTATTACCCATTTGAAACTCGCTGCCAAGTTCAATATCATTTCTTTTGTCTTGTTTTTCAATTTGCTCTCTCGTTTGGTTGGGGTTTTGCCTTCCTTGCTTACTCATCACACATCTCCCTCTCTGCTAAAATTAATAGCCATATTAGTATGCACAAAGGGAGAAAAAGTTATTTCAGCCCATTATGCCAGCTTATGCCGAGAGTATTTTCACCTGCATGAACTCCAATTACTGCTCCCAATGGGCAGCAGATAATTTCTAATTGTGGAAATTCCTTTCTTAATTCATCCTTCCAAATAGCGGCAGTTTCCTCATGCAACCCATATAAAATGTATACTTCTTTAAAGTGGTGCTGCTCATAAGATGAGTGTAAATATTCCAATATTCTCTCTTTCGCTCTTTTCTCACTTCGTACTTTTTCTTTTACACTTAATGCCCCGTCAACAATTGATATAATGGGTTTCACATTAAGCATACTGCCAAGAAAGAATTGTACACCAGACATCCTCCCGCTTCGGTGAAGTTGCTCTAAACTGCCGATAAGCACATATGTCTCGTTTGTTTTTTTCAACTTTTCAAGTTGATTGATAACCGATTCAATACTTGCACCAGCCTCTAGTAATGCTATTCCATCTTTAAGTAACGCCGTCATCGGATAGGTAAGAATATTGGAATCAAACGTGATAACCGGAATATCAACTAGTTTGGCAGCCTGCTCACTTGAAGACACAGTACCACTTAATTTTCCTGATAAAAGAACAGCCACCACTTGGTCGTATTCCTTTGATAGTTGTTCGTATAATGCTTGAAATGCTCCAATGGATGGTTGTGATGTTTTGGGCGGTGTTTTTAGCTGCTTTAATCGCTCGAATAATTGTGCAGAGGATAAGTCCACCCCATCTGAAAATTCATCACCATCAAGTAGAACCGTTAGCGGAATGGTATATAAATCAGGATGATTTCTTAATTCTTCGTCTAAATAGGCGGTACTGTCTGTGACCCAAGCGGTTTTGACCAATGCCCTCTCCCCTTAACCTTAATATTTAACAAGTATGTAAAATAATCGTACATAAAAATTAGAATATTGTAAATATTTTAGGGATGCTAACAAAACCAGCTCTCGCTGAAAAAGCTGGTTTGGTGGTTTTGTTAAATTAGTTAATTTCGACGTTAAGTTTTTTAAGTGTCGTGATAATAAACTCCGTCATTTCTACTAAATCATCCATTTGGTCTTCTCGAATTAACCGATCAAATTCAATCCTGATGAAATGATCATGCTTTTTATCGATATGGAGCGGGTTATACTGAATAATTTGAGTAATTTTTCTCGCGGATCCCCAAACATCCAGGAGAGTGGCTTCCATTGCTTGAAAGTCGATTTCTTTGTCGTCATGTTCCGTAAAAAATTGCAGGCTCAACTGACATCCTGCCTTCTGCTCTGAAAGTAAAGCGGGCAATAGTTCAGCAGCTAGATTACCGAGATTTGATACCATCTCGATTTTCGCAGTAAAGCCTTTAGTAGGCAATTGAAAAGAAACGTCAAATTTCCGAGACATTTTCGCCATGTTAATGGAATCATTTCGATCGGTAATAACAATATCACCACTAATATCTAGATCATATAATGCTCCTTCAATCACTACTTTCATATTATCGAAGGCTGTAGGATCAAACATTTACCATCTACTCTCCTCTTAGAAAAGCCCTAATGCATTTCCGTTTTCATCCACATCCATATTTAAGGCTGATGGCTTTTTCGGCAATCCTGGCATCGTCATTACATCACCTGTTAAGGCGACAATAAAACCTGCGCCAATAGATGGTTTAAATTCCCTAATAGTTACACTAAATTCCGCTGGCCGTCCTAACTTAGAGGGGTCATCAGACAAGGAATACTGGGATTTCGCCATACAAACGGCCAAATTAGACCAACCAAACTTTTCAAATTCTAGCAATTGTTTTTTTGCTTTCGATGAAAATTCTACATCTCTTCCACCATAAACCATTTGCACAATCGTTCTAACTTTCTTGTCAATCGAGTCAGATAAGTCGTATAAAGGCTTAAAGTTGTTTTCCTTCTTTTCCATCACGGCTAACAGTATGTTAGCTAGATCGATGCCGCCTGCTCCCCCTTTTTCCCACACTTCTGTTATGGCAACGGGCACATTTTCTCGTTGACACCATTCTAGCAATGTGGCCGCCTCAAGTTCTGTATCGGTGATGAATTTGTTAATCGCAACCACCACTGGTAATCCAAAGCTCTGGATTGTCTCGATGTGTTTCTTCAGATTGGCAAAGCCAAGGGTTAGGGATGGAATATTCTCATGCGCTAACTCACTTTTCGCTACACCGCCATGCATTTTTAACGCACGAATTGTTGCAACAACCACCACTGCTTCCGGTTGAATACCTGCACTTCTTGATTTAATATGTAAAAACTTTTCTGCACCCAAATCAGCACCAAAACCTGCTTCTGTAATAACATAATCAGCTAACTTGGCCGCTGTTGTGGTGGCGATTACGCTATTACATCCATGGGCAATATTTGCAAACGGTCCTCCATGAATAAGTGCTGGTGTATGTTCAATGGTTTGAACAAGGTTTGGTTTAATCGCATCCCTTAACAGCAGCGTTAATGCACCCTCCACTCCTAGTTCACCAACCGTAACCGGCTCTTTCTCATAATTATAAGCTACGACCATCCGTGATAAACGTAATTTTAAATCTTGTAAATCAGTTGCTAAGCATAAAACTGCCATAATTTCCGATGCTACAGTAATATCAAAGCCATCTTCGCGCGGCACCCCTTGTAGTGGACCGCCAAGGCCTATAATTACTTTTCTTAAGGCACGGTCATTTAAATCGACCGCCCGTTTCCAGACAATTCTTCGTTGATCGATGTTAAGCTCGTTTCCCTGTTGGAGATGATTATCGATTAATGCTGCGAGGGCATTGTTTGCAGTCGTAATCGCGTGAATATCTCCAGTAAAGTGTAGGTTGATGTCCTCCATCGGCAGTACTTGTGAGTACCCTCCGCCAGTCGCCCCGCCTTTAATCCCCATTGTTGGTCCTAGTGAGGGCTCACGGAGGGCAATCATTGTTTTTTTGCCTATCTGGTTGAAAGCATCGGCCAGGCCAACGGTTACAGTTGATTTTCCCTCACCTGCTGGTGTTGGATTTATGGAAGTAACCAGGATAATCTTCCCATTTTCCTTTGTTTTGAGTTTAGCTAAAGCATCACTTGAAATTTTTGCTTTGTATTTTCCAAAAAGCTCTAAATCATCCTCAACCAAACCAATTTTTTCGGCGATTTCAACAATTGGCCTCATTGATGATTCTTGTGCAATTTCAATGTCTGATTTCACTGTTGTTTTTAATACCACCTTTATCCCCCGCATTCAGTATTTAGAATTGGACCTACGCTATTATTGTATCAAATAAGCGCTTTCGATCCGATATGTATATTTGAATAAATTATTATCTTTTCTGAACTTCCAATAATGTTTATAATATTATTATTAAATATTTCAAATATTCATTGACTTATGATGTTGGTAGTTATATTAATGGATGTAGTATTTTGAAAAATGTCTTAAATTAAACCTGATAAAGGGGATGGTCACTTGCCAATTAACATTCCAAAACTCCTTCCTGCAAGGGAAATTCTTGAAACAGAAAATATTTTCATCATGGACAATGAACGAGCGACTGCTCAGGACATCCGTCCATTAAATATCCTTATTTTGAATTTAATGCCTGAAAAAGAGAAAGCAGAAACACAACTTTTACGTTTATTGGGAAACTCGCCATTACAAGTAAATGTTAACTTTCTAAAAACAAATTCCTATGAATCGACCCATACGAGCAAACAGCATCTCGAACAGTTTTACACTACCTTTTCCCAAGTGAGAAACCTGAAGTTTGATGGGATGATTATTACTGGTGCACCTGTGGAGCTTTTGGAATTTGATCAAGTAAAATATTGGGCGGAGTTAACAGAAATTATGGACTGGGCAAATGAAAATGTTACTTCGACATTACATATTTGCTGGGGAGCCCAGGCTGCACTTCATTATCATTATGGAATTGGTAAATTTGAGTTACAGAGAAAATGCTCCGGCATTTATGCCCACCGGATTTTCGAACAAAACGATATTTTACTTCGTGGTTTTGATGACCAATTTTATGCTCCTCATTCTCGTTATACAGATATATCCATTGAAGCTATTAAGAAACATCAAGAATTAAAATTACTAGCGGCTTCTGAGGATGCAGGTGCATTATTGATTGCATCACGAGACAGAAAGCATGTAATGGTAACCGGACATTTGGAATATGAATCAGATTCGCTAGCACAGGAATATGAAAGGGATTTGAATAAGGGGCTTGAAATCCATATTCCAGAGAACTATTTTCCAAACAATGACCCAACCCAACCGCCAATAAACCGCTGGCGTTCCCATGGCCACTTATTCTTTTCAAACTGGCTCAATTATTATGTCTACCAAGAAACTCCATTTTATTGGGGTTAACAGAAAGCATCGGACACCTTCCGATGCTTTTTTTATGGATTTGCTCGTTTATTATTTGTAAAAATAGAAAGAATAGAGGAAAAAGCATGATACTTTAATTCAAAAACTAGAGGGAGATTTTTATGGAATCAATCGTTGCACTGCATCGCAATTACTTTGGTGAAATTATTAATTTCGTTACTTCAGAAGGGCGAATCATTTCATATCGAAAGGCGTTACATGAAGCTGAAAATGGATTAATACAAGGTGTTCAGGCTATTGAGGAAGAACATGGGCAAATGACTTTAATCCCTGAGGGAAGCCAATCATTTGATCAATATCCTGATTTATATTAATGTGCAAATCACCAATAAGCTCTTACATAACTAATATCAAAAGCACCTAGCGTTGTGAATGCTAGGTGCTTCTTTTTTATTCGCTTTCATTCTGTTTTTGAATTTCATTTAATGCATCAATGCGTCTTTGGTCTTCTTCGAAAAATTGAACCAGGTCACCAATTCGATCGATTGAATCCCAACTTAAATGGTGCTCAATTCCTTCCACATCGTTATAAATATTTTCATTTTTTACGCCGATGATTTTAAGGAACTGTTCTAACAAATCATGTCTAAAGACTAGTCGTTTTCCAATCTTTTTACCCTTTGCTGTTAACACAAGGCCTCTATATTTTTCATAAACTAAGTATTCATCTTTATCAAGCTTTTGCACCATTTTCGTTACTGAGGAGGGATGTACAGACAGCGCTTCGGCAATATCTGAGACCCGAGCGTATCCTTTTTCTTCAATCAATATATAAATTTGTTCGATATAATCTTCCATACTTGGTGTTGGCATCCCATACCCTCCAAAAAAATTACTCATCTAAAAGTGTACTATAGAAAAAAAATAGTGACAAGGCAATTTATCACATATCCATTACAACTTCCTTATTTTGTGGCTGTTTCTTCAAATAAAAATTTTACCTTTTTTTCAGTTTCGTCTAAATATAGTCGTGCATTAAAAGTTTTTTCTTTATTTACAAACCCTTCAATCAGCTCTGTTTTCCCTTCTGAGAGAAGCAGTTTAATATTCTTCTGGGTAATATTTTTTCCCAATATTTTTTTGGAAATGGTAAAGTCACAATGATTTTTTTGGTAATTCGAACATCCGTAAAAGCTCCCTTTGTCGACAACTGCCCCCTCACATTTTTTACAAGGTCCCAGTTTCGTATACGACTGCTTTCTTCCCTTTTGCTTCCCAGGCGCAAAATTTTCACGCATTTCATCTGAAAAAGACCAATTTGATGCTTGATCAATGCTTGATGCTATTAAATGGATGACCATCTTTTTCGTTTGTTCCATAAAATGTTTAGGTGCCGAAGATCCTTCTGAAATTTCCTTTAACTTCTGTTCCCACTTTGCGGTCATTTCCGGTGAGGCTAAGATTTCTTTGCCGATTGCTTCGATCAGGATTTTGGCTTTTGCAGTGGCATATACTAAATTTTTCTTAACCTCAATGTATAAACGGTCCTTTAACATCGTAATAATGCCTGCTCTTGTTGCTTCTGTCCCAAGCCCCTCGGTCTTTGTTAGAATTTTCTCAAGTTCTTTGTCATCTATATGCTTTCCGGCCGTTTTCATTAACGTAATCAATTGACCTTCTGTATAGCGTTTAGGGGGCTGAGTTTTGCTTTCTTTTACATCCACTTTTACAGTATGCCCCTGCTCACCTTTTGCTAACTTTGGCAGTGCAGGTTCATCATCACTATCTTTTGGTTTCAGGACTTTACGCCAGCCTTCTTCAATTTGTACCTTTCCTTTTGAAATAAATGACGCCCTGCCATCGACTAGAGTTGTTACAGTAGTATATTCAGCAATGGCCTTATTGTAGTGTGCGGCTATCAAACTTGTTACGACTAGATCATAAATTTTCTTTTCATCTGGAGTGAGCCGCTCTACATTCGGGATTTGTTCCGTCGGAATGATTGCGTAGTGGTCCGTGACCTTCTTTTCATTCACATAACGCTTGTTTTCTGAAATCGATGCAAATGGTAAGGGGAAAAAGCCTTCATAATCTTTAATATGACTTAATTTGTTTAAAATTTCTGGGAAAGTATTCGCTTCTTCTTTCGTTACATATCGAGAATCTGAACGAGGGTATGAGACTTTTCCCTTTTGATAGAGCTTTTGCATAACATCGAGCGTTTTCTTCGGAGAAAACTTAAACCGTTTATTCGCTTCAGCTTGGAGAGCGGATAGGTTGTATAAGAGTGGAGGGAGGAATTCTTTTCTTTCTGATTGAACCTCATTGACCTCAGCGGGTTTATCCTTGCAAAAAGCCGCAACTTTTTCTGCTAACTCTTTTGAATTAACTCGAGTTTCCCCATCGTTTTGCCATTTTCCAGAGTACTTTTTTCCATTCATTAAAAAATGTGCTAGAACCTCCCAATAGGGTTCAGATTTAAAGTTCTCTATTTCAAGCTCTCTTTTAACAATAAGTGCTAAGGTTGGAGTTTGGACTCTACCAACTGAAAAGACATCAGAAAATCCTTGTTTTTGTAATAAGAGGCTATAGAGACGTGAAGCATTCATGCCAACCACCCAGTCGGCACAAGCCCTAGTATAGGCTTCAAAAAATAAGCTGCGTGTCTCTTGTTCTTCCAATAGCTTCTGAAATCCTTCTCTAATGCTATTAGGTGTTAACGAAGAAATCCACAGCCTTTTCATGGGTTTGTGACATTTTGTTAACCGAAGGACATTGCGGATAATTAGTTCACCTTCTCGCCCCGCATCACCCGCATGAATAATTTCAGTAACCTTAGGATCAGAAACCAATTTTTTTATGACTGTAAATTGTTTTGCCTTATCCTTTGTTACCTCATATTCAAACTGTTCAGGAATCATTGGTAAATTATCCAATGTCCATTTTTTCCAACCTTGTTGATATTTCTCAGGCGAGACTAATTGGCAGACATGTCCAATAGCCCAAGTGACATATGCACCATCTGGAAAAACATCATTTGAAAAAATTTCTATAAAACCATTTTGTTTTTTATGTTTAAAGATTGATGCTAAGGTTGAACCTTGATCCGGCTTTTCGGCAATAATTAATTTCATTATGATTGCTCCCTTTTTTCAAGCATCCCGGAATCCATTTTACCCATTAAAGCCATTGTTAGTAAAGACTTAAAATACTGATCATCCAGTATTTTCCTTGACGAATCTATGACAATTAGCTCAAATAGTGAATAAATAAAAAAGATGGCCATTTTATGACCATCCTCCAGAACTTCTGATTACTTTATTTGCTTTATTGAAGTAAACTCCTGATCATACCAATTGTCCTCGGGGATAATATTTGAAACTGTTAATATTAATGACGGAATTCTCTCAACTTCGAAAACTATCGCGCCAATCTTTTTCGTAAAAATGATAAAAGCGCTGCCATGGGCATATTTAGTTAAATCCGCACCGATATGAAGCAGAGCCAATAAAATCGCCTGTTTTTCGACTGAATCAATGTAAACTTGCGGTGAAAATCTTAAAATCCAATCCGCACCTTCAATAGAAAATCGGTACATCTAACCCCCGCCTCCTGCATGTATTGTAGATATTTAAACATATGATGGAAAAATAGTTTTATGTTAGGGGCCTGTTTCATATGTACATATATTTTCATAGAATCTATGCTAATTTCACTAAAAAACCTAAGTCCTTCCTTGACTGGAAATTTTCAATATTGTATATTTAAAGCATCATGTAACTAATATATGCATTCTATTATAGTGCAGATAGCTACATGATAATATTTATCTTTGGCACCATAAGGGTGGCTTGAAAGGCTTAGGAGGAAGAAGTAAATGCAAAACGGTAAAGTTAAATGGTTTAACAATGAAAAAGGTTTTGGTTTTATTGAAGTAGAAGGCGGCGACGATGTATTCGTACACTTCAGCGCTATCACTGGCGAAGGCTTCAAATCTTTAGAAGAAGGCCAAGAAGTTTCTTTTGAAATCGTTGAAGGAAACCGTGGACCTCAAGCGGCTAACGTTGTAAAACTATAATCTAAACTAACGATTAGGGCTGACGAATATCGTCAGCCTTTTAATTATTTCAAGCACTATTTCAAATAGGTCAACTCAATTTCTCCCCATACTTCTGAAGTTGTTCTCCTATTGTACACTGGGAAATACAAAACCGGTGTGCTGCTCTTCGCCCGCCTTCTTTTTTCAAATGTTGATGTAAAAAGCAGCCTTCACAGTATTGAGTCATTAACGATTCAACATGACCCAACAATTCCCTTCTGTTTAAATCCTTCACAAGAGTCTCACACCCATTTCCTAGAGAATTAATGTTTTTGCAAAAATTTCCTTTCCCTCTAATGCTTGTGTAGCTAATTTATCTGCCTCTTTGTTGTCTTTTCTAGAAATGGATGTATATTTTGGTACTAAACCAAGGGCTTTAATTTTTTCTTCAATCCTGTCAAGCCATTTATTCAAAGTATCTTCATAGCAGGGCCATTCCCCTTCTAACTGTTTTAATACAACCTGGGAGTCCCCCTTAAATTCACAGGACAAATGATGTACTCCCAAATCCTCTAAAATATTTAACGCATAATAAAAAGCGGCATATTCTGCTTCATTATTTGTCTCCAATTCATCAATTCGTTCATTCGCGCGGATACGGTATTTCTTTTTACCCTGTTTAAAAAAAATAACAGCTCCTAGACCTGCTTGATTAGTTTCAATCTGAAAGCCACCATCAAAATAAACGGTTATTTCATGAGGATCTTCTTCAATTTCGGTCAACAATTTTTTCATTTCCTTCAAGTTCCAGGATGTTTCTTTCTCATCATAAAATAACAAATCCGATACCTTCCCAGTACTTTCAAGCTCCTCACCGATTTGTATGGCTACTTCACCGGTTACCCATTCAGAAGAAAACTGAACTTTTTCATTACTTTTTGTTTTATACATCCACTCTAACCTATAATTCAATGTCTTCAACCTTTCTCTATAGATTTAAATGGCCATTTCATTTATAAATTCCATCCAGAAATTTCTACCAATTAATCTTAACTTATTCTACTATATTCTTATCATACCCACATCTTCATAGGAGTAATAAGAATAAATATTTTCTGCCTTAAAAGAAATATGATAAACTTTCAATAATACAGGTATGGAGGAAATAATTTTGATTGAGGTTTATATTGACGGGGCTAGTGCTGGCAACCCTGGACCTAGCGGGGCCGGGATATTTATTAAAGGAAATGGCATTACTGAAAAATATTCGATTCCGTTAGGAAACATGTCAAATCATGAAGCAGAATATCATGCATTTATTAAAGCATTAGAGATTTGTTTAGAAAAAGGATTTCAAGAATCCGTCTTGTCTTTTCGTACTGATTCTCAATTAGTTAACCAGGCGGTTGAAAAAGAATTTGTAAAAAACAAGTTATACACACCATTACTTGAGCAGGCTTTACAGTTATCCAAACAAATCCCTTTGTTTTTTATGAAATGGATCCCAAGTGCTGAAAACAAGGCTGCCGATGAATTAGCACGGCTGGCCATTCGAAAAAATCTTTCCAAGGAGCAATGAAACATCATGAAAAAACCTTTAATTGCAGATTTAAGTTTGCTCTTTGTTACAATTATTTGGGGTTCAACTTTTGTTTTAGTTCAAAATGCGATTAATTTCCTTGAACCATTTTCTTTTAATAGCATTCGCTTTCTTTCTGCTGCCATTATATTGGTTCTCTGCCTTGTCATAGTTGATAAAGAGCAGTTAAAAAAATTGAATGCTAAGTTACTGTTATCGGGTGTATTTATCGGATTTTGGCTTTTTCTTGGTTATGCTACCCAAACAATCGGTCTGTTATATACTACTTCTTCCAAAGCAGGATTTATTACGGGTCTAAACGTTGTTCTAGTTCCATTGTTTTCCATGATGTTATTAAAACAGTTACCCACCAGAAATGCAGTCTTAGGTGTGTTAACAGCGACAATCGGCTTATTCCTGCTGACAATGACTGATGTAACTGCATTGAATAAAGGAGATGGCTTTGTATTCATTTGTGCCATCAGTTTTGCCCTTCAAATTATCTATACTGGTAAATTTAGCAATAAGTATCCAACACTACTGTTAACTGTTATCCAAATTACAACCGTGGCTATATTATCTATCATATCCTCGTTCCTTTTTGAAGATTGGAGAAAGTCATTTGATCCCGAGATCCTACTCTCAAAAGATGTGCTGATGGCTTTGGTAATCACGAGCATGTTTGCAACCGCGCTGGCATTTTTAATTCAAACTAATTTTCAAAAGTATACTTCCGCCACAAGAGTAGCGTTAATTTTTGCGATGGAGCCCGTGTTTGCAGCGATTACCGGTTTTTATTGGGCAAATGAACGGCTTTCCTATAGTGCACTAATTGGCTGCTTCCTCATATTTGCAGGTATGATTTTCGCTGAACTCCCAACTAAAAAATTATCTTTCCTTAAAAAAAGTAAAGGTTTTGAAGATAATATCTCATAAAAAACTCCCTTTGAAGGGAGTTTTTTCTTCATTATATTGCTAATAGTTCCTTTTCTTTAACGAATCTAATGGCTTCTTTCCTGGTGTTTATTCTGTTAGAAATTAAGGTTTCCAGTAATGATACATAAAAACTGCCATCAAAACTTTTTTGTGCTTTTAATGTTAGTTCAATGGCTGTATTAATTATTTCATCAGAAGCGTTTGTATAGTGTTTCCCAAAGAAAATAAACCCAATTGCATCCTCCTGAAATTGAAAACCCTTTCCTTTCAAGTGATGCAAATAATCTTCGACTGTTCCCACCGACTATGCCATCCCTCTCCCAACAAACTCTGAACATTCCTTTAAAATCTTAACTTAAATTTCAGAAATTTTCTATTCTTTTTTGTACACAGGTGACCAATGACTCCCACCAAAACACCTAAAATTGCTCCTCCGACAACCTCTTCCGGTTCATGGCCTAACATTTCTTTTAACTTTTTTGGAGAGTCCTGTTTAAATTCAACACTTTCTTCCTTGTGAATTTTTTCAATTAATTCATTCATTGAATTTACCTTTAATGTCAGTTCCCCAGTTTGTCTTCTTACACCTTGTGCATCATACATGACAATTAATCCATAGATGAGCGAAAGGGCAAAATCAAAGGTTGGCAGGCCGCGCTGCATCGCAATATAAGTTGTTAAAGTAGAAACCCCTGCTGAATGGGAACTTGGCATCCCGCCCGTACCAAAGAATAGTTCGGGGCACCATTCTTTCTTTTTAAAATAGTGAATGGGAATTTTCATCCCTTGAGCTAGTCCTATACTGAAAAGTGCTAAATAAACACCTTTGTTCATCATATCACCCCTGTTACTATTGTTCGAAAGCCTGAGTTTTATTATTCCATCTGGAAATACTAAAAAAGTGGGAGGTGACGTAGATGAGTAAAAATGGACATGCGAATCGAGGCATGAAAGCACGATGGGTTAATCCTCAAGGATATGGTCAAGATGCAGAATTTGCAGAAGAGACGAAAAGTAAATTAGAAAATGCCTCTAAAAAGAAAAATACGAAATGATGCATAAACATGAAACTGACTGCCAAGGGTTTGACAGCCAGTTTCATGAGTCTAGGTTAAAATTAGCAAGATACCGACAATAGGGAATTAACCGCCGGGCCACTTCAAATTCCCTATGTTTACACCCCGGCCTCCAATTTACTTCAAAGATCCATAGCCTATATTGTTGATCTATTCCAACATCAATGCCAAATTCATCAAAGGAATGAGCGTATAATGATTCAAAATGGCTAGAAAATGATAGCGCAAATTGCTCAAGAGCTGATTTAACTTGGTCAGACTCCTCATCAAATTCATGCAGCAGAAATGGCTCTAAGTCACCGCGATATCCACCGCTGCTTATATTACTTATCAATTTGCCGTCTCCACTAATTCTAGGGTATATTAAATTGATTTCCCATAAACCGCTGCCATTTTTTTGGACATGCAAGCGAAAATCATAGGTTAATTCA
The DNA here is from genome assembly GCF_036962765.1 of Neobacillus drentensis. Classification (GTDB taxonomy): domain Bacteria; phylum Bacillota; class Bacilli; order Bacillales; family Cytobacillaceae; genus Neobacillus; species Neobacillus drentensis_C. The sequence goes on from NZ_JBALOS010000047.1 coordinate 30,830, forward strand.
TTTTTTGTTTTACATTCAATAAAAGGCTGCAATAAATATTTACGTTCGAGAATCAAGTCAGCAATCAGCGTTTCCAATTCCTTTTGGTGGAGTTTTGTAACATTCTGTCCGTCTGTTAATTGGTAAAATTGCTGTTCGTTCAGCTTTTCGATAAACAATATTTGTTTCCCTTGATTGCCACTTAAAGGCTTGATCACAGCTCGGGACTGTTCATCGAGAAACCTGATACATTCTGCCGGATTCCTTAATTTAGTAGAAGGAATGAGGTAACTGGAGAATTGTTTCCCATGAAGAACTTTATTATATACTTTGAGCTTATTTCCAACAGGATAACTTGTAAAGAGTGCATATTCCTTTAGTTTTTTCGAGATTTCATTTTGCTTTTTGGTTTTAGGGTTGCAACTGTTTATGATGACGGTTGGAAAGTCGACAACCGTTTGTCTCCATTCACCATCGATGTATTCCCATCCGTTAATTTTCAATCTTTTAAAATCCACATTATTGAAAGTAAAATAATAAAAAGGAATTCCTTCCATTTTGGCCACGGCAGCAAAAGGATAAGCTTTCCTAACCTCAGTCGGATATTTTTGATAGTGAAGCATCCCGATCGACATCAACATCCTCACATCCTTATAGCGGCTCTAAGTAAAACTTGATTTCTTTCGCAGCTGTCAATGCTATCTCTTCGGCCTTTTCAGGTGTGTCAGCTGAAGCAATTACATAAGCGTAACGATCACCTAGCGAATATGGCTTAGTCAATATCGCACCTTTCCGTGGTTTCACAAAAACCTCCTTTACACCGTCATAACAAGATGCCTTAAATTTTCCGGTTACCTTAATAAGGCGGCCGCGCGAATTGATAGTAAGAAATTTTGCAAATACATGATTGCTTAGCGTTGGTTCTAGGTTTAGTTCTTCCCCTAAAAACAGCTTAAGTGTTTCTTTCACTAAGTTAATTCCAGTCCCCTCTTGAATAATTTTATTCATCGCTCCGCCTGACATTCTAGGATTTATCTCAATTAACTTCCACACTCCATTAATGAGCCTCATTTCTAAATGGCACGTGCCATTTACTAATCCAAGTGCTTGGATAATACTCGTAACCGCTAGATGTAAATCCTCGAATGCCTCATGCTCTAACACTGCTGGAAAACGATACCCCGTAATAATAAAACGTTCACCCGAAAGAATTTCCTGTTCAATGATAGCCACCATGGATAGGTGCCCATCCTTCACGATCACTTCAATTAAATATTGCGTCCCAATTAGATATTCTTCAATCAGTATGGGGCTAGATGGAAATTTCTTATTTAAATAGTTTAATCCCTCTTTAAATTCATGTGAGGTTTCAACTAGTAGTACATCCTTAGACCCATTGGAAACAGGTGACTTTAAGATAAGAGGTAAATAATAATGATATTCCTCTACACATTGCAAAATGGATTGTTTTCCATCATAGACCGTAAACCGAGGTGAAACTGGAAGCACTTTAAGTTGATCACGAAAAAGTGTCTTTTCCTCCATGGTTGCGAGAGCATCCGTGGAGATTTGGTAAAGTCCTAACTCTGCTGAGATTCGTGCAGCAAAAGAGACAACCGGATCAATGAAACTAATGACCGCACAAATTTGTTTTTGAGCTTCTTTAAGTTCCTTAATTATGGAAAGTACTAGCTCCTTATCCATTAAATTTTCGACATAGACCATTCGATGAACTGCTTGGAATTCCTCTTGCTGTTTTACAAATTCACTTCTGTTTGTTAATAGAACCGTATAATAGCCCATAGCTGTTGAAATGTTTAGAGCTTCTCGGCTCGTTCCTGATTTATTACTTCCTATAAAGACAATGGTTTGCATACCAACCTACTTCCTCTTATTTTTTTATTGACCACTTCTTGAAGTTAACAAATATTTCCCATAATTAATTGGTGTAAGATACGTTTCTCTCCATGTGTCGAGTAATAAGGCGTCACGAAACGCAAACCTTAGGTCGCGTGCATTACATTCGATAAACATCGGAAAACCTTCGCCAGTAATTCCGATATCAAGACCAATATCTGCCAGGTTAGTCAGTTGATTTTCCAAATGTTGCGCAACCATTATCGCTAAACGTTTCACGTCATCAACTACTTGTTTTTCATTAAGCTGCGGTAAGCTGCTTAGAATCTCATCTAGAGCAAAACAGGTACCGCCTCTGGCAACATTGGTAACGAAACTTCCTGTTTTTGCCACTTTCCCTACCATTCCTGTCACTTGCCATTCTCCCTCGCCATTGCGTTGAACGGATACGCGCAGGTCAAATGGATTTTTATAATATTCTGCTAGTGCAATTCTCTCCTGGATGATAAATAAATCCCTATTTACCAAGGAATTTATTTTCAATGGCAGCTGTATTGCAGGAAAAATTTTCTCCAAATACGAGTCGTTATAAGGATAGGATAATAACCATTCCGCATCGTTCAAGCGTGTTGCTTTCATGTTACGTTTTCCAAATGTCCCGCTGCTTGGTTTGATCATTAACTCGCTATGTTTTTCCATCATATCGATCATATTATTCTGATTGAACTGAACCGTTTTTGGCAGATGTGGTTTCAGTTCTTCACTTTCCGCTAATAACTTATGGATTTTGAATTTCCCATGATGATTCCAATCATTAAAAATTATAATCCCTTCATCTTGTAATCTTTTAATCTGTATTTTGGCAGCCTTAGAACTTTGATAACCGCGATTATGAATCACCCAAGGCTTTGGTATTATAGTATGTCGATACTTACCATCAGAATCCATTACATAACCTATTGTCTGTTGTACTCCAGGCTGCAAATTTTCTAATCGCAAATAAATGGGAATGATATCATTTATTTTACCCGCTTCCTCGTAAAAAGATAGAATTTGTGGATTCTTTCCATGAGTAAGTTCTCGATATAATTGCAAGCTTAATAAAATTCCAATGTATTGTGGTTCCAATCTATTTTCCCCGCCTTATGAAAAGGGTTTACGTTCAGGTAGCATAAATGAACTTCTTCTTATTATAAGATGCAAAATTTAAATAACTGCAAAGACATATACCCAATTTTATTTGAAACATTGAATAAATTAATGAATAGACTAACATACATTCATTGAAGAGGTGGTTTCCCATATGAGAAAAAAGCAAAAGGTGGCCATCATTACCCCAGGTTCATTCCCAATTCCCTCTCCTCTTTCAAGCTCGGTTGAAACGGTTGTTGAAATGCAAACAAATGCTCTTCAGACTGAAGTAGAATTCACCATATTTGGGAAGAAGACCAAAGAATTGCCCTCATCCGAAAAACGTGGCAATATTTCTTATGCTCGGTTTATTTATCGAAGATGGACAAGGTACCTCGCAAAGGTTATTTCTTCCCTGTCTCAACTCAGACCCGATATCATTCAAATTGAAAATCGACCTAATTTTATTCCCCTCCTCAGAAAAAGGTTTCCAAAAACTCAGTTATGGTTATCACTCCACTCAACTAAATTTATTTCCTCTTCCCATATTGGAAAGGAAGAGTTAATTAATTGTTTACAGCAAACTGATAAAATTATTGTTAATAGCCAATTTCTAAAAAACCATGTAATCAATCAAACCGATTGTGACCCCGTTAAAATATTTGTAAATTATTTAGGAGTGGACACGAATCAATTCCAATCAAAGTGGGCAACAAATCAACCAAATGACAATAAGGCTCCGAAGCTGCCATTGAATCTTGAAGGAAAGAGAATGATCTTATTTGTCGGACGATTAAGAAAGATAAAAGGTGTGGAAAAAATACTTCAGGCTATGCCATCGATTATCCAAGCAGTGCCTGACACCATATTAGTCATTGCTGGCAGTGCGTTTTATGGGTCCAATCGGAAGACGAATTATGTGGAGCGTTTGTATAGGATAGCTCAGGAATTCCCGGATCATGTCAGGTTTCTTTCGTTTATTCCACATGCAGAGATACATGTATGGTTTAAAGCAGCCGATCTAGTACTGGTCCCCTCAATCGCAAATGAAGCATTTGGATTAGTGAATGTTGAAGCAATGGCATGCGGTGTCCCCGTTATTGCAACTAATATTGGGGGAATGCCGGAAGTAATTGAACATGGAAAAACGGGGTATTTACTTCATCCACAAAATCTAGAGGCAGAACTAACAAATTATGTTATTCAACTCTTAAACGATCCCGAAAAGATACAACAGATGGGTCATAACTGTTTAGATAGAGTAAATGAAAATTTCACATGGGAGAAAAGTGCGCGCCGTCTGCTCCGATTGTATGAGCAAATAGTTTCTTAAAAGGAATAGGACGTCCCTTTTATCACTAGGAGAAAAGGGACGTTCACTAACTATTAATATACTTTTTCTCTGAAAAACAGGCTCTTCCCATATGCTTCACCATCAAGAATCTGAAACCCTTGAATTTGCACGGCATAAAACAGCGGTTGATGACGAATTTTCAAGTACGTATCGTAGTCTAGGGTCTTAAAACCTTTAAAGCTAGGATATATATTTGCTTCTAATATCCACGGAAAGCCCTCTTCATCTAAGGCAATATCGATTCCGAATTCTGCAAAATGTCTATTTGTTTGGTCCATTATCCGGCAAAACCGTTGGCAAACCTTTAATATATTTCGATAAACCTGCGAATAGTTAAGAGGTAGCGTTAAATTCTTGATGACCGCTTCTAACGTCATAGCTATTCCGCCCCGGGCAATATTGGTTAAATCCTCATCTTCACGTGCTACCCTGCATTCGATTCCAGTACATTGCCATTTCCATTTGTTATATTTTTGCATAACCACTCTTACATCAAGCGAGCAGTTGCGTACCTTTAATAACGGAATATATGTTTGATATAAATATTCTTGGTCCAGAATCCCTATTTCGTTTAATAATTCTTGTAATCCTTTCAAATCCTTTCGTCTGTGGTGGACCTTAGAGTTATTTCGATAATCGTATAAACTGTAACCGTCAATATCATTATCTACTTCTAAGATGAAAATTCCACGACCTCTTGATAAGCTAACCGGCTTTAAGATAATCTTCTTTTTTTCTTTTAAGAAATCTATTAAGCCTTCCATGTTGTTTAAAAGGAAGGTGGCCGGTAAATGCTGATTAATCTCCGGGTTGTTTTTTAATAAATATAGATCTGATTTTTTATAGTGATAAGAGTTAAATACATTATTATTGGTTAATTCAATTAGTTTCATAATATTTTCTTTGTTTTGATGGAAATTTCGACGGTAAATGGTAGAGGGGATAGGGGTAGAATCATAGCGCCATTGTTTTGTTTCCGGTTCATATACCATCCCATAGGCTATTTTCTTCTCCCAATCGACGGAACGAGGTGAAAAAGCGATGGTTACTCCTCCATAGCGATGATATTCACCAAAACGATCCTTGAATTTCTCCATATATTTCAAATTATTGACCTGGTTTTTTTCACCTAATAATAAGCCGATTGTTGGACCGATTATTGCCTTATTTTCAGCAATTTGGATTTGATAAACAAGGTCAGTTGGTAGATGCATGCTTTCAACTAAGGTGTGGGAAACAAACAGTTCAATTGGATTTTGATAGGAATTGTATCGAAGCGGAATTGTGTCTTCGTAAGTGACAAAGTCGCACGGCTGTTCAATAATCCCAAATTTTACAACTTCAGGCTTTTCTCTCCAGCGTTCTGTTATTCGGTCAGGTACCTTCATCAATATTTCATCATCTTGGAAAACTCTAAATTTTATCCACACATTTTCTTTAAAAGATCTTGAATTTCCAATAAAAGGGGATATTTTATCACCTTGGAAGGATTCTCCGATTTCCAGCGAGTTTGATTCCTGTTTTTCATTATTTTTAATCGAACTGAGGACTTGAGCTAGTTCAACCGGCCATTTAAGGATTGTATCAGCTAATTTTTCGTTACGACAATTTATGTCTTTAATTATTGTAAGGACGGGAACCGTTGATTTTATTTGATATTCTCCATTTTTCATCATAGCAAATTGAAGACCAATTTCATAAATGGCAGGATAATAATAATGGAGAATATCTAAAATACGGTGGCATACTTCATAAAGAAAATCGATTGTTTCCTCTTCCATTTGTTGATTTTCCGTAAAAAGCAAATACGCTTCCTCAAAGGTATAGATTTCATTTTTTTCCTTTGCATAAACTATGGGGGTAGTCCAGTGCTGATGACTGTCTTTTTGTCCTAAAACGAAAAAACTAAAAGATGGTTGAAGTTGAGGATCCACAATCCTAACAATATCTGTAAGGGCAGGATGTGTCGTCATTAAATCAATAAAAGGCTTTTTCTTAAGATTATTTTGTTCATTAATCAAAGTAACTCCTGTTTGCTTGGCCAGTTCAAAGATGGTTCGATTATATTTTTTTTGATGATAGATTTTGGGATTATACATGATTGAAGGAATGGAAACGAAACCAGTTAATACGATCTCTTCACCTTCAATAATAAATGCTTGCCCCTTTCTCTCGTTCACTCGTAACTCATCTATATTAAAAAATAGTACATCAAGATTTAACTCTTCCCCTGTTTTGGCATAATGAAAGACAAAGGAGTCATCCTCTTCCAATTGCTTTTGTGCAAATCTCTTCCATTGACGTTTTGGTAAAATAATACCAATTGACGTTTCGTCCATAATACTGTCTCCTTCAATTATTTGAGTCTTTAATAGCTTTTATTTCTTCCATTGTTCATAGAGTTCAGGCTCCAGACTGTTTACATGTTCTAAAAATGATGATAAAAGACCTATTTGTTTTAAGTCCATAAAAAGTCGTTTCGGGAACGACCTTTGAATTCTGAACGAATTTACATGATCGATAATTTTCAGGTTTCCTTCTTGATCAAAAAGGGTGTGGCGCAAAGAAAAATCAATCCTGCTAAACTGTAACCTTTTCATTTCAGTAATTAAATATAGGATTTCGCTTGTTAATGCTTCAGAAATAGTCTCAGATTTCTCAAGATATTCTTGTAACGAGGGTCCGTTAAGGTATTCCATAATAATATAATTTTCTCCTGTTTCATATACCGCTGGAATAATTGTTGATTTATCACCAACTTGCTGTAAAACCAGCTTTTCTCGAAGACAATATGTTTTTTTTGAGTATATCTTTACACAGTGGTCATCTGAGAGTTTAAACACTGCCCCTTGTAATCCTTTCCCAATCAGGGGATAGGTGGTTGGATTTTGTTGAACCCTAACAGGTTTCCCAGGTATAACAATAATTTGGGTAAAATCATTCACTTGCTTTTGCTCCTTTTTAAAGGCTCTGCTAGTCAAGAGTGTTGATTTATGCAAAATTCACTCCTCTTTATAAGAATGGTATAAGAGCATCAATAAGTTCTTGTGCAGATTGAAACCGTTTCTTTTTATTTCTCTTTGTAGCTTTCCGAAGAACCTTTTGAAGATCTTGATTGGTAATCTTTTCGCACGCATGTTTTTTACGATAGGGTGCTTGACCAGTTAACAAGTACAAACATACACAAGCTGCACTATATAAATCAGAGCTGCGATTTAAGTTAGCGGTAAAGCGATTATTTTCTTTCTTAAGTTCTGCTGGTCGATACCATCTGGTTGCTCCCTTATGGCTTCCTCTAAATTCTCCGTACTGATTCGTTCGAACAGCAGAGCCAAAATCAATAATTTTGACAGTCTCGGGGTCATGATTACTCATTAACACGTTATGTGGCGTAATATCACAATGGAGAATCCCATGCTGATGAATTACCTTTAATCCCTCAAGGATGTTAATGGTAATTTGGACTGCTATTTTTTGAGAATGGCTGATTCCCTTTTTAAAATGTCCGAGCCTTTCCCCATTGTGATAGCTTAGAACAATATAGCCTGTTTGATTCTCGACATAAAAATCTAACCATGTGATGATATGTTTATGAACTGGTAAGCTTTTATGGATGCTGCTTTCCTGCTCTGCCTCGCTTTTCTTTTCCACCTTTTTTATTATTACCCTTTCGTTTTGGTCAGTTTGACCGATTAAAACAAGGCTCGTCGCACCTTTCCCTATAACTTGATCATCTAGTGAATAGTTTACGAATTTTCGCACCTCCTTCGAATCTAAGTATGTGACCATGCTTTTTATATCTTATTACTATTAAGACAAGAATTCCTGTATGTTTAACCATAAAAAATGAGGTTGTCTCCAATGGACAACCTCATTTTTTATGAAACATTCACTTCATCTATTGGCAGAATGCGCTGCAATCCACGAAGCTCTAATTCCATTAACTTATTCATTGCTTTCTCTTTTTCAATACGTAGTCCTGCTTCATCCAAGGCACAACTTATTGGAACATCACATTTGATTTCTGCAAGGACTCTCGATAAATGGAGCATTTCTAAATCCTGCTCGATTTTTGTCTTATTGGATTTGGATAAGCGATCTAAATTCGAAATAATGCCCTCGATATGTTCATACTCCTGTAAGAGCTTAAGAGCTGTCTTTTCTCCTATTCCTCTCACACCAGGATAGTTATCACTTGTGTCCCCCATGAGAGCCTTTAAATCAATCATCTGCCTGGGCGTAATCCCTTTTTCTTCGAAAAAAGTTTCCGGGGTATGAACATGGTAATTTCCATAGCCCTTTTTCAACAATATAACGGAAATACTATCATCAAGCAGCTGCAACATATCCTGGTCGCCCGTTAGGATTGATACATGGGCATAGTCCTTCGATTGATTGGCAATCGTTCCAATGCAATCATCGGCTTCGTATCCTGCTAAGCCAATATTAGGAATATCAAAAGAAGCAACAACCTCCTTAACTAAATCGAACTGCGGAATAAGTTCAACTGGAGCTTCTCCGCGATTCCCCTTATAATCGGAAAATAATTCAGTGCGGAAGGTCTTGCTTCCCATATCCCAACAAACTGCAAGATGTGAGGGTTTAAAGGAATTCACTGCTGTAAATAAATGCTTAACAAATCCATGAATTCCATTGGTAGGCATTCCCTTTGAATTTATCATAAATTGTCCTGTAACTGCGGTCGCGTAAAAAGCACGGAATAACAAGGCCATTCCATCAACAAGCATCAGTGAAGGCTTTTGATTAGTCATTTTGGACCTCCTTAGTTGGTGTATGTTAAAAACAACACGTTTTCCATTATACCATAAGTTGACCCAAAAAATTATTCTATTTTATTATCCTCATAGGAGATCCAATCGCTAAAACTTCCAACATACAGCTTTACTTTCTCAAAACCTGCTTCTCGTAATGCCAAGAAATTTGGAGCGGCAGTAACCCCTGACCCACAGTAAACAATCATTTCCTTAGCTGGATCGAGGTTAACAAACCTTTGTTTTTGTTTCGCAACAGGTTTATAACGATTCTCATTTAACCCTTCCATCCATGGCTTATTGAGTGCTCCAGGAATATGCCCCGCTTTTTTATCAATTGGTTCCTCTATACCCAGATACCGTTTTTCTTCTCGTGAATCGATTAAGATTTTACTAATCGGCCGCTTTTCAACTACTTCCCTTACTTCATCAATAGAGGCAAGAATTTCTGGCTGAATGCGGAAATGGAACTCCGTTTTTTCAAATGCAGGTATTTCCGTTGAAACAGGATATTTTGCTTCTACCCATCCTTTAAATCCGCCATCAAGGACATATACATTTTCATGGCCAAGATATTGTAACAACCACCAAAAACGAGCAGCATACGCCCCTTCACCCTGATCATAGGCAACAACCAGTTTGTTTTCATCGATCCCAGCCTTCTCAAGTTTGGCAATGAATTCCTCAAGTACTGGCATAGGATGCCGGCCGCCATGGGATTGTTTCGGACTTGACAGGTCTCTTTCTAAATCAAAGAAAACTGCCCCAGGAAGATGACTCTGTAAATATTCCTGCTTCCCTTTTTCTGGTTCAGCTAACGAAAACCGGCAATCGACAATCCTGACATGACTCTCGTTTAAGGATTTCCATAACCATTCTTGGTCTTTAACATATTTCACGCAGCATCCTCCTCGATTTTTGTCTATAATTTCTGAGATTCAACCAACTGTTCCTGTATTTTCTTTAGAAATTCAATTGATATTCCACCGTCTAGGGCTGAAAGATGACTCAAATAAAAATCTTTCACTTGTTCGTTCATTAGCTCTAATAAATGCTTAAATTCCTTTGCAATTTCAGCACTATAATGAGTATTTAAACGTTGCGCTTCCGCTGCTAAATATTCCTCTGCAGGGACATTTAGTACTTGATAAAGTTCATCACTCATGTATTTCTTTTCATTTTTTTCGAAGAAAGTTTTTGGATTCTTAAAAAATGACATCGCTTTTGCAAATAATTGTTTATTTAGATTGACAAAGGCGTTTGGAAACTCAATTGTTTCTTTATGCTCCACTTCAAATGGTGAAAAGGAAAGGTCAGGATTGATTTCCTGTAGATTCCTGATGAGACCTGTTTGAAAATCAGCCAATTGTTTTTCAGTAAACCGCTCAATACGGACAGTCGTTGCTCTCATTTCTTGAGCGAAATCGTACCCTAAACTTTCAAGAAAATCATCCAATGCCCCTTGTAACACCTTTTTCAAATTACGCCCATCATCCCTCAGTGCACTAGGATTAAATGCCTCTCGAAAGAAATCCCCAAATCGCAAGAATACCCTTTGATTAATGTAATAAACCAGTTCATTTGCTTCTTGCTGCAACCGGTTTTGTAAATTACCAACTGTTTGTTTTTTCAATAACTCTTGAATGAGTTGTTGCTGCTTTGTAATATTCTCACGTTTTTTCTCTTTTACAGATTGATCTTCCTTTGAACTTTGAATAAGATTTGAGATTAGGTCATCGATACGACCTAGTTCTTTTTTAGCTGAAGAAATTGCCATTTCCATTAATTCATTCGTAATGAATTGATAGAATGCCTGTTCAAACTTATTCATACCTGATTCTGCATTCCGACTAGGATCCATTTTTTCCTTTAATGCAAGCAAACTTGATACCGGATATAGATGAGGATTCCTGATCCCATATTTGGTAAGTTGATCCTCGACGTACTCCATAACTGTTTCTTTCTCTTCTTCACTCTCTGCCAGGTCAATAGCATTGATAATAAAGAACAATTTATCCATTTGAAAGGATTCTTTTACGCGCCCAAGTTGGATTAAAAATTCACGATCTGCTTTCGAAAAAGCATGATTGTAATAAGTAACAAAAAAACACGCATCTGAGTTTTTAATGTAATCAAAGGCTACCCCTGTATGACGGGCATTGATAGAATCCGCTCCAGGTGTATCAACTAGTGTAATACCTTTTCGGGTTAACTCACAATCATAGTAGAGTTCTATCCATTCCACATAGCAGGATTTTTCTTCTTTTGCCACAAACTCGCTAAAATCTGATAAATCAGTTTTGAGAACTGTTCCTAATGAATCCCCAAATGAAGCATAGCCCTTTATAAAGGCCTGTAAAAACGCAAAATGGGTTTTTTCCATAACCCCGCCATCATGCTCTTTTTGAAGGACGATCTGGTCAATTTGCTTGAATGCACCATCTAAATCAGCGGCCTGAAGGTCAAATACCTTAAGAGATCGATTAACATCCTCCAGCATGGCTTCTGGCTCTTTAAATTTAACAAGCACAGTACCATGTGGGTGAATCTCAGTAACTGGTTTAATTTTATTAATAGCAGCAGTTGTTGGATTTGGTGATACAGGCAGCACCTTGTCTCCCATAAACGCATTGGCAAAGGAAGATTTACCTGCACTGAATGCACCAAATAATGCTACGGTAAATCCTTTGTTACCAAGTCTATCTGCTTTTTCCACTAATTCGGCAGATAGCTTTTGAAATCCTGGAATGTCTTTGATTAATTTTGAAGTCTGATTGAGACGCTCTACTGTTTTCAGTAACTGGTCGTTCGATGAAATAACCTCTGTTTCCTTGATTTCAGCTAAATCCACCTTTTTGGTCTTAGCAATATTGGTTGAAGCAGGTCGGGTATAAGTTGTATGCTGGGATTTGACCACTTCATATTCTTCTTCGTCCTGTTCAAAAAGATAATAAATATCATCTTGGATCACATCATCTCTTGTTAATAACTCTTCTATTTTTGTTTTTATCATATTAATTTTTTGCTCAGAGTTTTTTAACTCTGTTAAGGCATTAACATATCTATCCGTTCTGTTTAATTCCTGTTCATATTGCGAGATTAATATGGCTGTTCGTTCCTTTAATGCATTTAGGAACTCCTCTTTAAAAATAGTGAGTTCACGTCTTGCAATCTTTTTTATCTCATTAGCAACATCTTCCGTATAATGTAAGACATATTCACCGGAAACTCGTGCCCCAGACTTTACCGCATCCGTTAGAAGGCTTGGTGGAACTTCAATCGAATAAGACTGTGCTAAGCTTTGGATTTCCCCTTCATCAAGACCTGTTTCTTTTAATGTGCGAAGCAAATATTCGCGTACATGCCATTCGAGTTGAGTTTTTGTTTTATCAAGGATATCTAGATGAAAATGTTCAAGCCTTAGCTTTTTCTCATCCATTGTCTTTTGCTTCGAAAATAAAAATCCCATTTTAAATTCAGGCTGACATGATTCTAAATAACTCTCAGCTAACTCTCTCGTTTGAAATGGCATTAAGTATGCGTTTTTCAATATTTGCGAGATTTGATGATCAAATTCCTTCTCTGTTCCGGCTACTCCTTCTTTTAAAGTCTTGAGATTTCCTTCCACTTCATTTGCATCAGTAGACAATTTACTTCTCTCATCCTCAGTTAATTCATTCAAGATTGCAATCGCAGGCGCAAGATCATCCTCGTCAAATTTACGTCTTTGATTAATATGATCCTGGGTAATTTTCTTAATGGAATGAAAAATTGATGGTACTAATAATTCGTCTTTAGCGGCCAACTTTTCAGCAATAAATCGTTGAAGTTCGTTAAATTCATTAAAGGGATGGGTCTCATGCTTCAATGACGTATAAAAAATTCTTGCTGGTTTTACTCCCCATGTTGCGAACGAATCTAACACGCTGTTTTGAAAATCCTGAAAACTTAACTCTTCATCATTGTGTTTATCAATTTGATTAATGACTAAGTAAATTTCTTTTCCAGCTTCAGTTAATTCCTTTGTAAATAAAAAATTCAACTCAGCTTGGACATGGTTGTAATCCATCACATAAAGAATTAAATCTGCTAAATGGATTGCCGATTCCGTTGCTATTCGATGCGCATCGTCAGCCGAATCAATTCCAGGGGTATCCATAATGACGGTATGATCAGGCAGACCCGTATCACTGTGACTTATTTCAATTTCTTCTATTTGGTCGCCATCCTTACAATAATTCTTTACTAAATCATAATCATATGGAGCTAAATAAAGGCGGGGTGTTTCATTTTTGAAGAAGACTTTTGCGTAATCCTCCCCTGATTTTACCTTCACCAAGTTTGCACTGGTCGGAATCGGACTCGATGGAAGTAATTTATCACCGATTAGTTGGTTAATCATCGTAGATTTTCCTGCAGAAAAATGGCCGCAAAAGGCAATCAGGAACTCCCTGTTCTCTAGCTTATTGGCTAATTGTTTCATTTTTTGGGATTGCTCTAAATCTCCTTGATCAAGCAAATATTCATATATGGAAACGATTTTCGTTTTAAGTGTTTGGATAGCTACTTCTTGGTTTGCTGTTTTCACCATTTATTTAATTCCCCTTAACAACTTTGTAATATTTTTTATTTTAAACGATAATTCAAACTTTTCCTATCCTGACACTTATTTTCCTTAAAACAAATTTTTCCCAAAACGACAAAAAAGCCAAGGTGTATAACCTTGGCTCAAAGATAGCTATAAATTTTATTTTCAATGGGTAACGTTCTTTAAGACATGCTTCATGACAAATGCATAAATAAGAACCGTTCCGCCAACTAAAGCAAAAGTCATATGTAACACCTTCCTTGTCAGTGTTGTTGAGAATGATTTTCATTGTTAATCAAAGTTTAACATAGGTGATAATCATTTTCAATATCCCTTTTAAAATTGTCACACTTTTTTCACAACTTTAGGTAGAAAGCGATTACATTCCTGAAAAGTCCCTTCATATTCGGTAAGTTCCTTGAGTGCTTTCTCCTCCTCCGGGATGCGAATCATAAGGATGATTGCATTTAGGATGGTAAAGACACCAGCCGTAAAATACAAATCATACAATAAAGGAACGACAACTAGTTCAATCGTGACAACAAAATAATTGGGGTGTTTAATAAAACGGTATGGTCCTTTTTGAATAATCTTTGCATTTTTTAAGACAATAATCTTCGTGTTCCAATATCTCCCAAGCGAGGTTATCACCCAAATCCGAATGATTTGCGCCATCAGGAAAACTGATAAAAGAATCGGCCATAAATGAGAAAGTCCATGATCCCAATAAACCTTTTCGGTAATGAGACAAATAAAAAACAGAACATGAATCAGCACCATATATCGATAATGACTTACACCAAATTCAATAGCACCCTGATGCTTCATCCATTTCTCATTGCTTTTCGCGATTCCAAGTTCTACCATCCGTTGTAGAACAATAAACCCAATAATGATTGGGAATACAAAATTCCCGTCCATTTACACCCACCTCAGTAAATGTAGTTCTGAACTAAATCCCGGTCCTAGAGCGGTCCCGAGACCCATCGACCCTCTAGGAATATCTTTCTCCATGTAACGCTTCAGTACAAAAAATATCGTCGCTGATGACATATTTCCAAACTGTTTAAGCACATCAAGTGAAACCTCTGTCATCGAAGGAGGGATTTCTAATGATTTTACATAAGCATCTATCACCTTTTTTCCGCCAGGGTGTGCAACAAAATAGTCTATGGTTTCAAGGTTCACTTTATTTTCTTCTAAAAACTCACTTACATTCGGCTTTAGCCAATTTTCAATTATTTGAGGAATATCTCGTGAAAATACTACGTATAAACCGTTATTCTTAATATCCCAGCCCATCACATCTAAGGAGTTTGGCATTAGTGTAGACTGGGTTGCCATAATGGCGGGTGAAGTTTTCTTCTTCCTGTATTCGGAATAATTTGAATCATCCCCGCACATTAATGCACAGGCAATCCCATCTGCAAACAAAGAAGTACCGATGAAATTACTTTTCGAAAGATCATTGCGCTGAAATGTTAAACTACAAAGTTCCACCGATAGGACAAGGACTTTTGCTTTAGGAAAAGCAAGGCAATATTCGTAAGCCCTTGAAAGCCCAGCAGCACCACCAGCACAACCAAGCCCCCAAATAGGTACCCTCTTTGTGTGAGGCTGGAACGGGAGCAGGTTCATAATTCTCGCTTCAATGCTTGGGGTAGCGATCCCGGTGGTTGAAATAAAAAAAATGGCGTCAATGTCTTGACAGGGAATATTTCTTGTTAAGAAATCATTATTATTCAGGCATTTCACGATTGCTTCTTTTCCAAACTCCACTGCTGATTCCATATACGCATTATTTTTTTCTTCAAAGGTTTTATCTTCTTTAAACCAATCAATATTTTTTACAAAATGCCTTTTTTCTATCTGGCCATTTTGAAAAGCACGCAATAGTCTTTCAATATCCTTAAAAGAATCAGAGAAAAGTTCTCGTGCAAACTCTGCGGCTTGATCTTGGTTAACGGTAAATGGGGGCGAAACCTCTGCAACTGAAATAATCGTTGGCATGTTGTTTTCTCCTTCTAGATATGTAAGGGTATTTTTTCCAGTTCGAAGGTTTTTATGCAGGAAGGTTAGAAGACAAAAAAAAGCTCCCCTCTAAGTGAGAAACCTAAGTTTCTTGAAAAAGGGAAGCAAACGTTTTGAAGGTTGTTGCTGTGCTCTTAAATTATATAATGGATGCTAATTTCGTTCATTAGCTAATGATTTCCAGTTTCAAATTTTTTAGTGAAAATCAAGAAAGCGGTTTATTTTTTATCAGGTTGTGTTTGAACCTCTATCTTAATTTTATTTTTTACTAACGTACCGCAAATTTTACAAATTTCAACTTTATCATACAGAAGCCGGCATCGATCACAATAATATTTTTCCACAAAAACACACTCTTTTCTGGAGGAAAATATGATTTATTACCATCATATTTTCAAACCCCTAAAGTGTGACGATTACCTCCTAAAAAGTTGTTTTCTAATGAGTAGTAAGGATTAATCAATTACTTTAATCACAGAGAAAGTGTGATATTTCACATTTTATTCACAAATACCCCCTGGTAGTTGTGATATAAATCACTGTTACATCAATTTTATAATATTAACATAGTAGATACCTAAGGAAAGAACAATTTGTGAACTGTGGAATTTGTTATTTTTTCATCACAATTGTTTTGTATTATGTAAGAGAACTAATCATTTATTTTACTACTCTGAAGGGAGTGCAGGAGGATGGCGAAGGCGGAACTTAACACAAGCAAAAAAGCAGAAATTGAAGACAGCTCTTCTCTTAAAGGGACATTAGCGTCCGTTTTCTTTTTGGGAGCCTTTATTGTTGTCACTTGGGTAAGTGTCTATTACTTATTCGTAGAACGTTTCTAATGATTGAAGGGGGAAAAGACTATGCATATGCATAAGTTCGAAAAAATTTGGCTATCATTCGGAATTGGTGCTTTGGTAGTTTTCTTAACAGTTGTAGGTGTAAGCGCATTCTATCTTGGCAACAAACCGCCAAGTTGTTTAACTACCATAAATGTCGATAAAGTTGATCAAACGAAACCATTTGATAAGCCTGGATTACATAAAGTTGAAGGGAAAGATTGGGACTATGAGTTAGTATATGTTGCTTCCGCCTTCTCCTATAATCCTGTAAAAGTGGAAGTTCCACTAGGAGCAAAGGTGAAAGTTATTGCGACAACAAAAGACGTTGTCCATGGCTTTGAGGTTGCTGGATCAAATATTAACATGATGCTTGAACCTGGCTATGTCAGTGAATATACTACAACATTTGATAAGTCAGGCGAATATTTAATTGTTTGTAATGAATATTGTGGTGCTGGACACCATCTAATGAGTTCGATGATCGAGGTGAAAAAATAATGGTTAACTCAACAGCTGCAAAAGTAAAAGTGGACCCGCGTGATGCAAAGCTTTCCATGGCACACTTTTTTGTCGCATTCGCTGCTCTTGCTCTAGGAGGTTTAATGGGGCTTTTACAAACCCTTGTCCGTTCCGGTAAATGGGAACTTCCATGGGGGATTGATTATTACCAAATCTTAACCGTCCATGGTGTGTTAATGGGATTGGTTTTAACGACATTTTTTATTATGGGATTTCAATATGCTGCCGTAAGCAGAACTACTGGCGGTCATTCAAATACTGCACGCCGGGCTGGCTGGATTGGTTTTTGGATCATGTTAGCAGGAACCATAATGGCGGCAACCATGGTTTTACTGAAGGAAGCTTCCGTTCTTTACACTTTTTATGCACCACTTAAAGCACATTGGATTTTTTACTTAGGGTTAACTTTTGTTGTGATCGGAAGCTGGATTGATGGTTCGGCCCAAATCATGACTTATACAAAATGGCGGAAAAACAACCCAGGACAGCCTAGTCCATTATTGAGTTTTATGGCAGTAATAAATACAGTTATGTGGATTATTGCTACGCTAGGTGTTGCAGCAACGGTATTATTCCAATTACTCCCTTGGTCGTTAGGATTAGTTGATACTGTTGATGTATTAGTAAGCCGGACTTTATTTTGGTATTTTGGTCATCCACTTGTTTATTTCTGGTTGTTACCTGCATATATGTGCTGGTATGCGATTATCCCTAAAATTATTGGCGGAAAAATTTTCTCAGATTCACTAGCTCGTTTGTCCTTTATTTTGTTCCTGCTCTTTTCGATTCCGGTTGGTTTCCACCACCAGTTAACTGAACCAGGTATTGATCCTGCCTGGAAGTTCTTACAGGTTATCTTAACATTCATGGTTATTATTCCATCATTAATGACGGCCTTCTCGTTATTTGCTACATTTGAAAGATATGGACGTTCAAAAGGTGCAAAAGGGCTTTTTGGCTGGTTTAAAGTCCTTCCTTGGAATGATGCTCGATTTACCGTCCCATTTATCGGTATGGCTTCATTTATCCCTGCTGGAGCAGGAGGTATCATTAATGCATCCAACCAAATGGACCAAGTAGTTCATAATACCATTTGGGTTACAGGTCACTTCCATTTAACGGCTGCAACATCTGTTGTTTTAACGTTCTTTGGAATTTCTTATTGGCTTGTTCCACATTTAACTGGCCGCAAATTAACAAAGGCTATGAATAAATTAGGGATTATCCAGGCATGGGTATGGTTTATCGGAATGGCCTTCATGTCCGGTGCAATGCACTTCCAAGGTCTTCTAGGCGGACCAAGACGTTCAGCTTTCTCTACTTATGGCGGTGCCAAGCAAGCAGCAGAATGGATTCCTTATCAGATTGCTCAGGCAGTTGGTGGATCCATTTTGTTCTTAGGAATAATTCTTGTGCTTATCATTTTCATTAATCTTGCTTTCTTTGCTCCTAAAGGGGAAGAGGAATTCCCTGTTGCAGTAGCTGAGAATCTTGAAGAAAAGGCACCAATGGTATTTGAAAACTGGAAATTATGGCTAGGGATTGCTGCAGCCCTTATTCTTTTCGCTTACACGATTCCATTTATCGATATTATCCAAAATTCACCTCCAGGCTCAAAAGGATTCCAAACTTGGAGTAAATGATTGTAGATGTTATAAGGAAAAGGCTTCAATCTCATCGATTGAAGCCTTTTTTTGTATCATTTCCCTGCTTTATTTAAGGAATAAACCTTTCCAAACTTCTCATATAAATAGTCAATTAAATATTGGGGATTTAGGCCTTCTCCTGTGACATCCTGTAAGATTTCAAGCGGTTTCTTCATTTTTCCGTACTGATGGATTTTTTCTGTCAGCCATTCTTTTATTGGCAAAAGGTTACCTTCCTCGACTAATTGATTGAAATTTGGAAAATCTTCGAGCATTTTATGCTTAAATTGGGCTGCATACATATAACCTAAAGCATAGGATGGGAAATACCCAAAGCTGCCCCCTGCCCAATGCACATCTTGAAGGACACCCATTGCATCGTTTTCGGGACGAATGCCTAAATATTTTTCATATTTGTCATTCCAAATTGTTGGTAAGTCTTTCACATCAATTTCATCATTAAATAACCCTTTTTCAATTTCATAACGGATAATAATATGGAGCACGTATGTTAATTCATCCGCTTCAATTCGAATAAACGATGGTTTTGATTCATTAATCGCGCGATAAAAATCCTCAATTTCTACTTCATCAAATTGTCCAGTTGCATATTCTTTCAGAAGTTGGTAATTATTTTTCCAAAACGAAAAGCTCCGTCCTAGAATATTCTCATAAAAAAGGGACTGTGATTCATGAATCCCCATCGAGGTTCCCGAGCAAAGTGGTGTTCCAATTAAGTCCGTTGAAATATTTTGTTCATATAAGGCGTGACCGCCCTCATGAATCGTACCAAATACGGCGGTTCGGAAGTCGTTTTCATTATAATTTGTGGTAACACGGACATCGCCAGGGTTTAATCCAGTTGCAAAGGGATGAACAGTTTCATCCAGTCTGCCTGCTTTGAGATTATAGCCCATTTTTTCGAGGATTTTCAAACTTAATTCCCGTTGTTTTTCTTTTGGAATCCTTTTAAACAAAAAGTCCGTTTTAGGCTTGTGTGTAGACTCTGAAACTTGTTTAACCAAAGGTACTATTTTCTCTCTTAGTTCCCCAAATACTTGATCTAATACTTTCATTGTCATGCCTGGTTCGTACATATCTAATAGCACATCATATTTATTCTGTTCATGCCCCCAATAGCTAACGAAGCTTTTTGTCTTTTCAACCAGTTTTTCTAAGTACGGACTAAACAGGGAAAAATCCGACTTTTCCTTTGCTTCCTCCCAAACACTTTCAGCCTTAGATTGGAGAATAACAAACTCTTTATATTCTTCAGCGGGGATCTTTTTATTTCGTTCATATTCTTTTTTGCATTCCTCGAGGATTTTCTTAGCTTTTTCAGCGAGTGGCTGTTTTGATAAATTTGCTATATAAGCGGCCATTTCCTCGGAGGTAGACATTTTAAATACTTCGGATGAAAGCAATCCAATTACTTCGGATCGTTGTTCCACCCCTTGTTTTGGTGCTCCTGTTCTTAAATCCCAATAAATTAATCCTAATGCTTCATTGTACGCAGACATTTTTTTAACATATTCCAAAAACTCTTTTTCTAATAGTCCCATATTCATCTCGTTCCCCCCTACTCATCATCATTAAATTTTAGCACATTATTCAGAAAAATAGGTAAATGTCGGTTCGCAAGTGATAAAATGTACGATAAGAATGATTACTTTTTTAGAGGAGGCATGACAAATGAAGGAGCTCATTGGACAGTGCACAAACTGCTGTAAAGATCTTTATTGTTTGGATGGCTTTTTTAATGGAGTCCATACCGAGCAGAAAGAGCTTTATTGTTTCGAATGCCACGAAAGTTTGAGAGTGGACAAGGAAAATCCGCAAAGCTGACCTTTGCGGATTCTTTAAGATTAATTTTCATCTATTGATAAATCTTTAACTGGAAGTTTTTCTCCTTCTTTGTGGGTTGGCTTTCGTAAATGAAAGATTGCTTTAATACAGAATACCAGCAATATGACCACGCCGATTAAGAAAATGGTGTCAGGCACCGCGCGCCAAGTTAATAATGTTTCAACTATATCCTTTTGTAGGAATGATGCTGAACGTGAAGCTGCATATCCATGGTTAAATGCTTCTTTAATTTGAATAATTCCAACAGGAAGCAAGGATAGGAAAACCATTCCTGCGAGTCCAACGTTTAACAAGATACAGCTTATTTTAATCCATTTATCATTCCAAGCCTCTGGTTTAACAATGTTTCTCAATGAGTATAGGAGTACTGCACATGCGAACATCCCATATACACCCATCATCGATCCATGGCCGTGTGCTGGAGTTAAGAATTGACCATGTTCGAAATAGCTGACTGCTGGTAAGTTAATCAAGAATCCAAGCACACCTGCACCTACTAAGTTCCAGATGGCAACAGAGATTAAGAACCAGAATGTTCCTTTGTAAGGGAAATTCACTCCACCCTCGCGCATCATTTTGTATTGCTCATATGCCTCAAGGATTAATAAAGTTAATGGAATAACTTCTAATGCAGAGAAAACTGCACCAAGGGCGAGCCATACTTCTGCCGAACCATTATAGTAATAGTGGTGACCGATTCCAATTACCCCACTGCCTAAGAGCAGAATCAGTTGGAAATAGAGTTGTCTTACTGTTGATTTTTTCGTTACTAGACCAAGTTGTACCATTAAGAATCCAATAACAACCACCGCAAACACTTCAAAAATACCTTCTACCCATAAGTGGATAATCCACCAGCGCCAGTAATCAGCGAATGTAAAGCTGGTGCCTGGATTGATAAACAGTGCAAAGATATAGAATGCTGGCACAGCAATAGCTGAGTAGAATAATAGGTGTATCAATCCACCCTTATCATTTTCTCGCTTAAGACCTGCTTTAATTCCTCGGTAAACGATGAACAGCCAGATAAGCATACCTACGATTAGAATTAGCTGCCAGATCCGGCCAAGTTCAATATATTCCCAGCCTGTATGTCCAAATAAGAACCATTTGTTTCCTAAGTAACCATTTGCACCAAGCCATTCTCCAACCATACTTCCTGCAACAAGAACAACTAGTGCCCAGAATAAAATATCTACTAATAAACCTTGTTTCTTAGGTTCATAACCTCCAACAAGCGGTGCAACATATATTCCCATTCCAAGCCATGCCGTAGCAATCCAGAAGATGGCAAGTTGCAGATGATAGCCTTTTGAAATATTAAATGGAAGAATATCGTGAATCCACTTTATTCCGAAGAAACTATCTGGTTCGATATAATAGTGTGCGAGTAATGCCCCAAACATACACTGTACAAAGAATAAAGCAGCAACAATGACAAAGTATTTTCCTGTTTTCACCTGTGAACTTGTCACTGGCATTTTCCGTAAATCAATTTGTGGGAATTTACCTTCTTTATACGCTTCCTGCATTCCAAAATTATAACGATAGAAAACAAACAGAATCACTCCTACCATTAAGACAAATAGAGTAATGCTGGCACCGCTCCACCAAATTGCTGAGAAAGATAATTGGTTGCCCGCGTCTTCATAGTATGGCCAATTATTTGTATAAGTGATTTTATCGCCTTCACGAACAGTACTTGAAAGCCAGGCAGTCCAGAAGAAGAAATCTGATATTTGTGTGATTTGATCACCTTTAGCAACATAGGCTCGATCTGTTTTTGGCATGTCCCCTTCCTTAATAAGGTTCGCCTTTAAACCCCAGCCGTCGCCTTTAGTAAATACCTTTTTATAGTACTCTCTTACTCTTTCCAGCCCAAACGCTTGTGCATTTGTTAACTTCATTGTATCACTATCTGAGTCATAACGATTTTTACGCATTTCTTTTATTACCTTATTTTTAATAACCGATTTTTCATCTTCATTTAATGAAGCAAAGTCTTTATTATATTGTTCATTTGCTTTATAGTCCTGCATTCCCTCTGTATATAGCCTTAGAGCTTCCGCAGTATAATCAGGACCCATATAGGAACCGTGTCCTAGAACGGTACCATAATCCATTAAGCCGTACTTTTGAAAAACTGCCTGACCGCCCATAATGGTATCTTTCGTAAACAGAATGTCTCCTTCTTCATTTGTCACCTCAACTGGTCTTGGTGCCTGTTCTTTAAAAATCCAATAACCGCCAACAAGTAATACGGTGAAGCTGAGTAAAATGGTGATTACTAAAATTGATTTCAGCATTACATTTTTATTTGTCTTCACCACTTTTTTTTGTGTTGTCCCCCGTTGTATTTCCATGACATTCATCCTCTCGTGTTTCATTACAGTTCGTATTGTAACTTTCACAAGACCGTCACAAAGTGAAGCATTTCATCCTTTTCCTGTGATAAATACCACACTACCTTCCATACTGAGAATAATTTTCATAAAAACTAGTTTCCTATGACGGAGGTCACATTATATCAATGTAAACACTGCTACAATTTAACTAATTCAGAATTACTAATACGAAGGTGATGTTAATGAAGCAAGAGGACATAGTGAAAAGGTTATCTGTTGTTCCAATCTTTAAAGAATTGACTATAGAAGAACTAGAGCCAATCGTGAAGATTGCTCAAACTCGGTGTTATAAACATAAGATGTATGTTTTTATGCAGGATGATCCACTTGACAGAGTTTTCTTTATTCATAGTGGAAAAATTAAGATTTGCAAAACAGATCAATCAGGGAAAGAACAACTAATATCTGTCCTTGAACCTGGTGAAATGTTTCCTCATGCAGGATTTTTCAGAAAGGGAAAATTTCCAGCCCATGCAGAAGTAATGGAGGATGCAAATCTAATCATCATCCCCATTGATAAGTTTGAAGAAATCCTACTTTCCTATCCTGAGCTTTGCATTAAGCTATTTAAAGTATTGGGTGAAAAAATAGTAGATTTGCAAGGAAGGCTAGAAGCACAAGTTCTCCACAATACGTTTGAACAAATTATTTTATTGCTCATTCGGCTTTGTCAATCAAACGGTGAAATGGTTGATGGCCGATATAGGCTCACCACACAGTTCACCAATCGTGAATTAGCCAATATGATTGGTACTTCACGAGAGACTGTAAGTAGAACGATTAATCAAGTGAAAAAGAAAAACTTTGTTACCCTCGATGAGGATGGTTTCTATCTAATTGACCGAGAAGCACTTCAACAGGAATTATTCTATTAATAAATTAATTTTTTCGATTAGTTAAAAGGAGTGGTAATACGATGGAGCAAAGAATTATTGAACTTGATGTACGAGAGGATTTAAAGAATAAAATCGAACCCTTTCAAAAAATTATGGAGGCTATTAAGGAGGTAAAGGATAATGATATTTTTATCCTTCATGCCCCTTTTAAACCAGTTCCATTGTTCGGAGTTTTAAAAGTAAAAGGCTTCACGCACGCGGAAGAAGAAATTGATAAGAAGTACTGGAAAGTAACATTCACAAAGAAAGCTTAAGAAAGACGGTGTAAATTCATGATCTTAGATAATCGCGGTTTAGAACCTCCACAACCAATGATGAGAACCTTAGCAGCCTTGGAGACCCTAGAAGAAAATGAAACATTAACCATCATTAATGGCCGGAGACCGATGTTTCTTTATGAACAACTCGAGGAATTGGGTTACAAGCAGCGCACAGATCAACAAAATGACGGAAGTTTTAAAATTGCAATCTTCCGGTATTTGGGGTGAATGAACATGCTTTCTCAAAATATGGGAAGTGAAACAAATATTAAACTTCCATTTTCATTTATTTTGTATAGCTTAATAGCATTGGTGCTTTCACAAATTCTATTATTAGTGAATGGAAAATTAATGGGAGCAGGGAATTTTAGAATCCCCGTTATCTGGTCTTCAGCCCATTTATTAGTTCTAGGCTGGGCTTTAATGGCAGCGATGGGCGCGATGTATCAGCTAGTACCGGTTGCATTTCTAACCAAAATATGGAATGAAAAATTTGGTTTTATTCAATTCTTCGTAACAGCAGTCGGAATCGTTTCATTTTCAGGGATGTTATATTGGTCACCGCAAAATGCAATGATTCCTGGAATCCTAATGCTGCTTGGGATCTTAATGTTTTTATTCCAAATGTTAATGACCCTTAAAGTGCAAGCCAAACCAACTATTCTTACGGCGTTTGTTGGTTCATCTTTAGTTTGTTTATTCATTACAATTTCCTTAGGGATTACCTTGATTTATTGCTTAAAAACCGGGTTTGCTGGGGAATATTATCAGTCGATCTTTAAAGCCCATTTATTAATGGGGATTACCGGCTGGTTTACACTGTTAATTTTCGGTTTCTCTTACAAGATGGTGCCGATGTTTTCCTTATCCCATGGTTTTCCGATGGTTCAAGCAAAATATGTTTTTGCCTTTTACTTTTCCGGCCTTGTCGTAGCAACGATATCCTTCTTTACAAATAATAGTCTGCTTTTAAAAATCGGTTTCTTATTCCTGTTAATCGGTTTTACCATTTTCAGCTGGCATATTCGTCTTATTATCAAAAAAAGATTAAAGAAAACACTAGATAAACCGTTTACGTTCGCATTAGTTGCGATTGGGTTAGGGAATTTAATTCATTTGACCGCATTTATCCTGCTTTGGGAACACCAATTCTCTACCCTTGCAGGTCCGTTTATTTATGCCTATTTATTTCTCTGGATCGTCTTAAGTATTGTTAGTTATCTATATAAAATTGTACCTTTTCTTTGGTGGACTTATAAATATAGTAAGGAAATAGGGAAAAGCAAGGTCCCATCATTAAAAGAGATGATGAATGAAAGAATTGTTACTCCTATGTTTTCTTTATTTATAATTGCAATTTTGACGGTCTTTTGCGCCTTAACTTTTCATATTACTGTCCTGTTTAATGTCGGACAGTCGATCCTTTCCATGGTATTTATTATGATTGCAATCAGTATCCTTCGCGTTTTAAAAAAATAGTGAGGTGTTTATGATGAATATGAAAGAAAAAATCTTAACTGCATTAAACAGTGTCTACGACCCAGAATTAAACATAAACGTTGTGGACCTTGGCTTGATATATAATATCGAAGTTACGGAATCAGCTGATGTTTCTATAACCATGACGTTAACCACACCCGGCTGCCCACTCCATGACAGCATAACAAGCGGGGTTCGATACTGTGTGGAAGGTATCGAAGAAACAAGAAAAGTGGATGTAAATCTTGTCTGGGAACCAGCATGGTCTCCAGACAAAATGACCCCTGAAGGTCTTAGATTATTAGGAAGATAAGATAAAAGAGGAAGCACTCTGAATAGTGCTTCCTCTTTGCTAATTTGATCATGATTTGGCTTGTGTTGGTAAAACTTCTTTAATATTCTCTAAAACATTTGCATCAATAACTTCGTCTAATAGAATATGAACGGATCCCTGATCCTTTTCACTTCTAATTAAGCGTCCAACACCTTGACGTAAGCGAAGGAGCATATACGGGAGGTCTACCTCTGCAAATGGATCATCAACACCAGCTTTTTTCGCAGTAAAGACCGGATCATTCGGTGGAAAAGGAAGCGAAAATATCATCACATTTTCAAGTGATCTCCCCGGAATATCCAGACCCTCCCAGAGATGAATGGAACATAATATCGCCTGTTCCTCATTCTGAAATTTAGAGACAAGTGTGCTGATTTCTTCATCGCCTTCAAAATAAATGGGATATGGGACCTTTCCTGAAAACATCATCTTAAGTTGAGCTAACTCTTCTTTATTATTGAGAAGAATTAGGGCTCGTCCTTCAGATTGGTGAATTCCCTTTAATAAATAGTCCATTTTCCCTTCAATGTCGGCATGTTTAAAGGTTGGCAGGTAAAGAGCCATTTTATCATCATAATCAAATGGAGATGACACCGAGAATGATAAGTAGTCGTCTACCCCAAGACTCGTTGCAATATAGTCAAATGATTTTTGATTTGCAAGCGTTGCAGACGAGAAAATAAACGGTTTTTTCTGAGTAAAGACTTCTTCACGCATTACTTCCTCAACCATTTTTGGCATAATAACCAATGTTCGTTCTCCACCTTTTTCCTCGAACCAAGTAATTCCATTTAACTCTTGAAGGAAAAGTGATAAAGAATAGGTGATTTGCTCCAGATACTCCTCCACAATTTTCAAATCATATTCATTAATGACATATAGTTCACTTTCAAATACCAATTCTTCCTCTAATGTTTGAAGCTTGTTTAGTAACTTCCTGCATGTCTTCAAAACCATAGGATGCTTTGTAATCATCTGTTTTTCCGACCCTTGTGAAAGCGAGGAGAATTGTGAAATGACATCGAAAAATGCCTCATTATCTAATAATGCCTCTTCAATCGTATACAAGGTCTTTTCACGGACTTCATTTTCCATTAATCTTGTAAGTAATGTTTCTAAGGTATAATCCGTAAAACGGTAGCTTAAGGCTTTCTGAGCTGCATATTCAAGAAGGTGACCTTCGTCAAACACAACCGAAGAATGCTCAGGTAATAATGGCAGCTGTCCTTCACGCTTTCTTGATTCCTTTGTCCATATATGCTCCATGTAAAAATCATGTGAACAGATGATTAAATCCTCAGCGTGTCGGTAATATTCACGGTGTAAGGTCAGTCCACAGCGGTGACGCTTTTCGCAAGAAAAACAATCTTGGACAGCATCCCAACTTACTTCATTCCATTTTTCATCCGATAAAGTTGGGTAATCCCTTCTGTCCCCATACCTTTCAAAGGTTTGCATAGAACCTACAGAATGCACAAAATCGGGTAGGTTTTCATAAATACTTGAAATATCATCCGAAAAATCATTACTCTTAGTTTGATCTAGTTTTTTTAAACACAGGTATTGATCTCGAGATTTAGCCAAGCGGACATCGATATCAAGTCCAAGAACCTTCTCCAACTTGGCGATATCTCCCTCTTTTTTAACTAATTGCTCAATTAATGTCTCATCTGCACAAGCAATGACAGCAGGGCGATTAGTATAGCGGGCATACATAATGGCATAAAGCAAATAAACAATTGTTTTCCCCGTTCCAACTCCCGCTTCAGCAAACATGACTTTTTTATCTTTGAAGGCATTTTCAAGTTGAAAAGCCATGAATATCTGTTCATCTCTTAGTTCGAATCCTGCTTCTGGCAAAATATCATAGAATAGGTCACCGATCCATTCACCTAATTTATCATAAAAGGATTCAGTTTTTGCAATCTCAAATGGCATACGTTTTTTTTGCATGGTACCCTCCCCAAAAAACTTTCATGTGATACAACAAAAATAATGTTAATTCGATTTATTCATCTTTATTTAGTTCATTTTGACGAGGAGGTTTTTTTCCCCAATATTGATATAAATCCGTACGAATAAAGCCATTAAAGAGCTTTCGCTTTTTTGTAGCGGGCTTACCATAAAATTGTTCGAACTGCTCGTTGGAAGTTAAGATATACTTTGACCATGTATCAAGTGCTTCGAATGCCTGGCCCATTTCTTTATACATATGTTCGACTGCTTTTTTATCCCCGAGTCTTTCTCCATATGGAGGATTCCCGATGATAACACCGTATTGCTTATTCGTAGAAATATCTCTAACCTGCATTTGCTTGAAATGGATTAGGTCCGCAAATCCAGCTTCAAATGCATTATCCTGGGCAATTTTCACCATTCTATGGTCGATATCTGTTCCTAAAATATCTAAGGGCTGATCGTAATTTGCTAAGTCTTCCGCTTCATTTCTAGCGTCTTCCCAAACCTTCGCTGGGATCCAATCCCACCGCTCAGAAACAAATTCCCTGTTAAAGCCTGGAGCGATATTTTGACCAATCATTGCTGCTTCAATCGGAATCGTCCCAGATCCACAGAAAGGGTCGATAAATGGACGGTCTGCTTTCCAGTTAGTAAGTAGAACAAGTGCTGCAGCTAGAGTTTCCTTAAGGGGTGCCTCACCTTGGTCGACACGATAGCCGCGTTTATGGAGCCCTTGACCGCTTGTGTCAATGGTTATGGTTGCAACGTCCTTTAGAAGCGCCACTTCGATGCGAAAAAAAGCTCCAGTTTCCTCAAACCATGTACTTCGCTTATAGTGTTGTTTCATTCGCTCCACTACTGCTTTTTTAACAATTGCCTGGCAATCAGAAACACTGAAGAGCTTTGACTTTACAGATTTACCAACAACAGGAAATTCAGCATCTTCAGGTAAGAATTTTTCCCATGGAAGCGCCTTGGTTTTTTCGAATAATTCATCGAAGGTATACGCCTTAAATTCTCCGACCTTGATCTTAATTCTGTCCGCTGTTCGTAACCATAAATTACTTCGGGCTATTGCATATTCATCCCCTGTATAGGTGACCTTTCCATTTTCTACTTCACAGTCGTATCCTAATGCCCGGACTTCTTTGGCAACTAATGATTCAAGCCCCATTGCAGCAGTAGCTATTAATTGATATTTTCCCATTATTTCACCCTTAATTCATTTCATTTGTATGTATGTTATTGGTTAATATGAATATTCTTTAATTCGCTTTCATTATTGACAAAAAGTAGTTATCAAATGCAATTTGTTCATCAATAATAATAAAAAGCCCTCCTAATTAGGAGAGCCGTTTAATCCAGCATACATTCCCATTAATAACGTTCTGTAAGCCATGTTCTGTACCAGTGTACTACAAACGACACGGGTGTGTCTCGTACTTAGGTGGTAATCATCTATCTACAGGCTCAAACTTGAACCTGTCCTTCTCCTTGTTCAATTCCTCAGAGAAAGTGCCCCTACCATTATTTGGGTTTCTCGCTCGTGGGGTTTACCCGTTCCACCCTTTCCATTTCTGGAAAGGCTCCGTCACTGTGGCACTTTTATAGGTATTCATACCATATCCAAATAGGACTTAGGTATTTTCCCGGCCGTCAACTGGATGCTAGCCCCAGCTGCCCTAGCTTATGAATTCGCTAGGCACGAACACTACGAGCATCTCAGCTCGTGCGAGCATGGACTTTCCTCTGCAAGAATGCAAATGCATCTTACAGCGATTACCCGAACGTTATTAATGAATACAATTTATTATATGTATTTCACGCTGGTAATTCAATGGTTATTAACAGGAAATTTCCCTATTTTTTGTTAATCGTAGAGCTTGTTACCAAAAACATGCTTTTCAAGATTGGATAAACGCTTCAAGATATCAAAATTTGTTGTTCCTGCAGGTTGTGCTGCTGGCTGCCTTTTTGAAGTATCTTCAAGCTGTTTTCGGAGACGGAGGTTTTCCTGTTGAAGTTCTTCAATCTCTTGATGAAATGTACTATAATCTTTAATGATTAGATCTAAAAACTTATCAACATCTTCTTGTTTATAACCGCGTACTCCAGACTTAAACTCTTTTTCTAAAATATCCTTCGCTGTTAATTTCACTTTATCTGACAGCATTCTATTCACCTCGGTATTCGCCAATCACTACCTATTATTTTTTCAAAAATATGTAGTTTTGTCAATTTTCATTTGTTTTGTAAGTATTATAATTTTAAAATCAATTCAATATATGGGATAACTACCATAAAAATAACCAAAACCTAAAAATCATCTTGTTTTAATTGTTCTTCTTCGACAATCATTTGTAAATCATAAAATGTAATAAGTTCAATCGGGTATGGATGATTCTTTTGGTATTCCAAAGCCATTTCATAAAGATATTTTGGGCTTCCTTCCTTTTCCTGATCGTAAAGAAGGAGGAGTCCTTCGCTTTTTTCAATAAAAAATTGATTTTTCAACCGAAACTGCCAGGGCTTTTCATATCCCTTTTTCGTAACTGAATCAACGAAATCTGCTTGGGCAAGAATAGATTCATACCATTCTTGGTTATTTTCCTTCCACGATGCTTGCTGGTCTAGAAATGGTGTTATTACCGCGAGTTTTAAATCAGGAAATTCCAATTGTAATTCAAAAACAACCTCAGCAGCCCATAGTTCCACTCCTAACTGACCGCTTATCAGCACCCACTCTAACCCTTCTTCCACCATTGGTAGTAATGATTTCTTTATGGCAGCCTTTATAAAAAACACCGATGGGTGGTCGTTTTTAAATATACCTAATTCAAACGGTTTATAACCTGATATGGCAAGAACTTTCATCTAGAAATGTTCTCCTCAATAAAGAAATTTTTTTAAAATGGACAAACATTTGGACAAGGACAAGCATATCATGTAGTAAGAAAAAATAAAAAACAAGGGCTAAAAAGCCCCTGTAATCGCCATTTCCCTATTAGCGTCTAGGTCCCATGAATGGTCCAGGTCCAAATCCTGGGCCTCCTGGACCGA
>NZ_JBALOS010000047.1:61894-62363 GCF_036962765.1 Neobacillus drentensis
GACCGAAGCCTGGGCCTCCTGGGCCTCCTGGCAAAACATTTGGTAAAGCATTTGCAGCAGGTAAAACTGCTGGCATAGGGGCAATTGGGGCAATTGGTGCACATGGGTTACAGCAGTTAATTTGCTGATTGCATACCTCTTCAGCGCATGACGCAGTTTGCGGGCAAAAATGTTTATGTTGATACAAGTGGTGATTCACCGTAGTTGTGTGAACAGGGTGAATATGGGGAACCACTGTGGTTGAAAACGTATGGTTCACAATTTGTTGAGTTGGATGAACAACAGGCGGTAAAAAATTTGTTCCAAGGTACATATAATAATCTCCCTTCATAATTTTGTTTACATTACAGCCTATGTTGAAGGGATTACTCTTGTACTAATGAAAATACCTATTTTTCCTTAAAGACAATCATTTCCATGGTTTCTTTTTGGATATGTAAAATATGCCTATCTTGGAACACAATTAAGT
>NZ_JBALOS010000048.1:0-8763 GCF_036962765.1 Neobacillus drentensis
ATTCAAAACGCTGAATATTCCTATTTAAACTACATATTTTCTTATTTTACTTTAAGTCATTATTATCGTCTATATAATATTTTTTCAAAAAAAAAGACTAACTGCGATTAGTTAGTCCGTTTACTATATCTAAATTATGAATGGAATGTACGACTATACAAGGTATACTTTTCAATCTGCTCACGATTTGGTTCATATCCAATACCAGGTTGTTTTGGAATCGTAATCATCCCATCTTCGACTATTACCTCTGGATCAATAATATCTTCCTTCCAGTAACGGGCAGAAGCAGCGGTATCACCTGGAAGTGAAAAATTAGACAGGCTGGTTATCGCGATATTATGTGCCCTTCCAACTCCAGCTTCAAGCATACCTCCACACCAAACCGGAATCCCATTCGCCGCACATAAATCATGGATTTTTTTGGACTCAGTTAAGCCTCCGACACGGCCTATCTTAATGTTAATAATTTTACAGCTTCCTAGATGAATTGCCTTTCTCACATCTTCAACATTATGAATACTCTCATCCAGACAAATGGGTGTCTCTATTTGTGCTTGAAGCTGTGCATGATCGACAATATCATCATAGCCCAATGGCTGCTCGATCATCATTAAATTGAATTGATCCATTGCCTTAAGGGTATCGATATCAGCTAAGGTATAGGCGGTATTTGCGTCAGCCATTAATGGAATATCAGGGTAGTGTTTTCGAATCTCTGCTAAAATATTTAAATCCCAACCCGGTTGAATTTTCACCTTGATACGTTTATATCCTTCTTGTAAATGGCTCTCAATCAAAGCTAATAATTCTTCGATAGTATCCTGAATCCCGATGCTGATGCCGACTTCAATCTTTTCTAATGTTCCTCCAAGGGCACTCGCAAGACTTACTCCTTGCTGTTTAGCATAAGCGTCCCAAATCGCCCCTTCAAGGGCAGCCTTTGCCATATAATTCCCACGAACATGAAGAAACCGTTCGGAGACCTCATCAGGATGAGATATCGGCTCTTTTAGAAGAAGTGGAATCATAAAATCCTCCATCATATGCCAATTGGTTTTGACAGTCTCTTCCTTATAAGTGGCATCAATCGCAGCCACGGATTCAGCCCATCCTGTAATACCATCCTTTGTTTTGACTTCGACCAAGATAAAATCTTTATCATATTCTGTCCCTACAGCTGTCGTGAAGGGGTGTAAAAGATCCATTTTCATATGTCTTAACACAATTCGTTGTATTTCCATCTATATATCCCTCATTCCGTTAAGTACGTTTCTTAGATATTACATAGTGATGAAGGTAAGTATGATCACTCTTCCGTAATGCAGTAACCATCCACCCTTTACTCAGATAATGGGTAAAAACCTTGCGGGTTTTCATTCGCCATTCCAATGCAGCCTTCAAATTATTCGATTTAATGGATTGGAATTGATTTGGGACGGGTACATACAGGACATCTGCATCCTCGTAATCAAGAAAGACAGACTTCGGAACCGGAAATCCCTGGGCATCCATTTCCACATCAATTAATAGCGGCACTTCATAGAGATCTGCAGAATCATCCCTCCGCTTCGACGTTGCACCAGCTATGTTCCATTCCACTAAAAAGCGATCAGAAGGCAAGCCTGCATTAAGGATATCAGGCATTTCACCATAGCAATTCTCAATATACTGCGTACATACTCCACCTAATTTGCTTAAATTAAGGTAGCCATTGACTGTTTCCAGTGGATCATACGTCCACGTGATTAGTTGATAGCCCATGTTAAGTGCTTCTTCACGCTGCCTTACCTTTAATTTTTCTCCGATCCCTATTTTCCGAAAATCGGGGTGAATCCCCATGCTATGCGAACATAGATAAACAGTTTTACCATCAAATCCAGGAAAGCTATACTGGAATCCAATTAAACGAGCTCCAGAAAAAGCTCCAATCACCATTCCGCCATTTTTAACAACAGCGATACTATGGTTAACTGGGACCGGATCCTCGTCAGCCCATACCAAACTTTCTAAGTCTCTAACGGCAGTCAATTCTTCTGCCGTTTGTAACATACGTAATATAATCGGATCTTGTAAATCCATTTTGAGTAACCTTCCTCCTGTTACTTAATTAGATGACACTTTTATTTTTTGAAGCAGCATTATAAAGTAGACTAGTTAATATTTTCGTTCCATAAAGGAGCGCCTTCTGATTAAACTGCATGTCTGGGTGGTGAAGTCCAGGACGCAAGTCACAGCCTAATCCAAGCATGGTCGCCTTTACCTCCGGATTTTGAAGGGTATAGAAGTGAAAATCTTCGCCCCCTTGTGATATACAGTTGTCCTCTACATTTTCTTCACCCATGACAGCGGCAGCTGCATCCTTTGCTATCTTAATAGCCTCCCTATTTAATCTTGCGGCAGGTACAAATTCTTTCACAGTTCCGCTTATACGTGTCCCAGTCAAAGCACCTACCTTCTCTAGCAAGTCCAATGCTCGGGACTGCAGTTCATCCATTGCTTCATTGGTTGTTGCCCGTAAGTCCAAAATATAATTTGCGGTTTCGGGAATGACATTGGAGGAACCTCCGCCAGCATGTAAGCCTGTCATTTTAATAGAAAAAGAATCCTGGTTTTTTAAGCGAATGTTTTGCAAGGCCTGGATTAAGTAAGATGCAGCTTCGATCGGATTGTTGCCATCCTGTGGACGGGATGCATGTGCTTGCTTCCCCTTAATTACCCCGTAAATGGTGGCACAGGCGCTATGAACAATCGCAGGAGCTACTTTTCCCATTGGAACTTCATCCCATGGACGAAGATGAACACCAAATAAGTAATGGACACCATCCAAAGCTCCTTCTTGCATCATTTGTAGTGCACCCTCACCTTTCTCCTCTGCTGGTTGAAAAATGAAACGAACCGGCTTCGATCGATAAGGTTTACAAGCCGCAAAAGCCAATGCTGTATGTAGTACCATAGTGCTGTGGGCATCATGCCCACAGGAATGATTGGGTTGAACCTTTCCATT
Source organism: Neobacillus drentensis (assembly GCF_036962765.1). Taxonomy (GTDB): domain Bacteria; phylum Bacillota; class Bacilli; order Bacillales; family Cytobacillaceae; genus Neobacillus; species Neobacillus drentensis_C. The sequence continues at coordinate 3,008 of NZ_JBALOS010000048.1, forward strand.
CACTTCCTGTAATAGGGCATCCATATCGGCACGTAAAGCGACTATCTCGTTGCCTTCTCCTGGAATATCGGCAACAATACCAAAATGCCCTTCGTATGTTTTAAATGGTATCCCCGCTTCAGTTAATACTGCCTTAATAAAGTTTGAGGTCTTTTGTTCCTGCCAGCTTGGCTCAGCCATTTGGTGCAGTTCAGCATATGTCCTTAGAATCGCTTGTTCCTGGTCGTTAATAAAATCAATAAGCTGGCTCATAAAATATCTCCTCTCCTTTGGTCATTCAACAAAAACACCATAGTTCGAGTAAAGCTCTTCTAATTTCTGCTGTCTTGCTTGGATCTGATCCGAATTTTTCACTTTCATCCCGGCAATGATAAAATCCAACAAAATGATCGCTGGTGTGATCGAATGGGCGGCCGATTCGGAATCTTCCTCCGTTGTCAATGTATAATCAGCGATTCGACCGATTGGAGACAATAAACGATCTGTAACACAAATTAATGGAACTCCCTGTTTTTTGGCACACTCTGCAATATGCAGGGTTTCCTTCGAATAACGAGGGAACGAGATTACAAATAAAACAGAGTGATCACTTAAATCGCCCAACCGCTCATAAATCTCTCCCGTTGAGGGGCAAAGCGTGACTTGATCGCGTAGAGAGTGAAGTTGAAAAGAAAACCAGTGGGCTGGTGCATAGGATGCACCCATTCCCAAAATGAAGATTCGATCTGCTTTGATTAATTCATCAACGACCTTCCATAGTTCTGTTTCATTGAGCTGATGATTCGTTTGTCGTTGGGAAAGGATATCCTTTTCCAAGATTTCTGTGAATAGAGAGGTGTGCTCTTCTACTCGATTTTCGATTTTCGGATCTGAGCTAAATGGATGCAAACTTTTGTTTACGATCTGCTGCTGAATGTAATGCTGCATATCGCTAAAACCATTAAATCCCAACGCATATGAAAGACGGATGACAGTGGTTTCACTAACTTCTACCTTTCGTCCAATCATCGTAGCTGTGTTAAAAGCTGCTTCATCCAGTTTCTCTATTAGATGTTTTGCTACTTTTTTTTGCCCTGGAGACAAAGTTTCATATTTTTCCTTAATCATCGTTTCAAAGCTTTTCATACGTTCCTCCTATTCATGCAGGAAATGCTTCATAATTTAAATTTGTTGCAGTAACTTCTTTATTGTTTTTTATTATACTTTAATTGTTGAATATTTAGAAATCTTTTTTTAAAAAAATTCAAAAAAGTCTCAGGCATCCTCCAGTAATTGGATGGTAGCTGGCACGATCAAAATAACTTTCACCATTTTTTCATAATAACCCCTCTATTATCAAAAGGGTGATCATCTCTTCTTATATTTACCAAAGCTTTTATACTTCCATTCATCTGTTTAAAGAAACGACAAGCACAACGTTTCCCAGCAAATTGCCCCAATAATTTGTACATTTTTTTTACTGAAGTAGCCTCTTGTTCCAGTTATTTTTTATTTTTCAGGAAGAAACTGTTTATATACATAAAAAAAAGACCATCTTAAAAGATGGTCTTTAAACGCGTTTTGTTCCAACGTATCTTGGATGCCAGTATGGGTTGTTTGTAGTTGTAATCATAACTCCTTTTGATGAAGAAGCCATAATCATTTTACCATTCCCGATATACATTGCAACATGTGTCGGTCTACTTGCCTTTGTTGGAGCAAAGAACATTAAATCACCTGGTTGTATATAAGAATAGATACGATATCCATTTCCATAGAACATTTGAGCGGCTGTACGGTTTAGCGTTCTTCCAGCTTTTGCATATGAAAATTTTACAAGCCCTGAACAATCAAAACCGCTTGGTGACATTCCGCCCCAACGATAAGGTACGCCTATATGAGACTTTGCAACCGTAACTGCTTTTGTATTATAATAAGCTGCTTCCGCTTTATCACCCATGTTAGCAAACAAAGAGCCAGAAGAAACGATAAGAACAAATGCTACGATGAATTTCTTAAGCATGATTGTTACCTCCTAGTGTGATTTGGTAGTTTAAATATACTAGAAAGGTGTAACAATGACATCTCAGCAAAATTACAATTTTATTACAAAATTATATTGATATAATTTTATGCTTGTGACAGTTGTTCAATAAGAATATCAACAGCCTTCATTAACAGGGCCAAATTTATTATTGTATATTAAATTTCTCTTTTTCAACAATATCCTTAACAATGTCTTCAATGGAAACATTTCCTAAGACCTTTTCCATTGCTAATTGGGCTGCTGACAATATAGGAGTGATAGATTCTTGAATGTTCCTGCCCACAAGACAATTAGGGTGCGTATTTTCATGCACACTAAATAATTCCTTTTCATGGACCACATCAACTGCTTTATAAACGTCTAGTAATGTTATATTAGATGGTTCCTTTGCTAGTTTTGCTCCAGCAATACCTGGTTGTACTACGATTAACCCTGCTTTTTTTAGCATACCCATAATTTTTCTTATTAAGGTTGGGTTTGTGTTTACGCTTCCTGCTAAAAATTCCGATGAACTTATCCCCTCTTTATTTAATTCAATAAGAGCTAATATATGAATACCAACGGAAAATCGTGTGCTGATGGACATATTCATTCACCTACTTCATATATGATTACATTGATTACACAGAACCAACATGTATTTAATTTGATTACAACGTATTATACCTTACTATTCGTCAAAAATAAAAAAACTTTATTAAATCAGTTGACAAAAAAACAAGAAGTATCTATTATGAATACAGGTATTCAAAATGAATACAAGTTAAATTTGAACGTTCTATTAGGATGATATTAAAAAATATAATTGGAGGTATAGAAAATGAAAGTGTTAGTAACTGGAGCAACAGGAAAATTGGGGACAAAAGTTGTAGAAACATTATTGAAAACTATTCCAGCAAATCAACTTGCTGTGAGTGTTCGTAACCCAGAGAAAGCTGAAGGATTACGCGCTCGTGGTGTAGAAGTTCGCGAAGGAAATTTTGACCGTCCAGATACACTGGATTCTGCTTTTTCAGGTATCGACAGGCTATTAATTATTTCTGCAGATGGGGACAATGAAACCAGAATTAAACAGCACAAAAATGCGGTTGCTGCAGCAGAGCGTGCTGGAGTTAAATTTATTGCTTATACTAGTTTAGTGAACGCACAGGAAAGTAAAAACTTCCTTGCTCCTACACATAAGGCAACAGAGTTAGCTATCCTAAAAACAGGCATTCCTTATTCTTTCTTACGCAATAATTGGTACATGGAGAATGAAAGCTCCAGCATCCAGGCTGTTTTAGCAGGAGCCCCTTGGGTAACTTCTGCAGGAACTGGAAAAGTAGGTTGGGCGTTACAACAGGATTATGCTGAAGCTGCCGCAACAGTACTATCAGGGAACGGTCATGAAAACACAATTTACGAGCTTTCTGGAAAGTTATTAACTCAAGAAGAACTTGTATCTTCACTTGGTACTATATTGGGTAAAGACGTACCTGTACAACAAGTGGATGATACTACTTATGCTGACATTATGAAAGGTGCTGGTGTACCAGATTTCCTCCTTCCTTTTCTTGTTAACATTCAAAAAGACATTCGAGAAGGTACCCTCGAAATCGAGAGTAACGATTTTGAAAAACTTTTGGGACGTCCAGCTACACCTATTAGTGTGGGGCTAACTCAGATCGTAAAAAGTATATCTTAAACAATATTGAATATAATTAAACCGACCCTTTTCCATTAGATTGGTCGGTTTTATTTTTTGTAATAAATATTTTACCACTCATTTGGAAGCCAGATCTTAAATAAAATGCTTTATGATTGCTCAAAAAATAATAGTCAATCTAAATACTCACTAGCAAGACTAGGGTTTAAGTACCTTGCCATTCCTGATTTTGTTCTCTTTAATCCAAGGTTCTTATAAAATCCTTTATCCAGAAAGAATTCTGAACTTGTCTATTTTTTAGAACCAAAAAACCGAATATCAACCTCTGATATTCGGGGCCTATTTTCTATATACTCCTTCTACCAACGTCCAATTGCCACAAATATTGCTAGCACTAATAAAATGATATTCATCCCGATTGCCGAATTTTCTTTCCTCTTTGCGTGAAATCCTGCGGCCAGAATCATGACTACCCCAAGTGCAATAGCAGCAATCGGTGTAAGTATAGGTGCGGTTCCTATCGTATAAGGTAAAATCAAACCAAGTCCTCCAAGTAGCTCGGCTACCCCGATAAAGATAACCAATCCTTTTGCAGACTCTTTTACCCAAGGCATGCTCGACTTAGCTTTCTCATATTGAAACGCCTTCATAGATCCGGCCATAATAAAAGCTAATCCTAACATAATTTGAACAATCCATAACGCAATATTCATGACTCAACCTCTCCTTTTCACAATGTTCTTGGTGTAATGATTTATCGCAGACCATAAAACACGACGACAGTAAAAATAAGAATGAAAGGCATCATAGCAACCCCAAAACCTTGACAACATTGAAGTGTGTGAATACTGCACGAGCCATAACAACCGTAAACAATATAGGAACTTTCTTCCAATTCCTCCTTGTTTTGACTTAGCTTATACGGTTATAATAATCCCTAAGAAGTCTTCTTGGAAGTAGGCACATTAATGTGACATAGTATACAAAAAGATACCTTAATGGAGGAATCTACATGTCCACTGAATGTAATGGTACGATTGAAACGGCTCTTGATATTCTTGTTGGAAAATGGAAGCCAGTTATTCTTTATCATATCTTAGATAAGGGAACTTTACGTTTCAGTGAACTTCAACGATTAATCCCAGATGTAACGAAAAAAATGCTCACAACTCAATTAAGAGAATTAGAATATCACGATATTATTAATCGGAGAGTCTATGCACAAATTCCTCCAAAAGTTGAATATTCAATTACCGAATACGGAAAAGGATTAATGCCACTTTTGGTGTCAATGCATAAATGGGGGTTGACACATATATTGCACTTAGATGAGCTTTACGGGGAAAAAAAATAGAGGATGGCAATTAAAAAAGGAGCCATTCTACTTTTGTAGAAAAGCTCCCGTTTTTTGGATTAATTATTACAAGGTTAAGACTTACTTAGTTCAAATTTTGATGATCTACAATCTCCCAATTGCCACCTACCTGTGGATTATGGGAAATTTAGACTGACTTTACAAAATTAATAAACGCATCTACCTTACTATCTAAGAAACGAAGTGTCCCCTCATCAACCAACTGACCTGTTTGTTCATCAAACTTCTGATTCGCCAAACCAATCAGTACCTCATTTCCTCCTGGTGGAAGAATTTTAGCCTGAATCCCAGGTGCAGCTAGAATTTCACGTAAATGCATTTGAGCCCGGACTGTACCGAGCATGCCAAGAGTCACGCCTAATGCCATTACTGGTTTACCAATAAAAACCTTGTCGACCCTAGAAGCCCAATCCAAGGCGTTCTTTAAAACACCTGGTATGGACCAATTGTATTCTGGAGTAATGATGAGAACACCATCTGCGCTTGCAATAGACTCTTTAAATTCTTTTACTGCTTGTGGAGGGGTATTTTCCTCGTCCTGGTCAAAATGAGGCAGAGACCGGATATCCGTAATTTCCATGTCTATTTTGCCCTTATAACGGTCTTGCATGGTTTTAAAAAGATGCATGTTATAAGATTCTTTTCTTAAACTACCTACGATTGTTACGATTTTCATGATGACCCTCCAATGTATTTTTAATCATTTTTGT
>NZ_JBALOS010000048.1:8808-9984 GCF_036962765.1 Neobacillus drentensis
GTCAACACCTTCTCCTCAACCAACTTTTTCAATCCTTATTTATCATATCCCTATTTGAAAAAAAACGCCCAATTGGGCGGCCATATCAGTGGAACTTACTAAGCAGAAATTAGACTACTTTTTTGAATACCTCTTAGATTAACTTTAGTCCACTTACAAAAATTAAAACAGCAACAATGGTTCGGAGCGGTCTTGTCGGAACCTTTGCAGATATGCTGCTACCTATCAAAACTCCTGGAATTGATCCCATGAGTAAATTTCCAACAAGCATATAGTTCACATTACCATATCCAATATGAAGCAATCCTGCGACCGAAACCAAAAGAAACGCGTGAGTTATATCCGTACCTACCATCTCTGATGTCTTCATTTGATACAGATAGATCATTGCCACAGCAAATAAAGAGCCAGAACCTAGAGATGTAAGTCCAACAATAAATCCAAAAATGCATCCAATTAAGATCGTTAGCATCTTCTTTTCTTTCAAAGGTTTTAATTGCCAACGATTAGGTCTTAATTTTTTCTCCACAAATGTTCTAATTATGATAGCCAGTGAAACAAATATCAGTATATATCCGAGGGAATGCCTGATAATCTGTTCTTGATTATGGTAATAAGATTCAAAATAGTGAAGGCCGCCTATCGCTACCACCGCACTAGGAATACTTCCTATCGCTAAATACTTAACCATCTGAAGATTAACTGTTTTTTGTCTCCAATGCTGAAAAAGTCCGAAAAATTTCGTAATGGAATTATAAACAAGGTCTGTACCAACAGCAATTGAAGGATTAACCCCAATTAAAATTAAGACAGGGGTTAGGAGTGCTGCTCCCCCTACTCCAGTCAACCCAACCAAAAAACCTACAAGTAAACCCATCAAAGTAATCCCTATACTCATATCGCACGCCCTACCAATTCCTAGTATTTATATAGGATTATATACATTTATATTTATCTTGTAAATAACTAATTATTTTTTAGATTCAGAGAATTGTCCTTTGTTTTTTTAGAAAAATAAAAAGCCACCAAGAATGGTGACTTTTTATATTAATAACGTTCCATCTAAATCAAATAATACAGCTTTAATCACTTTTGAATTCACTCTTCCCGATTTTGAACATTTAACTATATTAATTAAAATATGCTCCAATCAACAAGGTGCCAAAATCAACAATA
>NZ_JBALOS010000049.1:0-4339 GCF_036962765.1 Neobacillus drentensis
ATGAAATCCATTGTGAAAAATTTTATTAACGGTATTTTAACCATTGTCCCTATCATCCTTGTGATCTATGTCATATACAAAACCTTTCTATTTTTAGATGGTTTATTGGGTAATACCCTGAAGCCCTATTTACAGGAGGATTACATACCTGGGATTGGCTTACTGTCGACCCTGATTTTAATTACTATTTTAGGCTGGCTTTCTACGAAATATATTTCGGGGAAAATCATCAGATTGATTGATATTCTTCTCGATAGGATTCCTGTTGTAAAAACGATCTATTCCGTTATTAAGGACACCGTTCAATCCTTTCTTGGCGAGAAAAAATCCTTTTCCAAGGTGGCCCTAGTGGTGGTTCCAGGAACTGAGATGCGGAGCCTCGGTTTTATTACATCAGATCAATTGGAAGATTTCTATTCTCCGTTAAAAGACCATGTGGCCGTTTATATTCCGCAAACCTTCCAGGTTGCAGGGTTTACTTTTTTAATTCCAAAGGAACAAGTAGAAATTATTGATGTCAAACCTGAGGAAGCGATGAAATTTATCCTTTCAGGCGGAATGACTTCAACCACAAAACAAAAGTCGAAATAAAAAAAGCCGCAATCGCGGCTTTTTATTTTGCTTCAAATAGCTTCGTGAATTCTCCGTAACCTTCCTCTTCCAGTTTATCACTCGGAATAAACCGTAATGCGGCAGAGTTAATGCAATAACGCAAGCCTGTCGGGGCTGGACCGTCATTAAATACATGTCCTAAATGAGAATCGGCCGATTTGCTTCTTACTTCGGTCCGAATCATATAGTGACTATGATCCGCTTTCTCGATTACTTCTTCATCTTGAATCGGTTTGGTGAAACTCGGCCAACCGCAGCCGGCATCGAATTTATCCAACGAACTAAACAGCGGCTTCCCTGAGACAAGGTCTACATAGATCCCCTCTCTCGTTTCATTCCAATATTCATTTCGAAACGGTGGTTCTGTGCCATTATTTTGCGTGACTTCATATTGTATCGGTGTTAATGCCTTTTTCAATTGTTCTAGATCTTTGTTTTTCACTTTTTCTCCCCCCAATGACTTTGAATAAAGCCAGCACGTCCTGAGCCTACATGATAGGACTCGTAATGAGCCCGATTTTTCTTATAGTAATGCTGATGATAGTCTTCAGCTGGATAAAAAGTCTTGGCAGGTAAGATTGGTGTAACAATTGGTTTTTTAAACCGTCCGCTTTCCTGGAGTGCTTGCCTTGACTGTTCAGCTAGCATTTTTTGTGTCTCATCATGGTAGAAAATCGCCGGTTGATACGATTGCCCGCGATCATAAAATTGGCCGCCTGGATCGGTTGGGTCAATTTGCTGCCAAAATAACTCCAATAATTTTTCATAAGGAAAAACATCAGGATCATACGTAATTTGGACGGCTTCATAATGGCCGGTTGCCTCTGAACATACTTGTTGGTAAGTCGGGTTTTCTACTGTTCCCCCTGTGTAGCCGGAAATGACACTTTTAATACCTGGCTGTTCATCAAACGGTTTCACCATACACCAGAAACAGCCTCCGGCAAACGTTGCCACTTCATATTGCTTTTCCAAAGTACCACCCCATCATCATTATTTCACTTGAATATGAGTATACAGAAAGTTTAAGTAAAAATAAAATCTAAAGACCCTAAAAAAAGCTGACCAAGTATGGTTGATATTCCACACTTGGTCAATTTTCATAGTCTTAAAAGCTTTTTCGCTGTTTCATTTGTTTATTGATATTTTTCCAATGTTTTTTGACTTCTGCTTGGGCACGTTTATCAGCTTTTCTTTCGATAAAGGCTAGTTCCTTTTGCAGTTTATTGTAACTAACTAACCGCTCAGCTGCCAACACTCCTTCTTCAATCGCCCTCACTATTGCACAGCCAGGTTCATTCTTATGCTGACAATCCCGGTAGCGGCACGAGGATGCTAATTCTTCAATTTCTGAAAAGGTCTCCGTTAAACCATCTGTACTTTCCCAAAGCTGCAGTTCCCTCATTCCAGGTGTATCAATCAAGACACTGCCATTGGGAAGGAGGATCAATTCACGGTGCGTCGTAGTATGCCGTCCCTTATCATCTGCCATTCGAATATCCTGAACCACCTGTTTTTCCTCACCTAAGAGACGATTGGTCAAAGTCGATTTACCAACCCCTGAGGATCCAAGCAAGGCAATCGTTTTTCCAGGCTGCAAGAATGGTGCTAATTTCTCAAATCCACTCATCGTCTCAGCACTTATCGCAATGACAGGGACGCCTCCCATCGTGATCGCTTCAACCTCAGCTAATTTACTCTCGAGATTCTGACAAAGGTCTGCCTTACTTAAAACAATAACGGGATTGGCCCCACTTTCCCAAGCAAGCAGCAGATAGCGTTCCATCCTTCGTAAATTCAAATCCTCGTTCAGTGAATTGACGAGAAACACCGTATCGACATTAGTGGCAACAATTTGCTCCTCTGCGGTAAGACCTGCAGATTTTCTTGAGAACTTACTTTTTCGAGGCAGAATGGCCAAAATAGTCCCTTTTCCTTCTTCAAATCTCGGCTTTAGGGCAACCCAATCACCGACAGCAGGAAAATCCTCCCGATTGAGGGCATTATAACTAAATCTGCCTGAAACCTCACATAATAATTCACTTTGCTCCGTCCACACCCGGTACATTCGTTTATGTTCGAGGGCTACACGACCAAGAATCATTTCGTCATTTGTATTTAAAGTTTGAAAATTACTTTCTACCGTTTCCGTTAATCCAATTGTTACTAAATTCATGTTTATTCCTCCAGCGAATAATTATTTTTACATAATAAAAAACCATAGGCAAACACAGCCCATGGTTTTATTCGCCAATTGGAATAAACGTACAAGGTACCCTAACGAGTAAAACTCTGGGCTGTGCAAACAACAATATTCAAATTACGGATTGCTCTCATCGTTTCAATTAACATTGCACGTCACCCACTTTCAAACATATTTGTTATAAGTATATGTGTAATATATCCATTTGTAAATAAAAAATGTAAAAATTCCAAATTTGTGCATACGAAGTTAGACACCTACCTATTTAAGCTTGAATAAATTATGGTGTAATCCATTAGATAGGAGTTGATAATATGTCCGAGAAAAGAACACATTCCGATTATCTGCAAAAAGCGGCTATGTATGATTTGTTAGCTCAATTTTATAAATTCTCCTTTCCCAACTTACACATCCACTATTACCTTAAACACATAAAATACATGAATAAAGCATTGACCTCCCTGAGAACAAATCCCCAACCGTTACAAGGAGAAGCGTATGTCCGCGTCCTTCACACCTCCCCTGATTCCCCAAATGTAGACATTTATATAAATGGGAAACGAGTGATACGGGACTTACCATTTAAAAACGTAAGTAGTTATCTACCATTAAAACCTGGAAAACATCATATTGATATTTACCCAGCGGGAAATATGGTCGACAGTGTTTTAAATAAAAAGATAACCGTTGAACCTGGAAAATCGTACACACTTGCAGCGATTGACTCTGTTAAGAAAATGCGACTGCTAGTTTTTCAGAATAAACCAAAGGTACCGGTCAATGAATCAAAGGTTCGCTTTATCCACTTATCACCAGCTAGCCCGCCACTAGATATTGCAGTTAAAGACAGAGATGTAGTTTTCCCAAAGGTTTCCTATAAGCAGTCCACTGAATATCTAGGATTAACACCCATGACCGTTGATTTGGAGGCAAGGGAAGCTGACACGAAGAATGTACTATTGCCGATGCCGAGGGTTCAATTTTTGCCAAATGAAACCTATACGATCGTTCTTGTTGATCATTCAAATCATGGTTTCCAATATATCAAAATTAAGGATTAAAAAAAAAGGGTGCCTCCGAAATAACGAGGCACCTAATTCACTGGGACTAATATCGTAAAGGCAATGTCATCCTTTTTCAAATCAAATTTGTCTGCCTTAAGTTTGATATCACTTTTTAATTTCAATTGCTGCATGTTGACATAGATCAGTTTATTCTTGGGTCTTATCTCGACCCCTTTAGGAAGCTTATAATTTTCGCTAATAAAATTGAGAACGTATGAAATAGGAAGGTGTAAACTCCCAATCGTCATTGATCTCTGCTTTAAAACTAAATCACCATTTTCTAAAGCACTTGGCCTAAAGGTTAACTTCATATTTAGTTCCTCACTAAAGAACGGCAAGGTTCCATACAGTTCAACTTCATCCGCTAAAAGGACCCGATAATCGATCGAAGAATCTGCAGCCTCTTCTTTTAGATAATGATTAATCAGCATATTTAAATCATTCTTGTTTGATTTAACAT
>NZ_JBALOS010000049.1:4345-14297 GCF_036962765.1 Neobacillus drentensis
TCTTGGGTTGGCACCTTGGATTTACTTGTTTGAGGGCCTTCCGATGGAAACATAACTAGGGACAACATAATAATAGCGAACAAAAGGTTGATTCCCAGCAAGATCAGGAATCCTATTTTCCATTTGTTTTTCATCTAATTCTCCTCTGTATTGACCATATACGGTGTCTTATCCAATTCAGGTAATACTTGTTCTTCTAAGGTTTGGTTTAACCTTTGTGCAATCAACTCATAGCCTTTGTCATTTGGATGAAAATTATCAGTATATAAAAGATTCTCATTTGCATTTAAAAACATATCTTCAACTTCAACAAAATAGGCATTAGCGTAATTTGCAGTGACCGCTTGGCCAGCCTTATTCCAATCCGCTACAATTTCATCCAATTCTTTAATCTCTGAAAACCATTTAGAAAATGGATTGTATAACCCCACTAATACAACCTGAGCATGGGGATTTTCCTGGTGAATCAGATCAAAAATTTGCGTTAAATGCTTTTGGTACAATTCTTTTTCAGCGGTAAACGTCGATAGTTGGAGGTTTTCAATATTGTCCTTTACAACCTTCATAATATCATTTCCACCGATCGTTAATATGACCAAATCTGCCTCTTGAAGTGCACCTTTCATTTCTGCTGTTTTCAGTCTTTTTAATAGCTGCGTAGTCCGATTGCCTTTAACACCATAATTGTAGAAATCAACTTCTTTGATTCCTTTTTCTTTTTCAAGCATGGTTTCTAAATATGGCAAGTAACCGCCACTATTATTACTATCTCCTACCCCTTGAGTTAGTGAATCGCCAGCTGATAAGACGGTTAATTTTCGAGGAACAAAGTCAGCGGGAACCTGTGCAAAGGCTTGTGCAGCCGTTTTCTTTTCAGGATGTAACGACCATTGATCAACTTGATTACACGAACATAGGAATACCACGGGAAGAACTAGAAAGGTGAAAAGCTTTTTCATCTTTATTTCACCTGCCTTCTAAATTATTTTTATTATAGCACGTCACGAATCATTCAAAACAATTTGTACAATATCCTATTCCTGCCAAAAAAAATAGACCCGTCCAAAGGTCTATTGCAAGGCTTTCATATCGTGAATCATTTCATCAAAGGGAACATCTTTGTACCCATCGTAGGATTTTCTAATATGACCTTCTTGGTCTACTAAATAAAGGGACGTCCCATGAATGACTTGGTTACCCTCTTGCGGCTTTTTAACGAGAGCTTTGTAATTTTTCAGAGCGAAGTTTTCGATATATTCCTGAGAGTAGCCAGTTAGAAAGGTCCAATTATTAAAATCGACTTGGAATTGTTCCGCATAACGAGTCAGGACTTCCGGTTTATCGACAGTTGGGTCGACACTGAAAGAAACGAATTCAACATTTTTCAACCCTTCATCCTTGACCATTTTTTGTAATTTCGTCAGATTGGAGGTCATCGGCGGACATACATCTACACAGCTGGTGAAAATAAAGTCTGAAATCCATACCTTCCCCTTTAAATCCTTTAATCCAAAGGACTTATTTTCTTGATTTGTCGCTGTAAACTCCTTAACAGGCCAATCAACGGCATTTTCTATTTTTTTCTGTCCACATGCCGTCATCATAAAAATGGATAAAACTAAGATAAATAATAAAAACCGTGCTTTCATTCAATCACCTGCAACCTTTTTTCTTTTCATTCCGTGAATAGTTTAACAAAGATTTAAAAAAGAAGAAAGGAAATGGCTTGTTAATCAATTACTCCGGTTCGTTCAATCGTATTTTTAACGCGCACATCAAAGGTAGCTTTCTTATATTGCCTGTCCCACTCCTCCTTCGTAATGGTTCTACCTCTTAAATGAGCTTCGTATTCATTCCCAAATCCGATTGGATCAATTCCTAAATCCTGAAAATGAAGAAGTAACTCTTCTATTTTCTTTTGCATCCTCTGATCGAATTTTTTTTGAAGTAGTTTTATGGCAGCAGGTTTACCCAAGTCCAAGGCTTGGGTCATCTCTTGTACCCTTGAATCTAAAACAACATTCACTCTAAAGCGAAGGTTTTTTTTATCGACCAATTTAATTTTCGTCTTGCTCCGAATATTATCAACGGTGACATATATTTTACTGAATATTGGTTTCTTCGTATAATTTTCATTTTTTAAGATGATTTTTTTTAATTGCTCTGTCTTAAATCCCAATTCTTTTGTTCCCGCACTATATTTATCAACTAGTACTTTTAAATAAAAAAGATCTCCTTGCTTTAATTCATCCACTAACCGGTCATCTTTAAACAGACCAACCCCAGAAATAATCACATCTTTACCTTTAACTTTTAGTATCGGGAGCACAGGATCCTTGCCAATATCATAATAATTATGGTTAAACTCATGCAGGGTCGGGGAGATAATTTGTTCCCCTTCGACATTTTGTTTAATTAAATTGTACATATATGTGCCAAGGTTTAATTGTCCTTTATTATCATTTTCAATTTGCATTATTTCTGAAGCAGTGCGGTCAGCAATGGTTAGGTAGACCATATTCCCAATGGCAGCATCACGATTCAATGTGTCAACCAGCTGGATAATTCCTTTTTCGGCTAACTCGCGACTGTAAACAACCGAACGAAGCTGTCCTGAAACAAGCTTTTGGTTGGATTGAAGATTTTCTTCCTGTCTTAATCCTTTACTTGTTTTTGCCAAGGAAGTGATGACTTTCGTTGACGCTTTTGTCATGGGATCAAATTTTTGAACGACTGCCGTTCCTCTTATTTGATTTTTCCCTTCCATATCATATCCTGACACTGTAATTAGTCCTAACTTTTCGAGCGGCTTTTGCTGAACACATCCAGCACTGAGAACCATCGTCATCGAACAAACTGTCAAAAGAATTAGTTTGCTATTATGAGGCTTCCGCACTTGATTTCTTCCTCCTTAAGAACCATTTTTTCACTATTACCAGCACGGAAAGGAGTACAGGATAACAAAAGGCAGCATAAAAGCCCAGATGTCCAACAAAATCAGTTAATTCATTCATTTGATACCTTGCTTTAATTAAAAACGATCCGCCCCAAACAAGAATGCCAAGGATCCAAATCCCCTTTTTTTGTTTCCAATTAATAATCCGATTAAACCCCTTAGATGCAGCCCATAAATAACTACACATGTTTGGTAAGATGACTAACATCCAAAATGAAACGGCAATAAACTCAAACCGTTCTAAGTTTGGTAGCCTAACAATTTTAAACATTGATAATACAGGCCAAATGGTCCTAGCTAGCCCATTTTCAGCAAAGAATGTAATACACACCATTGTAATGGCAGTGAAAAGAAAAGTTGTATAGAAATTTCCTATTTGCGAGTAGAGAAAAACCTTTTTTTTATCTTTCACATATGGATATAGGAACATCAAAAGTTCAAATCCCATAAGCGACAGGGATGTTTTAAAAACACCCTTAAAAAAAATATTCTTTAAATCTGTATTAAAAAGCGGAAGCAGATTCTTTGGATCTGAATATTGCATGGGTACGAACAGGATAAAGATCATCCAAATAGTCCCTAGGACTGAAATAAAAGCCACTCCGACGATAATTCGAATGCCTCCATTAACCGCATAGATGGTTAAGAGAATAAGCGCAAGAGAGATTTGCCATGTTGGTAAGTCTGGGAAAATCCATACTTGAACAATTTCAATATAATTCATTAGGATGACAAAAAAACTAATGGTCATATAGAGCATATAAAAAATGTTCAACATATTTCCAAACCATTTTCCAAACACATCTACCTGAATTCCATATAAGTCGGCACTATCATATTTCTTTAGCATGATTACCATCATTGCTAAAACAACAGCAGATAACATTCCTCCGAGAAAGACGGAGATCCATGCATCATGTTTTGCTGCTAGGTAGACAATCCTTGGTAATCCGACAATGCCTACCCCTGTTTGAGCAGCATGTATAAAAAACATGACCAGGAAGGCATTAACCATTAATCCTTCTTTTGGATGTAAATCCACTTTCATCCTGACCGCTCCTATTCATCTACATCCTTTTTTTCAACACCTTTATGTTTTGGAAAAAGTTCTTTGTCTACTGGACGGTTTGTTACTGGCCTGTAGGATAAATATTGAAACGGAAATTTAAAAATACTGTATCCTAAGTCCTTCCACCTAAAAGGATAGACGGGCATAAGGTATGGTCTCCCGATGGTGGTTAATCTTAGGAGGTGAATTGCAATAAAACAAAATGATAACATAATGCCAATTCCCCCCCAAATACCAGCTAAAATAATAATTGGAAAGCGAATCATCCGAACGGCAGTACCCATTAAATAGCTTGGTGAGGTAAAGGAACCAAGGGCACTTAATGCGATAATGATAATTAAGATATTACTTGTAAATCCCGCTTGAACAGCTGCCTGTCCAATAACAATACCGCCGACGATACCCATTGTTTGACCTACTTTTGTTGGCAGTCGTGCGCCTGCCTCTCTTAATAGTTCGATTACAAATTCTAAGAGAAGGGCTTCAAGAACTGGAGGAAACGGAACATTTGCCCTGGATTGACCTAGTGAAATAAGTAGTGCTGATGGAATAACCTCATAATGGTAAGTCAATACAGCGACATAGGCCGGGGTTAATAAGATCGATAGAAAAATAGAAATTATTCGCAGCATCCGTAAGAATAAACCCATATTCCAACGCATATATACATCTTCAGTTGATTCAAAGAAACTAAGGAAAGGTGTTGGGCCATATATTGCAGACGGAGACCGGTCCATCAATACAGCTACCCTTCCCCTCATCAAGGAAAGAGTAACCCGGTCTGGCAATTCAGTTGACATAATTTGCGGAAAAATGGTCCACGAGTTATCCTCAATTAACTGCCCCAAAACCGTTGTATCTGGTATGTAATCGAAATCTAAATCCGTGATTCTTTGCCTTAAAGTATTCACATTATCTTTATCTGCGATATCCTTGACATAGACAAGTTTTCCAGGTGTTTTTACCCTTTTTCCGATTGTGATATCTTCCATACATAGGTTGGGATCTTTCAAATTACTCCTGATAATATTTAAATTACCGATAAGTGATTCTGTAAAAGAGATCTTTGGGCCATATACAAGCGATTCAGTTTCGGCCTTTTCAAGCGATCTTTCAACAGTTGTACCGACATTGGCAAGAATTCCATATGGTTCACCATCGATATAAATGTACGCTTTTCCTTCTATTAGAGATGAAATTATTTCTTTTAATTGATTGGCCACAGAAACTTCGCCAATCGGCAAGATCTGAGCAAGACTTTCGGCTGTCCATTCGTTTTGTGTATTTTGTTGAACTGGTAACAGCACAAATTCATCAAAGGTTGTTTTATCAATCAGGCTGCTTAAAAAGCAAAATACAATCTTCTTGCCATTCTTTTTTAAAGTTCGAAAATTCAGGTCTGTACAATCGCCTATCTCTGTTTGCAATTCTGATTTTAGATCATCCACATTTAAACTATGCGGCTTCTTATCTTCTGACTGTTTTTTTTCTGATTTCCGCTTAAACATCGGCAACACCTTAATCATTCAATTTTTTTTATCTTTACCAAAAAATCTAATTTTAACCAAAAGAAAATGAATGGGTGTCAGGAACCAGACTTCTTTCTTTTATGTGAGAGTTATGATATTATGAATGAATATTCATTCATAAATTAATACATGACATACTTTGGTCCTTGGTACAATGGAACGGACGGTAATATCGAAGATTTCATTGCTTCGGGTAAACGTCTGCTCACCCTTGATGCGGATACTTATATTACAGGGCACCAGAGAGGGATATTTTCAAAGCAGGAATTCAAACAAGCAATGGAGCAATTCCTTGCCATTATTGAGAAGCGTGATGAAACCATTGAGCAAAACGTCCGCCAAGGGCTAACATTTGAGGAACTGACAAAGATCGGCATCTTTTATCCGAGAAAGAGTTTGGAAAAAAACCTCCTCTTAACATGGGAAAGAAGTGGTATTCATTCGTAAGCATCTTCACAGGCTCGGGCTTTCAATCCCTGAATCAAAAACAGAGCATTTAATTAGTAAATAAAAAGGATGGTGTCAGGCACCATCCTTTTTTGCTATTCAAAATAATACATTAAGGCAATTGTACCGGGTCCCGTGTGGGTACTAATGGTTGGGCCAGTATAATCAATGGGAATATCTTTATAACCTGTTAATTCAGTAATCGCTTCTTTTAGTTTTGATGATAGTTGGATCGCTTCGGCATGAACAATGCCAGCTCCAAGAATGGTTTTCCCTTTAACATCTTCCGCAAATTGCTTGGCCATGAATTTGACCACCTGTGAATGACTGCGGACCTTGGTAACTGGTGTGTATTCAGCCCCTTCAAGTGAGGCAATTGGCTTGATATTTAATAACGAGCCAATAAACGCCTTCCCTTTACCAATCCTTCCGCCCTTTACCAAGTTCTCAAGTGTATCAACCATAATATATAACTTGGTATGTTCACGTATCTTATCTAGACGAGTAAGAATTTCCTCGATACTCTTACCCTGTTTCGCCATTGCCGCTGCTTCTTTCACCTGGAACTGGAGCGCTAACGAAATAAACATCGAGTCAACCACAGTCACTTTCGTTCTCGTCATCTGGGCTGCACTCTCAGCTGAGCGAACAGTACCACTCATTTTGCCTGTCATATGGATCGATAGTACTTCATATCCCTCTTCCCCGAGCCGGTCATACACTTCAAGAAAGGTTCCAGCTGGAGGTTGAGAACTTTTCGGCAATTCCGCCGACTTTTTCATCACTTCTATATATTCAACTACATCTATGTCCACTCGATCTAAGTATGATTCTCCATTTATTGTTACTGATAAAGGTACAACAACGATCCCCAGTTGTTCCGCCATTTCTATTGGCATGTCCATTGTGGAATCGGTTACGATTTTTATTTTGCTCAAATCAGTCACTTCCCTACCTAATACTGTTTTGTATTATACATCTAACCGGTTTGGAAAGGAACAACATCGATCACTTTTCATGTTTTTTCTAGAATAAAAGAGCACCGCTAAGGGATTCCCCAGCGATGCTCTGAATGCATTAAGCGTTATTCTTTAATTCTCCTATTTTAAACAATTGTTCATAATCCGGCCA
Organism: Neobacillus drentensis; assembly: GCF_036962765.1. GTDB lineage: Bacteria > Bacillota > Bacilli > Bacillales > Cytobacillaceae > Neobacillus > Neobacillus drentensis_C. Next base: position 11,478 of record NZ_JBALOS010000049.1, read on the forward strand.
CTTCATGACCTTTTTCAAATAATCTTTAAAGGAGTAGCATTTTTTCAAGCTTTCTTCCTTGTAGAGCGACGCCACAAGCGTCTGTAAACGGACCTGGATCATAAATTTATAAGTGCTATCTTCCTCCAATACAGGAATGTCTACAACTTTAACCTTCTGTCCAACATCATTTTTGAACTCTAGGCTTTTGAATAACAAAATATCAATCCTCTTTTTCACCCGTTTGACTATATTATACACCCAGGGTCCATCGAAATGTGTCTATTTATGCTTGGATACAAAAAATAATTTATGAATGGTGCCACGTTGTTTGTAAGTTATATGTAGTAAAAAAACAGATCATCTGGATGGCCAATTTTCTAGTCGAATGATTGGAATACAAAAGGTTTTATTTTTGCGTTTAGTGTAGGATTTTCTTGGAGAAAGTTGTTTTTGATGATAAATAGATGCTGTTTTTCTTGTACAGGATTGTCGGAGACATATGAAGTATTTTGGTTGGAAATTATTCTGCAGATTGGACAGATCCATTTGTTTGTATGACTGGTAGTGAAGGATGGCTGGTGGCATTTTGTGCAGAGCTTTTTGTACATGGTCGACAGCTCCTATTCGTTTTTGTATCGAAGTCTTTATATCTCCATTCTCCAAAAAGTATGTATCATTAATTAAAAATAGACCTTGAGGTTAGAATTCTATTAATCTAGGTCCTGTTATACTGTGTTCTCTATTTTTCTATGTCTTTTTATGAAGAATTGAAGAATTGAGCCTATTCTAACAAGGACTGCTCCGGCTAATAAAATATTAAACATGTTCGTTCCGGTTTCCGGTGATTTAGGTCCATCAACAGGGATAGTATCTCCAAGTGTACCTTCTACATAAAATATAAACTGAAATTTACAACTTAAGTTTTGGATGTCATTGCCTAGTTTGAAATGCAAATAAATTCTAATTGTAAGCTCTTCATTAGAATTACTTTTAAATTTCCTAAAATATAGTTTCCTATAGTCTTTTAATTTACCTTTATACAACTCACCTGATTTATAAGAAACTATAATTCTAATTGGTAATAAATTTTTCCGATCCTGTTATAAAATCATTAGTAAAAAGATAATTAAAGTCTTCTGCAAAAGAAACATGAGGAAAGCGAACTGGATGCGGAATGGAAGATTTTGATTCGGCAGGCAATTGAGGATGGTTTAAAAAAAGAAGACTTTCACGAGTATCTTAACTACATACGATTTCAGTCATGGATGAAAGAACAGAACAAAGACTAAATAAGTTGCCCCCATTCTTTATAGAATGAGGGCTTATTTATTGTCATAATCACGGGAATTATCTCCAATATTTTACAGTTCATAAATTGAGAACAACAAAAAAGACCTTAAGGGAATGATATCCTAAAGGCCTTTTGAATGCTATTCTATGCATCAACCGTCTCTTCTTTTTCCTCTTCTTGCTGCTTCTTCAACCGTTTGCGATAAACAAATTTCGATAAATTTATACTGATTTCGTAAAGAAGTAATAGTGGTACAGTAACAACAAAATCGGACATAAAGTCTGGTGGTGTAATAACAACAGCGATAATAATCAATACAAAATAAGCGTATTTACGAATTTTCGAAAGAACAAACGGATTGATGATCCCAAGTGATGTTAAAAACATAACAACAACTGGAAGTTCAAACAATACCCCGAATGGTAGGGTCATATTCATAATAAAGCTAAAATACCTTTCGGCAGTGAAGTTTGTGACAAACATATCTTTTCCCATGTTCACTAAAAACTCCAGCACCATAGGGAAAATAACAAAATATCCAAAAGCTAGTCCTATGATAAATAAGAAAAATAATGCTGGAACATATGAAAGGGTGATCCTTCTTTCAACTGGTCTTAATGCNNAATGCTGGTCTGACAAATAGCCAAATTTGCAATGCGAGAACTGGAATCGTGCCTGCAACAGCCACAACGGTTGCCAGCATGAAATAAATCCACATAATATCACTAGGTCCAAGGACCATTAGCTTGGTATTACCAACAAACCATCTATAGATATCATCCACATAGATAAAACCTACAATAAAAAAAACTATGAATGCAAGTGCAGTAATAATAATCCGTTTGCGTAGTTCCTCTAAATGATCCACTAAATTTAATTCTTTATCATCCATTTATTTCCCCTGCCAATTTCAATAGGTTTAAGATGAGCACGTGTAGGTTGCTCTTTGACATCAACATTTCCTTTTTACTCTAAAAGAAATGTGCAATCACGTTATGAAGCTGAACAAGTTTTCACGTGTTCTAATAGGTTAAACCCGAAGAAGAAAAGGTGTAAGAAAAAATCTCACACCTTATTTAGTCAGGTTTTTCTTGTCTTCATCAATGTCTTTCATAACATCATCTGTAAGTTCACGTGTCGACTTTTTAAACTCCTTCAAGGTTTGTCCGAATGCACGACCGATTTCTGGAAGTTTCTTAGGTCCAAATATAATTAACGCAAGTGTTAAAATCAAAATCAATCCAGGTACTCCGATATTTGAAAACATGGATGTACATCCCCTTTAATTGTTATATTATTGCTACTATGATTATATTACTTAAAATTTATTTTAAGTAATTTTTCATCAAAAATTCATAGTAATTTCACAATACCTATAAATATAACAGCATTGTGATATTTAGTATTTCTTAACACATTATAAATTACTACTGACAATTTAACAATTACCACTAATGAAGTCAATGATAATTTATGTTTAATGATTTTTTAAAATATTTTGATAACTATTTATTTTTTTGAATATAATTTGAGCAGGAAGGACATAT
>NZ_JBALOS010000050.1:0-10439 GCF_036962765.1 Neobacillus drentensis
ATTCAAAACGGGGATATTGATAAAAAAGGGCTGAAAAAGGTCCGTATGCCAATAAATGAATTATTGTCACATTTAAGAGAAAAAGGGTACACAGATACTCAAAACATTGCGATTGCTGTGATGGAGGGAACAGGAAGTATTAGTGTTATACCCAAGTCGGAATACCGACAAGTTCAACCGAATGATTTAAATTTGCATGCAAAGAAAGAATATCTTCCTATCCCACTGATAATGGACGGTCAAATTATTTACCATAATTTAAAATATCTGCAATTAGACAATGGTTGGCTAAATGAGGAGCTCGAAAAAATGGGTGAAAAATTAGAGAATATTACATTAGCGACTTTTTTAGAAGATGGAAAGTTATTTATCGATAATAATGAAATAATAGAACATAAAAACGATCCTTATTACTATAAGCCTGGTCGAGATAATTAATTTAAATAAAGGATTAAGATTCCTTGTCTTCCATATAGAGTTGAAGATCGAATCGTTTATTAATAGAAAAGGAATAAAAGCAATTTTTCTGTAGAAAATACTTTTATTAAATTCAAAAGTAGGAGTGTATAGATGGAACAAACACTATATGAAAAAGTTGGTGGAGAAGAAGCGATTGGAAAAGTTGTGGATTATTTTTACTCTGAGTTGGTTCTTAAGGATGATACAGTTAATCATTTTTTTAAAGAAACGGATATGGAAAAACAACGCCGTCATCAGACAAAATTTATTAGTTTTGCATTAGGTGGTTCAAATCAATATTCTGGGCAATCTATGGCAAAAGCTCACCAAGGAATGAATCTCCAACCAGTCCATTTTAATGCTATTGCAAAGCATCTGCACGATGCTCTTGCTCACTTTGGAGTGAATGAAACAGACATAGATACCGCTTTAACTAAAGTAGCTTCACTTAGAGACGATATATTGTATAAATAACTGTTATTCAGCTTACGGATACAAGAAGGGAAGAGCGTGCTGCCATTAAAGGCAGCTTTTTCATTTTTTCTAAAGTGCAGGTTTACTAAAATAGGGTGGGTAATTCAATAAAAGGTCATAGAGAGCCTTTTTAAATTTTTACTCCATAACTAATACTTTTAATGTGGGACATGGAAAGGCGAATGATTTCCTGATTATGGATCAAAAAAACAAAATCCTTATTTACATCACCCAGTACCCCCTCTAACTTCTCAGGACCGACATTATTAATTTTTATCCATTTTAATTTCAATGAGTCAAGCAGGTCTTGGAAATTAGCAGCTTTTTTAAATTTGAAATCTTTAGGAACTTTTATGTTGAATTTCATTTGCTTCTTCATATTATCTGTAAAACTTTTAATATGTTTAGTGCTGTAATAAACGACCCCATCTTCGGCCGTGAGAAGGACGATAAGATCGTCACTTGCATCCAGTAACATCCCAATTCTGGATTCTGGTCCGCCTTGACCAATCCTGATTACTTTACCTATAAAACATTTCATGATGTCTTTATCCATAAAAAATTCTCCCCCTGAAATTAAATATTATATTTATACTGCATCTATATGTATCATGGGAGGTTGTTGTCCTAATAAAATAGCCTGTTTAATGATCATTTAAGTGAAAAATAGGCAATTAAAGTGATATGATACATGACCATCTACCTAGTAATAGTAATGGGAACAATGCTGTGCTTGTATTCGTTTTTACATGTTAAGGAAGCTGATTGATTAAACAAAAGTACAGAATATGTGTTAAAATGTGTGAATATTAAAACTAATGGGGGAGTTAGATGATGATTAATTACAATGGACGGAAATTTGTTTCTGTCGAAAATACAGCAAACGGAGAGGTTTCATCCAGTACATTTTTTGAATACAAACAAGAGGGAAACATACTTTCAGCAACCTATAGTGGCGGCGATATCGTAAAAGGTACACTAATTGGGATTGTTGAAGAAAATGGGAGGTTACAGTTTAGATATAACCACGTTAATAAAAGAAACGAAATAAGAGGAGGTCGATGTTCTTCTACTCCAGAAACTCTACCAGATGGAAGAATTAGATTATATGAGAGGTGGAAATGGACAGATACTGATCAAAGTGAGGGTGAATCTATTATTGAGGAAATGAAATAATAATAAATAATTGTAGGTGTATATATGGAAAATTCAATTCTTATTGATAATATGCTTGAAGAGGATTGGGATCAAGTTCGCGAAATTTATCAAGAAGGAATCTCTACTGGAAATGCAACATTTCAAAAAGAGTCTCCAACGTGGGAAGCTTGGGATATTGGGCATATCTTGGAGTGTCGTATTGTTGCAAGGTTGGATGACAAAGTTTTAGGATGGGCCGCGTTAAGTCCTGTCTCCAGTCGATGCGTTTATGCTGGTGTGGCCGAAGTAAGCATTTATGTTGGTCAAAGTAGTCAGGGAAAGGGAATTGGTAGTAAACTATTAAATTCATTAATTGAAAAAAGTGAACAGAATGGATACTGGACATTACAATCTGGAATTTTTCCTGAGAATGTAACCAGTCTTAAACTACATAGTAGGTATGGGTTTCGGGAAGTGGGAAGGCGTGAGCGCATTGGACAATTGGATGGTGTGTGGCGTGATACGATCTTGTTAGAAAGAAGAAGCAGCGCAGTTGGAATTGATTAGAATGTCCCACAAAACCGGATGGTGTGGTCCGTATTTTACTGGTAAAAGCGGTAAGATCTGCGATATTTATGTGTACATAAATAGGCATAAACTAATTTAACGAGGTGATTGTCGATGTCAATAAAAGGTCTAAATCATTTTTTATTTTCTGTTTCTGATTTAGAGAAATCTATTGAATTTTACCAGCTTGTCTTTGATGCCAAGCTGTTAGTAAAAGGTAGAAACACAGCCTATTTTGATTTAAATGGGATGTGGTTAGCTCTTAATGTAGAGAAAAATATACCCCGTAATGAAATACATCAATCCTACACCCATATAGCTTTTTCTATTAATGAAGCAGAGTTTGACCGTATGTTTCAAAAACTACATGATTTGAACGTTACTATTTTATCAGGTCGTCCACGAGATGAAAGGGATAAGAAGTCTATCTACTTTACGGACCCTGATGGTCATAAGTTTGAATTCCATACCGGAACTTTGCGAGAACGATTGGATTACTATAAACAAGAAAAAACACATATGGAGTTCTTCAGTTAACTATTTTTTTCCACCAGCCTCAGTAATTGGAGGCTTTTTCTTTTTTGCGGACTTCCACCGATTTTTTGCGTGTTTTATTCACCCCAACTCCATTATAATAATTATACAAGACTTAACTCGGATGTCATCTTTTGGAAAGGAGTTGCGCGATGGACCCGGTTATAAATGTAATAAAAAGTGCGCAGCAAATGCTGCAAAAAATGCCTGATCCCATGTACATTATTGACCTGGACAATAACGTTTTATGGGTAAACGATTCTTTTCAAAAATTATTTGGTTCGGAGCAGAAACGATGGGACGATGAATTAATCCATTTAATCTTTCATGTAAAGATAGAGAATGCACCTTGTATTGTTTATTCTAAAGATGGATTGACTATCACCGTGAACCTGAAACTAATCCCTATCAATGAACACGATTCCACAGCAATTGCTTATACGGGGATTTTACAAAAGTCCACCATAGAACAATTATTTAATGAAAACATACGGTATAAAATTGTTGCCGACAACACATCCGATGTGATTGTGCTCGTTGATAATAGGGCAGTTGTCCGTTATGTTTCACCATCCATTCACGAGATCATTGGTTACACGGTTGAACAATATGAAGGGATGGATGCATTTCATATTATTCATCACGAGGATCGTGAACGTGTTCGTTCCCTGCATTTAGAAGTGATTCAAACCAAGACGGAGGTTGATTTGGAATATCGTCTAATCCATTCACGAGGTACAACGCTTTATGTAGAAACAAGAGTCAAACCTGTTTTAGATAGTTTTGGAAATGTTAAGTATGTGGTGGCTGTTGTCCGTGATATCACATCGCGGATCATGGATAGTAACGAGCAAAAACGTTCGGAGTTAGCATTAGAGGAGAGCGAACAAAGGTATAAATCCTTATTTGAGAACAATCTGGATGGAGTTTTCTCGATTGATTTAAAAGCTTATTTTGTCAATGCCAATCATTCATTTGAAAAAATAACAGGAATCAAAATAGATGATCTACCTGATCGTTGTTTAATTGGGTTGATTTACGATGAGGACCATTTGTCGATCTATCAAGTACTCTCGGAAGTTATTGCTACCCATGAATCAAGAGATCTTGAATGTCGGATTGTTCGCTTTAGGCAACGAGATCCACGCATTGTCCATATTACCTTTGTTCCGATCTTCCTTAATGGAGAACTCATCGGGGTTCATGGGATGGTAAAGGATATTACCGAGCGAAAGAATGAGGAGCTTGAATTAATCCAAAGTGAAGAAAGATATAAGACACTTCAGCATAGTATTACTCATTTCTCCCATGACCTAGCGAACGTCATGAAAGTTTCTGAGCTCGAAATGCGCTTAATGGAAGAGATCATGAGAGTATTACCTGTTAAGAGTGTTACTATTGAAGAAGTTCCTAGAAATCTAGAATCTACTTTAAGTGGCGTGAATGTGAAATGGGTCAAAATCGCCGATAAGGAACTGCCTGTCTACTTAAAGATTGACATCGATCAAGCTTTGCAAAAAATAGAGGAAGAATGGCTGGAAACTGCGGTTCATTATGTCACGATTTTATATGATAATCTGGAGTTTATTGAAAATCTGATGAAACGAATTGAGGACATGGTAAGCTTTAACGAGACCCCAAAGTGGATGCTGAGGCTTTTGTTTAGACTTTCGGAAAAGGAAAGGGCTTCTCTATCCAGTGATTTACATGACTCAGTTTTGCAGGATCTCATTATATGGTACCGAAAGCTAGAGTCCTTACGCTCTACCTCTATTTTAAATGAGGGAATTCAGGAGGAAATCATGCAGGTTGAGGAAGGACTGCTGGATGCCATTCATCAAATTCGGATTACTTGCAATGAACTGCGCCCGCCGTTTCTGTTAAAAATGGGACTTGTGGAATCCTTAAAGAGCTTGTTTTCGTACGCCCGGATGTTTTCTAATTATGAGATTGATTTTACAGCGACGGAGTTGATTCATCCTCTAAATGAAGATCAAATCCTGGGTATGTATCGAATTGTCCAGGAGCTGTTAAATAATGCTACTAAACATTCGAACGCTTCTAAAGTTACGATGAATTTGACCAGTACTCAGGAATCGATTCAATTTTCCTATACGGATAACGGAGTCGGGATCGATTTAACTTCGTTTGACGGTTCGTATAAACACATGGGATTAGCAGGTATCGAAAATCGTGTCCTAAGTTTAGAGGGGAAAGTGGAATTCCATTCTGCCCCTTACGAAGGCTTTCATATGGAAATTACCATTCCAACTATAACAACGCAAAAAGGTGATCACTATGGAAATTTTATTGGTGGATGATCATAGGTCCGTCGTCGAAGGAACAAAGATGTTAATAGAGTCAGAACCCGATATGAATGTCACCATTGAAACGGATGTTTATCTGGTCACTGACTTGGTTCGACTGAAGAGTTTTGACGTGATCCTGTTTGATCTATATATGCCTAATATCAACGGGGCTGATTTGGCGCGAAAGGTGCTTGCGGATGTTCCGGACGCGATTATTCTGATTTATTCTGGATTTGACATTGCCCCTCATTTTAATTTGCTGATGGAATCAGGTGTGTCAGGCTTTGTTGCGAAAACATCTACCCGCGAGCAACTTGTTCAAGCGATCCGGAGCGCTTCACGGAAAGAGGCGATTATTCCGATGCAGCTCCTCAAGCAGTTGAGACGTCAGGAGATTGTCGTTCAAGGCGAAAAGGCAAATGAAAAAACAACCATTGGCAAAAAAGAAGAAACGCTTCTCCGAGAATTGGCCAAAGGACACAGCAATAAGGAAATATCCAAAACAATGTTGATCAGTCAGCGCTCATTGGAATACAGTCTAACAGAAATGTTTCAAAAACTAAATGTGAATTCACGGGTGGAAGCCATCAAAAAAGCCAAAACTCTGGGGATTCTGCCGACAGAAGATTTATATTAGAGAAAGCCGGTGTGTGAACCGGTCTTTTTGTTTTGGATGAAATGGTGCGGTGGGGACGTAATTTTTTTCGCATTTCGGGTGAAAGTGGGCGTTGCGCCAGTAAAGAACGGTTATCCGCCAGTAAAAACGGTTATCGAGAGTAAAAATGAGTTATCCGAGAGTATTTGTCCCTTATCCGAGAGTAAAAGCCGGTTATCCGAGAGTATTTGTTCCTTATCCGAGAGTAAAAGCCATCTATACGAGAGTATTCACTTTTAAGTAAGCAGATCTCCTACAAAACCCATGCGGGGCTACCACAAAATTCTGCGGTGGTTCTCTCAAAGTCTGCGGTTTTGATTGGAGTGAAACTTCGTACAATGAAACCATCCAATACAAAAGAAAAACCTTATACAAAGTAATGGCTGATTTAAATAAAAATACGGGAGGAAAGACAAATGAATATGAAGAGTAAAAAGAATGAGAAGTATTTAGAAGATGGAAAAACCATTCAAAAAAGAGAGGTAATTATAATGAAAAAAGTAGAATTAAATGTAATCGGGATGTCATGCGGACATTGTACTATGGTCATTGAAAACAGTGTTGGAAGTCTACCTGGGGTAGAAAAAGTACTTGTTGATGTGAAAAATGGAAATGTAGCCGTGGAGTTTCATCCCAATCTGGTTTCCTTAGACAAAATTAAAGAAACGATCGGTGACCAGGGATATGATATTGGATAACGGTGTATAAAACGTGCTTTTAGTTCTGGCACGTCTTTTTCAACACCATGAATTGTGAGGATTGCAAAATAATTGCGGAAACACGAAAATATCTTGCGGTTTGAAAATGAATATAAATTATAAAATATATAGAGAAAGAAAGGCTTTATTTCGTTTTTGTTATACGGTACAGGGGTATTGTACTTAGTAACAAAAAAAGAATGTGGGAGTGAAAGGTGATGGAAAATGCTTCACAAAAGAATGTTACTGAAAAAACAGAATTCGATGTAGTCGGGATGACTTGTGCAGCTTGTGCAGCCAGGATCGAGAGAGGGCTAGGTAAACTGGACGGAGTAAAAACAGTAAATGTCAATTTAGCGCTCGAAACCGCTGTCGTGGAATATAGCTCTTCTCAATTAAACATAAATGACATCGAAAAAAAGGTTGAAAGTATCGGTTATCAAGCCATTCCTAAACAAGCTGAGAAGATAGAAGAACATCGGGAAAAAGACTTGGAAAAATGGAAAGGACAGGTGATTTTTTCAATTATCCTTGCGACACCGCTGTTATGGGCGATGGCCACTGATTTTGAATTTACTTCATTTATAAAAATTCCTGATATGCTCATGAATACTTGGTTTCAATTGGCATTTGCCACACCCGTTCAGTTCATCATTGGCTGGCAATTTTACAGAGGTGCTTTTAAAGCTCTTCGTAATCAGAGTGCCAACATGGACGTATTAGTGGCATTAGGCACATCAACTGCTTATTTTTACAGTTTGTATCTGTCCATTAAATCGATTGGACCGGAATCCAATATGTTCGACCGTTACTTTGAAACGAGTGCAATCTTAATCGCGTTTATTGTGCTTGGAAAACTATTTGAGATAAAAGCAAAGGGAAAATCATCTGATGCAATCAAGAAGTTAATGGGATTACAGGCCAAAACGGCAAAAATTATCCGCAATGGGGTAGAGCAGGAAATCCCCTTGGAGGAGGTCATGATTGGAGATATTGTACTGGTCAGGCCAGGTGAAAAAGTTCCAGTTGACGGAGAAATCGTTGAAGGGCGCTCTTCCCTAGATGAATCGATGCTGACGGGGGAAAGTATCCCCGTAGAAAAATCAGTTGGCGATCATGTCATTGGTGCTACCATTAACAAGAACGGCTTTTTAAAGATTCGAGCCATCAAGGTCGGTAAAGATACAGCTCTTGCTCAAATTATTAAAGTTGTAAAAGAAGCACAGGGATCGAAGGCACCAATCCAACGTCTGGCAGATAAAACTTCGGCGATCTTTGTACCGGTAGTAATCGGAATTGCTTTACTCACATTTGTCCTTTGGTATGTTTGGATCAGTCCTGGCGACCTTTCCGGTTCGCTTGAAAAATTAATTGCCGTGCTTGTGATTGCTTGCCCTTGTGGTCTAGGATTAGCGACTCCCACCTCTATTATGGCGGGAACCGGTCGTGCTGCAGAATTTGGGATCCTCTTTAAAGGCGGAGAACATATAGAAACAACTCAGAATATCACCACCGTTCTCCTAGATAAAACAGGAACGGTAACAAAGGGTGAACCAACGTTAACCGACATTCTCTTTGAACCAGAGGTAAAGGAAGAGGAATTTCTTTTCTTGGTTGGTACTGCAGAATTTCAATCGGAACACCCTTTAGCTGAGGCGATTGTTACGGCGATAAGAGAAAAAGGAATCGAGCTGGGCGAAGTCAGCCACTTTGAAGCGATTCCAGGGTTTGGGATTAAAGCAATGGTGAGAGGAAAAGAAGTATTGGTCGGAACAAGGAAATTAATGAGTTCGAACCAAATCGATATTCAGGGAAAAATCAACCAAATGGAAGAGCTCGAACAAAACGGCAAGACTGCAATGCTCGTTTCGATTGATGGTGTATTTTCAGGTATGATTGCTGTTGCCGATACCATAAAAGACACTTCAAAAGAAGCAATCAAGCGACTTAAGGATATGGGACTTGAAGTCATCATGATAACTGGTGATAACCAAAGGACAGCCAACGCCATTGCAAAGGATGCTAGGATTGACAGAGTCATCGCCGAGGTCCTCCCGGAAGGAAAGGCTTCTGAAGTGAAGAAGTTGCAGAATCAGGGTAAAAAGGTCGCGATGGTTGGGGACGGAATTAATGATGCACCGGCCCTTGCAACAGCGGACATCGGCATGGCGATTGGTACGGGAACGGATATAGCAGTGGAGGCGGCTGATATCGCACTGATCCGCGGGGATTTAAACGCGATTGCTGATGCCCTATTTATGAGCAAAAAGACTATGGTGAATATTAAACAGAATTTATTTTGGGCATTTGCTTACAATGCAGTGGGGGTCCCGTTTGCCGCGGCAGGTTATCTAGAACCTTGGATTGCAGGAACAGCAATGGCATTTAGCTCTGTATCAGTTGTGTTAAATGCACTGCGTTTACAACGAATAAAACTACAGGAAGCTTAAAAGTTCATCAATAAAGGAGTGACAGGAATGAGGAATTGGGCAATAGCCGGGATTCTTTATGTGACAGTCGTCATTTTTGGATTCCAGGCTTATGATAAATGGATTGCAGAGGATCAAACCAAAGCTGCAGAGTCAGAAAGCCAGATGGCGATGGGTGAAAACAAAAGTAAACAAGAAATGAGTGGAGGTCATCAGGAGGAAGAGAAGGAAAGCACTCATGGGCATGAAATGACTTCTGAAGACCATGAAGGCAGCGAGGTCAATGCATTTGTCCAAATTGATAAAAGTAAAATCAAGATATTTTTAAAAGACAAGGCAGGTAACCCGATTGACGAGTTAGAAGTGAATCATGAGAAAGAACTTCATCTAATCATTGTCGATGAACAACTGCAAAAGTATTACCATGTGCATCCGGAACGAACTGGTAAAGGGGAATTTACAATTAATAATAACCTTCCAGAAGGGTTTTATAAAGCGTTTATCGATATTAAGCCGACGGATTTTGCATACAAGGTAGAGCCGGTTCCGTTTGTAGTAGGCAACCCAAGCACTGCAGCACACGGCCACGAATTAGTTCCAGACACGAAGTTCAGAAAAACAGTCGATGGTGAAACCGTAACATTAAATGTTAGTTCTTTTAAGGCAGGCGAATCGGTAACATTATCATTCGATTTAGATCAAACCAATTTAACGCCTTATTTAGGAGCTATGGGTCACGTCGTGATTCTTGATGAATACGGGAAAGAGTTTCTTCATGTACATCCGTCAAATGATCAAGAACCCATTTTTGAAACCACCTTCGAAAAGCCTGGTATTTATAAAATCTGGGCTGAATTTAAGCAAAACGGGAAAGTACGAGCGTTTCCGTTTGTGATTGAGATAAAAGAATAAGGATGCACTGCTACTGCCTATGAAAGACAAATCTCATGTTTCAGTGGTATATATTGTCCTTCATACCGTTTACGAAAGACAAATCTCTTGCTCCAGCGGTGAGTTTTGTCTTCATCTTGCTTATGATAGACAAATCTGTTGCACCAACGGTGAGATTTGTCCTTCATTCTGTGAATGATTGACAAATCTGTTGCTCTAGTGGTGAGATTTGTCCTTCATCCTGCTTATGATAGACAAATCTGTTGCTCCAGCAGTGAGATTTGTC
>NZ_JBALOS010000050.1:10573-11080 GCF_036962765.1 Neobacillus drentensis
GTGAGTTTTGTCCTTCATCATGCTAATGATAGACAAATCTTACACTACGTTATATTAGCTATTACAAATCATTAAAACATTGCCGTCTAAGTCTTGAAAGTTAAAATATGCGAACTCGCCTATACGTTCTATTTCTTTGACAATTGTTATATTGCTAGCCTTTATGTATTCGTATGCTGCATCAATATCTTTTGCGTAGAAATTGAATAATACATAATTGGAAGGTTTGAACTTGAAATCTAAGTCAAACGTATGGTCATCTAAAGTTAACCCTGTTTCGCTTGTTACCGGAATATTATATACAGGCGATTCAATTTCATTTAGATGACATGGTATTCCAAGAAGGTTATGATACCATTCAGCTGATCTTTTAAGGTCCTTAACATGGATGAAAACATTGTTGACTTTACTTTTAATTGGAGATTCTATTGATTTCATTATATTTCCACCTTTCTCTATTTTATTTATGAATTCAACAATATTAGCCACATATCCTCTAATAATTTT
>NZ_JBALOS010000050.1:11146-22599 GCF_036962765.1 Neobacillus drentensis
AATTCTGAAAATCCGCTAATCTGCGGATTTTTTTTTGCGTAAAAACCTGCAATGGTCTACAAAAACTTTCCATTTTTAGCCTTTAAACCATGCGGTTTATCGTGGAAAATGGAACCATTGTGGAACGTGGAAACCATAATAGTCTGTTAATGCGAAACGGTTATTATCAAGATCTTTATTTGAAACAAAGGATGACGGAGGTCCCTTATATGAACTATCAAACTAGTTTAATTTAATAAGGATATTCAGGATCACTTTAAATAAAACGAAAGCAAGCGTTTCTGCCATTTGCAGATGCGCTTTATTTTTTAATAAAAAACTACCAAACTCTTTACCAAGCTCGAACCTAAAAAAGAGCCACTAAATCTAGCGGCTCTTAACTTACGATAAAGTCAGGTTCATTTAAACCTGATACCAGGGCATCACGGGCTGCTTCTAAACTTAGCTTAATGAAAAACAACTGTCCATTAAGTCTTTCATTTTTACTGCTTAATAAAATGGCTTGCTCAAGAGAATTAATGGTATCTTCCGTTCTATCTAAGGCTAAACTGATCCGATTGTCGGAAAGAATAATAAGGTGTTGGTTATCTTGGCTTTGGGCCACGATTGGGGCAATGGTAATAACGGGGTCACTCGGAAAATACGTATCAAAAGGTAAATCTTTAATGGCAAGATAGGCTTCAGTGAGATGATCGACAACATCTTGGTAGAATTGAATTTTAATTGGATTCGGCGGTAGAGGAAAATCAGACATTTCTAGGAAGAGCATTAAGGCATTATCAGCATAGCGGATGGCTTGTACGGTGTAAGCCAAGGCTGTTCTTACATTTAAAGTTAGGTTAGAGGACATTTTTTTCACTCCAAACGGATTAATTGTTTTAGTGTATGTAAGGAAAACGTGCCCGTAAAGGACAATCCGGCAAATAAGTTAATTTCGATGTGAATATGTTAATGTTAATTATTATTTTACTGGAATAACTATGTAAATAATTAGGGAAAGTATTTGTATTTTTTTTGCTGGTATTGATAAAAGAGGAAGATATAATAGTAGATAGAGCCATTCATTTATATTGTGAAGATAAACGATGCGGCCATTTATTATCGCCCCAATGAGCGGAGGATTTTATGCTGGAATTTAATATAAAGAGAATATCAAACCTTTCTACGATTGATGTATCTTATATCTTGAAGGAAAGCAAAGAAGATGGTTTTCATTTTATTGATAGGTTAGTTAATGATTATCAAAGTGGTACCAACACCTTTCAAAAAAGAGGTGAGGGCTTATATGGTGTTTTTAATGAAAAAGGTCTATTAATTGCAATTGGAGGAATTAATATTGATCCTTATTCTCATGAACCTGAAATAGGCCGTCTAAGAAGGTTTTACGTTTTAAAGGAGTATCGTAGAAAAGGGGTGGGCAGGTTCTTAATAAATAAGATTCTTTTTGATGCAAGAAGAATGTTTAAAGAGGTAGTACTCCATACAAATACTAATGACGCCGATTTGTTTTATACCTCGCTTGGATTTTCAAAAAGCAGCCGGAATCCAAATTCTACCCATCATATCAAGCTAAAACCATAATCTTTCATTGACCTAAAAAATAATCTGGATAGTAGAAGGAATGATTGGATGATAAAGATACGAAACGTAAAAATAGATGATTTATCTCAACTGGTTGTCATAGAGAATCTTTGTTTTTCAAGAGAAGAGGCGGCTACGAAACATGCATTTGAAAAACGGATTGAGTTGATTTCAGATAGTTTTTTTGTAGCAGAGGCAGATGGTGAAATCGTAGGATTAATTAATGGTCCTGTGATTGATAAAGCGTACATAACCGATGATTTATTTAGCTTGACCAAGAAAAATCAAGATATTGGCGGTCATCAAAGTATTTTAGGTTTAGCGGTGTCGCCCCTTTTTCAGAAACATGGTGTGGCAGCTGCGTTACTTGCACATCTTGAAAAAGAAGCAAGAACAAACAAACGAGAAACGATTACGCTTACTTGTAAAAAGGATTTAATTCGCTTCTATGAAAGGTTCGGCTACCATAATATGGGTGTCTCAAGTTCCAAACATGGTGGAGTCACTTGGTACAACATGTGTAAAACAATTCACAAATTTGATTAAAGAAAACGATTCGAAAGCTGGATCGTTTTTTGTTTTTTCTCCGAAAAAATTCACATCTGTTATCTCTCATCAATGGACGTACCCAAATTTATGACATAATGCTACGGCTTTCTAAATAAAATTTATGTAGATAAGCAGTAAGAACTATATCTGAAATTAGTTTCAGGGTCCTGGTTTTTCCATTTTTTTATTTGCATTGACAAAGTATAGGAGGGATTTGTTGGTGAGTGATTTACAAACAAAACTTGGAGGTGGATTGAATCTCCTTCAGGATTCGCTTCAGCAAGGAAAGCAGAAACTCCAAACAGTTCAGGAAGTTAGCCAATTAAAAAAACTTATTCAGGAACATTCTGAAAAACGAGCAGAACTGCTTCTTCACCTAGGAGAAGAAACCTACCAAAGAATTCGGTCAGGAAAATTGGAAAATCCAGAATTGGGACAATTCTTTGTAAAGATTGCTGAACTGGACCAACGTATATTTCAAGCCCAAAAGGGATTGGAACAAATAAATAAGAAAGAGCATGCATGGGGCTGCTCTAATTGCGGCAGTCCGATTACTGCAAATGATAAATTTTGTGGCTCATGTGGCCAACGACAAGAACATCTGGCTAGTAGCACGGAGTCTTTGGATACAATCGCTTGCTCAACTTGTGAAGAACACGTCCCGGCACAAGCCAGTTTCTGCGCTTGTTGTGGAAGCCGTCTGGTTTTGTAAAGGGGGCTGACAGATGTTTTGTAAAAATTGTGGGACGGAGAATCTTGCTACTGCCAATTATTGCATCAATGACGGAACCTGGTTGAAACGAACTCCTGTGAAATTTCGATTGAAGGAATATAAAGCATCCTTTTGTTCCCATTGTGGGGGAAAAACAACACATGGTTATAACTATTGTACGGAATGTGGGTCAAGTAACCTTCAGTACAGCCATGACAAAGGCTTTTCCTCGCCCAAGGAATTGACAAATCGGGCGGCAGTTCTTCCCAAAAAGCTGCCGGGCTTTCGGTTTACATATTTTAAAAATGCCCTATTGCCAGCACTAATTGCCATCCTTATTGTTTTTGGATTATCTTTTTCCGTAATGAAAACTTCGGAAAAGGTTTTTAACAGCTTAATAGGGAATAGTCTGGACGATATGGATATGGATGGATTGATGGATGAGGTTCCATTTGAACGGAGTGCAGATCTCCCTAAGCTAGATAAAATGTATGGTATATCTGACATCGTGATGGCTTCAAACCTCCAAAACCCTGTCATTACAGTTGCCGTGGATGGCGCAATTAGCGGAGATGCAGAACAAGCAACGGTTGAAGCTAAGGCAAAGAATGGTTTCATCATCTATCTTCTTATTCCCTTCATCGGATTATTTGCAGCTGGAATCATTGCCTCAAGGCGAAAACTCAGTTCAAAGCTGGAAGACCATTTGATCCATGCAATCGGAATAGCCGGTATCTATGCATTATTTATGACAATCTTTTCTCTTTTTGCAGGGTATTCCTATGACTTCAATACGGACCAGAAAAATTTTGAATGGAGTCTTGAGATAAGCACCGACTATTCTTTTTTTAGAACCTTTATGTTGACATTGATTTTTGGTTTCTTTTTCAGCGGGCTGGGCAGTTTATTTGCTGTAACCTTCCGGAAGACAACAGGTCTCCTAGCAGAGTGGATTCCTTCAGGTGAAGCCATTCATCAAGCCATCGTTATTCCGATTCGCGGCATTCTTCTTTTCTCCGTAGGGATATTTGCTTTCATTTCTAGTAAAATAGGAGAATTAAAAGAGGTAGGGTCGTTTTTTTCCGATACGCCGTTTGAAGAATTAATTGACAAAAGTTATATGCTAATCGCCACCGTTTCTGTTCAACTTGGCAGTTACTTATGGAATCTATTACACTTCACACCCATCAAGCTTACACATACTGAGTCAGGAGTGGAAGAGTCTTTGTCTTATGGAATCTTCTCAGGGGTTGAACCCGAGGGGAATACATTATTCATCGATGATTTGCTGGCCGGGACGGATTTCGATCTTTATTTAAAGCTGGCGACACTGATACCGATTGCCTTATTTATTTGGGCGGGCTACAAGATTGCAAGAAATCCAGATATGATTAAGAATCTCGTCATCTTTAGTGTGGTTTATGCTGTTCTAATGTCATTCCTTGCTGCTTTGACTGATTTAGGTTTTGCCCTAAGTGGAGAAAGAGAGAGTGTGAAAAATACGCTGGAGATGTCGTTGGAACTTGGCTTTGGTCCAGTTGGAACCTTTATTAAAAGTTTCATCTTTTCATTTGTATTTGCCCTTGCAGGGACCTTCATCCATAAATTGAAAAAGAATTATTAAATGGTTCCCCTTGTCTCCTTATGTAGGCAAGGGATATTTTAATAGAATTTACTTTGATAAAGGAGGGGGTTCATCAGTGGGGGATTTCTGTACAAATTGTGGAAAGAAAGGAATAGAGGGAGAACTTTTTTGTACTGGTTGCGGGGAGAAACTGTCAGTGATCATGGAATCGCCGGTTTTTGAGGAGGAACCGTTAACTAAAGAGGGAGAGACCCGTTCTGTACATAAAAACCATCATAAAGGATTCAAACTAGCCTTTTTCTCATTGTTAGGGATTGTACTAGTCGGCCTCGCGGCGTTTTTCATAATAAATAATCTGTTGGATACCACACATAAAGCAACCCCAGTAAATACTACAAAAAAAGAGAATACACCCAAAGCTGCTTCTAAAAACAAAGAAGATACAGATAAAAAAGAGACGACAGAATCGGGAATAGAGGAAGATGCTCAAAGTAAACAGGAGGAAGTGGTGGTAAATAGCGAAGAATCGATCTTACGTTTCTACACCAACAAATTAAATAACCTACGGATTTTCACCTCTGGCAGGGAATTATCGGTCGGAGAATGGAATGTTACCCTTCAGGATGGCAGTGTGTTCTTATCAGCTTCGGATATTCCGTCTCGGGATTTAGCACGTATTTTTGGTCTATTTGATGAAGGGAATTTGCTGCCATTAAAAACATGGGCTAAAGAGGTATATCAAATTGCGGATACTTTATCAAAAGAACTACATGCTGATTGGGTTATTGGCGTCGGAAATAATTGCGTGGGTGAATATCCTGCCACCCTTCCACAATCGGACATTCTAAATTTCTCAGGGTCATGTGGGTATTCGATCCCCGTGTTAGAAGGATCAAGCAAGGGTAATTTAACACTTGTTATCCATACAAACGTTTTTGGTACTTCAACTAGCAGGCCACCTCGAGATCCATCAAGTGAATATATTTTTCCTGATAGTGATTTTGTCAGATTAACAATGAGTGAATTAGTTCCACTAACTCCTCGGCAACTTCGCTTAGCCAGAAATGAAATCTATGCCCGGCATGGATATATTTTTGAATCGGCTGATTTAAGGGTTTATTTTTTAAACACATCATGGTATTTTCCAGATCCATCTTATGACGGCACTACGTTGAATGCCATTGAGAAATACAATGTGAAGTTAATCCTAGATCGAGAGAAGGATTTTAAATAATCTTCTAAACATAAGCTGAGAATATCCAGGTTTATAGGTTCGTTGGATATTCTCAGTTTATTTGCTTTTGCTAGTTATGGTTTTGGTTCATTTATTCTAAAACCTTACATACATTTAAATGAGGAAGCTAGAAAAAGGCCACCAGTAGTGCAATAATTTTTGAGGGACAAGCATAGAATCGTTTTATCCTATTAAGGATTTTGAAATAGGTCAAGAAAATAATGCGATGGAAAGGGAGAAAAAATGGAGTTTCTACATGAAATTATCAATAGCTATAGTACATTTTTTTCACTAGATGCGTTAGAAAAGGTCTTTACGAACCCAGCGAGTTGGGGAGTGATCGGGACACTTGTTATTCTTGAAGGCTTACTATCCGCTGATAACGCCCTCGTATTAGCAATCTTAGTGAAAAATTTACCTAAGCACCAACAAAAAAAGGCGTTATTCTACGGGATTTTTGGTGCCTATCTATTTCGAATATTAGCGATTGGGTTAGGGGTTACCTTAATCAATATTGGCTGGATAAAAATTGTCGGTGGCCACTACTTACTCTGGATTGTGATTCAAAACTTTATCAAGAACAATGATGACGAAAATGAAGTTCAAAATAAGAAAATGGGATTCTGGAGAACGGTTCTAACCGTGGAATTGATGGATATTGCTTTTAGTTTAGATAGCGTGATTGCGGCCTTTGGTGTCTCAAATCAGGAGTGGGTTTTATTTATTGGTGGTGTGATTGGGATCTTAATGATGCGAGGGGTAGCTCAACTATTCTTGGTTTTAATTGAAAAAGTCCCAGAAGTGGAAATCACTGCCTTTGTGTTAATTGCTATTATCGCTATAAGAATGATTGTCTCTGCCTTTGGATACCAATTAGATGAATTTGTCTTCTTTTCAATCTTAATTGCTGTCTTTTCAGGAACATTCCTTGTCCATTTCGTCAGGAAAAGTTCAGGGAATGAAAAAACACTTTAATGTTTATTTTTACGGAAACCATTCATTCATTTGGATGGTTTTTACTTTTTGGTCTGGAGGATTGAACATTTGGATAGACAAAAATTAGAAATTTTATTTGAAAATTTCTATATACGAATATTTCGGAAATGAAAATAATTTACCAGTATGTTATTATAGACCATATTAAAAACGGCTAAGCGAATAAAGCTTTGGGAGATGGAGCAGTATGCTAAACTGGAAACGTAATTTGTGGGTGCTTTGGATCGGGGTCTTTTTTACAGCGGCGAGCTTTTCCATGGTGATACCCTTTTTGCCAATTTTCCTTTTGCAAATTGGTGTACATGAACATACAGAATTTTGGTCAGGATTGTTATTTAGTGCAGCATTTTTTTCAGGAGCAATTGCCTCACCGTTTTGGGGCCGGATGGCTGATAAATATGGGCGGAAACCCATGATTATCCGCGCTGGATTTGCGCTCTTTGCCATCTATACGTTAATGGCTTTTGTTACTAATCCTTATCAAATATTAATTCTACGAATCTTGCAGGGATTATTAAGTGGATTCATACCTGGTGCTATCGCTTTAATTGGTACCAATACACCAGGTAACAAGGTGGGCTATGCACTTTCCCTTATTTCGTCAGCGTCAGCTTCAGGAAGTATTCTTGGTCCCTTGTTAGGTGGAGGGATTTCACATTTAGTAGGAAATCGCTGGGCCTTTGCCACTGCGGGAATAATTGTTTTTCTTGCCACTCTCCTGATTATTTTTTGGGTAGTGGAGGAAAATTTTACGCCAAGTAAGGTTCGGGGTTCTATTAAAAATGACTTTAAAATAGCCCTGACAAATCGCCCATTCTTTCTCGTCCTCATCCTTACTGTTGTCACAAGCTGTTCCATTATGACGATTGAGCCTGTCCTTCCGTTATATATCGTGAAATTGGGGGGCTCGTCTGAAAATGCTTCATTATTAGCGGGAATTGTGTTCTCCTTACCTGGAATCGCAAGCGCCTTGTTTGCTCCTTATTGGGGGAAATGGGCAGATAAAGTCGGCTTTCAACGTGTTTTATTTATCGGGTTACTGGGTGGTGGAATAGGAACAATCGCTCAAATATTATTCAGTCAAATCTGGGGATTTTCCATGATCCGTTTTGTGTTTGGAATCTTTTTCTGTGCCGTCTTCCCAGCGCTTAATGGTCTTGTTGTAAAGGTAACACCTGAAGATTTCCGTGGCAGGGCATTTAGTTTGAACCAAACAGCTAACCAAATCGGTGGGATGATTGGTCCGATAATAGGGGGATTCCTCGGTGGAATATTCCCTGTACACAGTGTTTTTATCGTCACTGGTATTTTATTATTAATTGCATGCGGTATGGCCTATTGGAATGGAAAGATTTTAAGCAGCCGTGCTCTTAAAAGAAAAGCGTTAACCTAAATACTAAAAACACCCTTTTGTCTAATTATTCGGATGAGAGGGTGTTTTTGTGTTAAATTAGTAGCAGGTGACGTTGATTATTGGGAGGGATAGGAATGTCTAATCAACTAATAGACAATAAAAAAAAAAATAGTTTACGAGCGGATTGTATCAATTGCTTTGGTTTGTGCTGTATTGCTTTGCCATATACAAAGTCGGCTGATTTTGCGTTTGATAAAGAAGCAGGTACTCCTTGCCGAAATTTGCAGACTGATTATCGTTGTGGCATTCATAAAAATCTTAGAAAAGAAGGATTTAGAGGCTGTGTTGGATATGAGTGTTTTGGTGCAGGTCAAAAAGTTTCGCAAGTTACATATAGTGGAAACGACTGGCGAAACCATCCTGCTTTAGCTAAAGAAATGTTTGAAGTATTTCCGATTATGCAACAACTTCATGAGATGCTTTGTTATTTACATGAAGCTCTTAGCTTAAAAGATGCTCACCCAATCTATAAAGAATTGCAGTCTGCATTTGACGAAACGGAAAAACTGACAACACTAAGTCCTCGATCGATTTTAGCGTTAAACGTTCCAGCTCATAGAGCAATCGTAAATGATTTACTTCTCCGGACAAGTGAGCTTGTCCGTGCTAAGGTGTCAGCAAAGAAAAATGTTAAAAAGAGAGATTTTATAGGCGCAAATTTAAAAGGTGCTGACATAAAAGGAGCTAATTTAAGAGGGGCATTACTGATAGCGGCGGATCTAAGAAAAGCCGATTTGCGCGTGGCAGACTTGATTGGTGCGGACTTGCGAGACGCTGATTTACGAGGAGCAAATTTGACAGGAAGCCTGTTCCTGACTCAAGCTCAAGTCAATTCAGCAAAGGGCGACCGCACTACTAAAATACCGACTACACTAAGAATTCCGGAGCATTGGATGGAAAATTGAAAGTGGAAGCGGTGAATGGTAGTTTGTTGGGGAATTGGTGACCGAAAGGGTTGAAAAAAGGGTGTGAAGGTAATCAATAACGGGTATTGGTTGCCGAAACCATTGAAAAAAGGATGGGACGGTCGTCAATATATGTTATAGACGACCGTTAACCAATCAAACATATCCTATAAACAATGCATTTCACTTTCTGCATCTTCCCACGGCACGGAATAGCCTTGTCCTTTGGAGCAGAAGATGGATGACGAAGTATATACTGGATCAGCATATTTATTGTATTGGATTTTTTCCATAACCTCATTTGGATTATGGCAAGGGTAATAACCGCCAACAACTAGATTTAGTGTTCCTTTTCCTTGGGTAATTGAGGCGAACTCAGGGCCATAATTCATAAAGGTAGCGACTGGTACTTTCCCGATTAATAGGGTTTTGTTTCCCACGGTTGTCGGAGGGTTAAAGCTGCCGTGTGCATTTTGAATATCGGTTAGAATTTTTCCCATATGTTCTAAATCGACGTTGATTTTATATTCATAAAAAGGTTCCAACAAGATGTTATTTGCCTTTTCAAGCCCTTGCCGCAATGCTCGGAAAGCTGCCTCCCTAAAGTCCCCGCCAGAGGTATGTTTGACATGGGCTCGTCCTGTTAATAACGTAATCTTCAGGTCGGTGATGGGCGACCCAGTAAGTAATCCATGATGGTCCCTCTCAAAAAGGTGATTCCGGATGACATTTTGCGTCCCGACCGGTAAATGATCAGTATGACAGGCATTTTCGAAAGAAATCCCACTATTTCGCTCACTTGGCGTTAATTTAAGATGGACTTCCGCATAATGTCCAAGGGGCTCAAAATGACCGTACCCCATTACCTCTGAACCGATTGTTTCTTTATATAAGATCTCTGGTTCCGCAAACGATACCTCAAAAAGAAAGCGCTCCTTAATGATATGTTTAAGAACCTCAAGTTGGATTACCCCCATGACATGAATATGGATTTCTTGTGTGCGTTCCTCCCAGGTGACATTCAAGGCTGGGTCTTCAGCATCAAGCATTTTAAAATACCGCAGCACTTCTTTTACATTCATTTTTGGATCGAAAATTACCTTAGATTTTAAGGCAGAAAGCATCTCGTATTCGGCTTTTTCCTTTAATGTCCCCAGACCATCCCCAGCTGAAGCGGCAGATAATCCTGTTACGGCAAAAATATCGCCTGCTTCTACTTGATCGATCGTTTTAAATTTACTTCCATTATAAAGTCTGATCTGTGTGATTTTTTCGCAGAGAAGATTTTCTTCCTCTCTGTAATTTAATTCATCCCTTACTTTTAAGGTTCCAGACAATGCCTTGATAAATGTAATTCTTGTTCCTTTTTCATCATAACGAATCTTGTAAACACGGCCTGCAAAAGGGGCATCACATTGATAATTGGTAGTGGTTAATAGGTCTAATTTTTCAAGAAAGCTGTAGACGCCACTATCTTGCAAAGCGGAACCACATGCACAGGGGAAGATCTGCTTTTCTTTTACTAGCTTGCTCATAGTCTCTAACCAAAGTTGTGGTAGATATCCAGTTTCCATGTATGTATCTAAAAGGGGCTCATCACGCTCTGCAATAAATTCAATCAGTTCTTCACTCATTTGCCCATGGGAAAAGCACTCTGTTATATCAAATACATCTGTGGTTAAGTTGCTGCGAATTTCGTCTAAGACCCTTTCAGAATCGGCACCGACACGATCGGTTTTATTGATAAAGAAAAAGGTTGGGACATCATGCTTTTGTAAAAGTCTCCAAACGGTTTCCGTATGTCCCTCGATACCTTCCACTGCACTAATAATGACTATTGCGTAATCCATCACTTGAATCGCTCGCTCCATTTCAGGAGAGAAATCGACATGCCCGGGCGTATCGATCAAATAATAATGGGATTCGTTATAGGAAAATAAGGCCTGATCGGCAAATACGGTTATACCTCTTTGTTTTTCGATGTCATGGGTATCAAGGAATGTATCCTGATGGTCGACACGTCCTCTTTGTCTGATTGTTTTCGTATGGTAGAGCAGTTGTTCTGCCAATGTCGTTTTTCCTGCATCAACATGAGCGAACATCCCTATCGTTTTTTTCATGGTGCCACCTCTAATGTTAACTAAGTATATATCTAACCTATTATAACAAATGGGTCACCCATGTAACGTGAAAATGCTAGTGATAAGAGGGGGCATATTTTAAATGATTATTTGGATAAAATTTCTATTGTCTATGGTAGGACAATGATGTTATTATATGAAAGTTCCCTTTTGAGGCGGTCAAAAATACAAAATATATATTGACACTGATGAAGAGAATATGCTATATTATTACTTGTCACTTTTTAAAAATGTCGTTTGGAAATAAGTATATTTTTAAATTGATATTTTAACAGAAAAGCGGTATGGTAGATTTTGTCGCTTTTTTACTAAGTGATCTTGTTCTTTGAAAACTAA
>NZ_JBALOS010000051.1:0-290 GCF_036962765.1 Neobacillus drentensis
AGGACAATAAACATTCTAAACCTAATAAACATTACGAAGACTATTTCACTTTACTTACAAAACAAGTTAATTGGATTTTATCGATTCCTTACCGATATTTTTTGATTAAATTGTAATAGTGGTATACCTTTACTTAAGTCCTTATGATCAGATCCATATCTAAATGTTTCTGGATTTAATAGAGAGAATGCATCTATGGCATTCTCTCTCTTTTTTTACTTTTAGGTTGGTAATAAGTATCTCCAGCTCAAAATGAATTTTCAATTATTCTCAATAAATGTCGTAAGTTT
>NZ_JBALOS010000051.1:426-2926 GCF_036962765.1 Neobacillus drentensis
TACTCTTATTCCCTGACGAGTCAGTTGCATAGACATATAGCTTCGCTTTTCGTTTTTGCTTAGAAATCTTTATTTTAAACTTACCGTGAGAGTCCGCTTTACCTGAAGCAATGCATTGACAACCTCTTTTTACTTGTATCTTTGCATATGGTTCCGTTTTCCCCGTTATATATCTCGAACTTGTAGTCACCTTACTAACAGAAGGTGCACTTGGCGGGGTGATATCCTTTACCTTTACCGTAGTTGTTTTACTTTTATTCCCTGACGAATCAATTGCATAGACGTACAGATTTGTTTTTTGCTTTTGCTGGGTAATTTTTATTTTAAACTTACCCTGGGCGTCAGCTTTACCAGAAGCTAAAGTTTTACTACCTTTTTTGATATAAAGCTTTGCATAGGCTTCGGTCTTCCCAGTTACATAGGTTGACTTTGAAGTTAGTTGATTAACAAAAGGTGCTCCTGGCGGGGTGACATCCTTTACTTTTATCGTGGTAGCCTGGCTTTCATTACCAGTACGGTCTTTTGCCGTAATATTTACATACGTTCCCCCTCTTAATTTTCCGATGGAAAATTTAAAAGATCCATTCTTATCAACAGTACCTAAATAATATTTATAATCATTATATTTATCGTTCGCTTTTAAGTAAATGATCGAATAGGGCTCAGCCGTACCAGATAGTGTTGTGCTTTGATCCGTTAGCGGGTGGTTCACTTTTGGTGCTGCTGGCGGGATGATATCTTTTTCAATTAATTGTAATGTATAGCGATCAAACCTTATAGATCCTATACTTAAAGGTTTGACTTGAATGTAATAGGTACCTGCTTTTACTTTTACATCCATCAAATTGGTTAGTGTAATAGTGTCGCCTTCTTCTGTATTGACCGACTGGTTAACCGAAGAATCCAAACTAAAGAACTTTACAGAATATGTAGATGCAGCTCTAGTGGTTAATAGAGTTAGCGTCGTGTCTTTCGGGATATTAATTTGATAAAAATCATCGTCGTGATAACCGCTAATTGTCGCCATGATTGGCGTATTTAGACTAATGTTATTAGCCGTATCAACGGTGTTGTTTATTTCCTGTTCACTAGTAGAGCTTTCGGTGTAGCCCACCTTTAATGTGTAAGGTTTATTCACCAATTCCGTATTACTAAAAAAAGAGATTTTTACATAATAAGTCCCCGGGGCCAGACCGATGTCAATCATCGTGACGAGATCATTCGAATCCATGAATTTGGTATTCCATGATTCGATTATGGTTCCATTACTCGATAGTAGAGAAACCTTATGCCGCGTGATTTGATTGACGCTTAAATCGATTTTGACCTTTCCTGGAGACGCCAAATCGAATCGGTAATAATCTTCATCATAAGCACCGTCGATCGTACCAATTACTTCTGCAACCGGATCTGACTTTAAATCCAATAGGTTAGCTGTACTTAATGTACCATTACCTTCCGTCTCATTAGTGGTTGTTTCAGCACTTACTTTCTTTTGTCCTGTAAGCGTGATCGAAAATGTTAAGAGAAAGATAATAAGTAAGGCTACAAACTTTCTCATCCAATCCCCCCTTAAAAGAGAATTTTTTTTATTTTATTTTAACATAGATTCATAGGGATCTTTTGTTATTTTCCAAAATTTAGTTTACAAAATCACAAAGATACCAATCTTTATAGTAATAGTGGGTTTATTTGCGAAACATGAAAAAAGATAGATTAATAGATCTTTAGGATTTGGATTTCATAGGAAAAATTCTCCTGTAAAGTTTGAACTTTCTGGTATAATTTTATTTAAAGAATACAATTTTGTAGATAGTAAGGGGAGTTGAATTTGGAAGGTTTTTTGGGTGTAGCTTTAAATATAATCATCACCGTTTATTTAGTTATTGATTCTCGTAAGCATGGTAAAAGTCCTATCCTTTGGGGAATTCTCGGTTTCTTCATTGGCCCCCTTGTTTTGGGCATTTATTTAATAAGGACCAATCGAAAGGTCATCGGTTGGATAGTCACGATTCTTAGCATAATAGGTTATATATTCTTAATCCTTATTATCGTGTTATTCACGGCGCTTTTTTTCGGTGGCGGATTTTCTTAAAATAAAAATGGAAGCTGAACGCTCTAGGCACCCTCTACCGTTCAGGATGTTATTCTTTGATGTGAACGTGAACCACCCACAATGCGTAGGGTGGTTTTTTTTCCGGATATGGCCATGAACCTGGGTGTGACAGTCACTAATTTCCAATTATGATCCATCAAATGTCGTAAGTTTTAAAAAATTGGTAGTAAATTTACGCGAATATGTTGTAAGTCCCTAAAATTATGTAATAAGCTTTCATAAATATGTAGTAAGTTTCAAAAACGATGTAATAACTATCTACAAATCGCTCCAGACTCAACTTTTATTTGCCAAAATAAAAAACCACCACTAAAAAGTAGTTACTTTTTTAATGGTGGATATTTTTAAATGACTGTCGTATGTATTTAAAAAATGGCTCCGCAG
>NZ_JBALOS010000052.1:0-4673 GCF_036962765.1 Neobacillus drentensis
ATGTTTGGATAGCCAGTGCATCCGTTACGTCGATTACATTATCTTTATTAACGTCTCCTGCAGTAGCTGATACTATCGTATCTGAACTTGCTGTATAGTAACCTCCATATGGTCCCTTCAAGCGTACCATAATTATTCTCATAATATTATCGTTTGTATAAGTAGTAAAGTGTCCAGGAATGTCTTGAATAATTGTATAATCTACTTTAGATGGTTCAAGACCTACCATATCAAACTAGCCATTTTTATTAAAACTATTCGTTTTTACTTCTTTACCTTTATTGATTTACAATCGTGATTATTGGAGAAGTCATAGAGTAATCTTTACTATAATCAAATCGACCTGAAACATTTAAAAATGGTCCTCCTAACGTTACTTTAATTTTAAAAATGGAATAACCTGAACAGCAGAAGCTGCCCAGGTTACCAGTTAAATTAATTTAAGCCTAATTCTACGATAATACTTTCTAACGTTTGACCTTTGTCCGTTTTCTTAGCTTTTGGATTTGCATTTGGATTTGTTGGGTTACCAAGTCCGTAGTTGTAGTACACATAAGCAAAGTCATTTACGTCAACTGTTCCGTCGAAGTTAATATCTGCACTACGTTTATTTGTTCCCCAATATGTTTGGATAGCCAGTGCGTCCATGATGTCGATTACGTTGTCCTTGTTTACGTCACCACCAACTGCTGTGTAAACATCAGAACCAATGTAACCAGAAACGCCATAATCTTCACCATCTAAATTCCCGTACATACCATGGAAGTCAGTGTATGTGTTAAAGTGTCCAGGAACATCGAACACAACTTTCATATCATCACGAGTAATTGGTAATCCAGTTACATAGTACTGACCATTCTTAGCCATTGTGCCATCGTATGTTTTTCCGTCTTTGTCTTGGACAAATGCTTTAATTCCCATTGTTGTGTAATCTCTTGTTACAGTAGAATCGAATTTGCCATCCTTGAATAAACCTTGAGCATATACATAGCCACCTAAACCAGCGAACTTCGGTAGAATTACGATTCCTGGGAATGTGCCCCATGGATTTGTTACTTTACCATCAACACTTGTAATCTTTGTAGAAGAAAGTGTTAAACTTGATCCTAGTGCAGGCTTTACACTGTCTTGGATTTTAACTGTTACATCAACCATTGGGATATCACCTGTTACTTCTTTAGAACCATCAAACGCAACTTCCGCTTTTGTCGTAACGACTGGACCAGATGTTGTTTGTGTTGTAGTTGATGTTGTCGTTAGAACGCCTCCTAAAGCCTCAGCTGCAGGATTTAACTTAACACTTTCAACATTTGTATCAAGAGTATTATTAGTAAACGTGTAAAGAGCTGATTTTACATTCGTTACATTATTAGCAGTTAACGTAGTTGTTCTTGTATCTCCAACATGTGTAATCATCGCATTGTAACGAGTTGGGCCATGCGGTTCGCCATACACATATGAGTAAGTGTCTTCAACAAGGTAGTACGTTTTATGAGCGTTTGCATTAGTCGCTTGGTCGCCAGCAACAAAATCAACCCATGTAATTTGTGAATTTGGAGCTATTGCGATTTTGTCTGTACCATTTCCGTTTTCATCCAATTGAAGTTTTCCATTGGGTTTGTTGGCCATCCAAGCATAAGGGATTCCATTCGTACCTTGATTAATCTTGATGCCAGCTGCTTTCATTTGATCAACCATTTGGTCATGAATAGAAGCTGTAACTGGAATTGAAGTTTCACCTTTCTTGTATTCAACAAAAGGACTTCCTTCTTTTTCCCCTGGTACTTTCACATCGAACTTATCAGGAGCAGTATTGTCAATGAATAAATCTTGTGCATTAACAAACTCTTTACCAGCGTCGTTTACGCCAACCATTTTTAGTTTGTAATGGCCTTCTCTTGGTAAAACCCCAACTTTCTTGATAGTTTGCTTAGTGCTATCAGCATATGGGTAGTAAAATCCTGAAAACGGAACGAATGTGTATGTTTTGCCTTCTTCATAACCCATTCCATCGAACGAATTCGCTAAACCTAAATCTTCACCTGTTTTTGCATCAGAAAGGACTGCGTATACATATCTCATGTGAGAGTTTAATGACATTGTTGCAACGATAGATGGATCCATAATTGTGCTTGCTAATTGATTTCGGTCATTGGTAATTGAGTTTCGAGCAAGTGTGAAATCTTTAATTCCTTCTTCAACATAATGTACTCCGAAAGGAACGCGATATGTTTCAGTTGGGTTGCTATGATTTGTGTATGTTACATAGCCTTCATAGAAGCCCTTTTCAGCAGTTTTCGGGATTGTTAAGATTGCATCCTTTCTAACTTTGCCATATGCAGGTACTTTGAATGAAGGGTCAAAGTCAACAGATACACCGTTTTTCACTGCGTCTTTTGAACCTCTTGCATCTGTTTGATACGTGACTTTTACATCAAACGTTTTTGGTGTAAGGCTATTGTTCTCAATTGTTACTGCACGAGTGTTCACTAAATCTTTGCCAGTGTAAGCTACGTTACCGAAACTTAATGCGCTTGTTGTTTCTTTGATGTCTTGTTGTTCACCATTGATTACGATTGGTGTTTTATCTTTTACTTTAATTTCAACAGAAGAATGTAAAGCTTGGTACGGGTCAACTCGTCCAGCACCAACTTCATATACAGAATAATTCTTGCTTAACGGGTCAGCTGTATTCATTAATAAAGCTTTGATATCTTCTGGTTGTAAGTTATGGTTAGCTTGTTTTAACAATGCTGCAACACCTGCTACGAACGGAGTTGCCATTGATGTTCCTGACATTTGTTCATATGCATATGTGTAATCACTTGGATTACTTGGGCTATGAGCGAATCCAGGAACAGTTGATAACACACTTACGCCTGGTGCTGTAACTTCTGGTTTGATATCATACGTTACTCGAGATGGTCCACGTGAACTGAATCCTGCTAACTCATCGCCTTTTGTTGTAATTGAACTTACATCACTAAAGGTGAATTCTCTTTTACCGTTTGCGATTTGTTGTTTTAATGCAGCGCCATCAGCCATTGTTAAATTAAATGAAGGAACAAAATCTACACCTTCACCTAAATAGAAANNGAAAGGCATAAGACCATCAACGTTATTGTAAATGATTACTGCAGCAGCGCCGCGATTTTTTGCTTGTAAAATTTTATCATTAATCGTACTATTTCCACGTTGAATTAAAACAACTTTTCCGTCTACTCGAGCATTTGCACCAAAATAGTTAAAAGATTGACCTAATCCCACATCTACGATTGGGAATGTTTTTGTTGTTAAACTTGTTAGGTCATCGCTAAAGTTTCTTGCTAATAATTGCATGTCATAGTTCACGCCGTCGTCATGGCCTTTGATTGTTGGAATCGTAGTTGGTACATCACTTGCACCTACTGTTAATGCTAGAGCTGCATTTCCAGGATTTCCAACAGTGTACATTGCATCTCCAGAGTTACCTGCAGCAACGATAGCTGTTACACCGATTAATACTGCATAATTAAGTGCAACACTTTGAGGTGTTAATGGATCATTGTAATTTGCACCTAGAGATAAATTGATTACATCCATACCATCTGTAATCGCTTTATCAATACCGCCGATGATTGCTTCCATTGTTCCGCCACCGCCTGGACCAAGTACACGATAAGCATAGATACTAGCGTCAGGTGCAATACCAGTAGTAGCTAAGTCGTTATCAGCTGTTCCTTGTCCTGCGATTGTTCCAGCTACATGCGTTCCATGTTCTGTGTAGTAAGGTTCAGCGCCACCATTGATAAGTGGTTTTCCAGCTTTTACCCAATCAGCATAAGTTGTTTCCATTGGATCATTATCATTATCAACAAAATCATAACCGCCTTTATAAGCAGCTTTTAAATCTGGGTGGTTATAGTCAATACCAGTATCAAGGATACCTACTTTAATACCCTTACCTGTGAAACCTTCTTTGTGCAGTTGGTCGATTTTTAGGTAAGAACGTTCTGCTGCCATCCCTCTTCCATGTGCTTCAGTTGAAACAGCTTGTGCATCAGGTGTTTTAGGTTCATCTAATTGTACAGTTTGGTTACTGTAGATTGCTTTAACTGCTCCTGATTGTACTAATTCTTGTAGTTTGTTAGCAGGGACTTGTAGTGATATTCCATTGAATGCAGTTTTGAATGTACGACTTACTTTGTACGTTCCATCTGATTTTGTTTTAAATGTGTTTGCTAAATCAGTTTTAAACGTTGCATGATCATCATCTACATTGCTTTGTGCTTCTGTAGAAGATAGATTTTGTCCATTTACAGCTGCTTCAAGTAAAGCAACTTTCTTCGGTTTGTTCTTGAACTCTACGATAACTGATACTGTCTTTGAACTATCTAAGTTCACGTCGTCCGATAAATGAAGTCCTCGTGCATTGAACTTGTCAATGTTCTTAAGAGCTTGACGTTGTTCTGCAGTTAGATTCAATTTACTTTCTACGTTAGTGTTAGTGTTAAGATTTGCTACAGCTTCATCTAGCTTTGTTGGGCTTTGTGCAAATACGTTAACCATTTGTGCTTGTGAAAATACGATACTAGCAGTTAGTGCGCTTACTAGTAATTTAGTTTGCTTTTTCTTCATCTTCTTCCCCATTTATCCAGTCTCCCTGCAAATAATATTTATATAATATTTATTTT
>NZ_JBALOS010000053.1:0-24344 GCF_036962765.1 Neobacillus drentensis
ATTAATAAACATCTCTTCTAGTAAATACAAAAAAGGAAACGAATAAAGCTACAGCCCACCAAACAAAGAGGTCTAGTATGGAGAATGAAAGATTCATCCCTTCTATGGGCGGTGCGGTTCCTTTCATATAATCCGTTAGCCGTAAATTGACCATAAAAAAATACTTCGCGGATTCCCATGAGGATACCATGTTTGTTAAAATCGCTCCTGAGATTAGAGAGGCAAGCATCACACCCATACCTGCTGCAGTACTACGTATTAACACAGACAGCATAAAGGAGAGCGTACCGACAACAATTGACACAAACCAGACTAGGCCAAAATCCATTAATAAAAATTTCCACTGACTTATTAGTTTGACTTCTGAGGTATTTAATCCTGTTTCTGTCACGTTAAATCCAGTTAAGATTGGTGCTCCCCATCCCTTGTAACCAAAAACGAGCCCAGAAATTAAATAGGAAAGAATACCAGCGATTGCGATGATTAAGGAAATGGCTAAACACAAGGTATAGTATTTACTCAGCAGTACCTTCCACCGTTTGACGGGCCTCGTCAAAAGCAGCTTAATCGATCCCAAGCTATGTTCAGATGACACCATATCGCTAGCTATTACCATGACCATTAATGGAATAAACAGGTCAATCGAATTCTCCAAGAAGATTCTCATAAACGTTGGTGCCCCAGGTTCAGACGGATTGATATCATGATTCAGATAATATTGCTGCTGCTGTAACGAGATTTGAAGTTGTTTTTTCCATTCATCAGTCATTCGACTGCTGCTTAAACGATTCGTCGTATCGACAATCTGCTGCTGTAATATGGTTCGCCAATCACTGGTTCCTAATTTTTCACGTTGTGTTTGAACTTGTTTATATTGTGCATATGTAAATAACATGACAAGAACGCCAATAATGATGGCAATAACGATGAGCCGTTTCTTGGCAATCAGCTTCATCATTTCATTCTGAATTAATTTATTCAATCGTGTCACCCCCCGTTAATTCGAGGAATAAATCTTCCAGTACTGGCATTTTGCGATTCATTTCCGTTACTGAAACACCTGCTTCGACAAGCTGTTTATTCCATTGAGGTATCTTTT
This sequence comes from Neobacillus drentensis, assembly GCF_036962765.1. Lineage (GTDB taxonomy): Bacteria > Bacillota > Bacilli > Bacillales > Cytobacillaceae > Neobacillus > Neobacillus drentensis_C. The sequence continues at coordinate 1,100 of NZ_JBALOS010000053.1, forward strand.
GTTCATTAAATTCAGTCACAATCGTGCCATCTTCTGATTCTTCGATTTTGGTTAAGGATTGTAATACTTCCCTTCCCCGTTCAAGTGGGTGAATATGCCAAATCACGCGTTCGCGATTTGAGAGCAATTGTTTGACTGTATCCGTTCGTATGATTGTTCCTTTGGAAATGATAGCGACTCTATCACATAAAAGTTGAATTTCACTTAGTAGATGGCTCGAAACTAAGACACTTAAACCCTCTTCCTCTGCAAGATAGCGAATAAATTGACGCATTTCACGAATTCCAGCAGGGTCCAATCCATTCGTTGGTTCATCAAGAATCAACACCTTTGGTTTTCCCAACAATGCCTGAGCAATACCGAGACGTTGCCGCATCCCTAAGGAATAGGTTTTTACTTTATCATGAATTCTTTCCGTAAGGCCTACAAGATCAGTGACTTCTTTGATTCGTTCTTCCCCGATACCCTCAAGCATTCTCGAAAAATGGAGGAGATTATTATAGCCCGAAAGATATGGATATAATTCTGGATTTTCGACAATACATCCGAGGTTGTTCATCGCTTCCTGGAAATTCCCATCAATATTAGAGCCACAAATGAGAATACTGCCGGATGTTGGTTTGATTAATCCAACGAGCATGCGGATTGTTGTTGTTTTTCCGGCACCATTCGGTCCTAGAAAACCAAATACCTCCCCCTCTCGTAAATTGAACGTTAATCCCTTAATAATTTCCTTTTTTCCAATTACCTTTTTTAAATCTTTGACTGCTAGTGTAATTTTTTTCTCCACTGATTTCCACTCCTTACCAGGTGAGCAATGAGGCTACCCGTTCGGCAATTAAACGATACCCTTTTGAATTGGGATGAAACTTGTCTGAATAGAGGTAATCATTTACCTTTAGCTCAAACAAGTCGAAAGTTGGCACAAAAACAATTTTAGGAAAAGATGCACTGACTTCAGCACTGTCGTAATTCCAGTGGCGGACCACCTTGGACATTTCTTTTCCTTGCTCAAGTTCAATGAAGGGATTATACAAACCAATGAAAAATACATTGGCGTTGCGATTGTTTTTCCGTATTTGTTCAAACACAAATTTTAAATTGTTTAGGTATTTCTTTTCAATGGATGCTATGTCTTGTGTTTCAAAATCGGTCAATCCTTGTCCACTGCGGAACAAGTCATTGCCGCCAATCGTCACCAACACCATATCTGCTTTTTGAATTTGGCGCCCGACTTCGGTTTCTTGAACTTGCTTCCTTAGAGAATCTGATCGTTGACCATTAATGCCAAGGTTTGTCAGTTGGACGGGACGGTTTGTTTTTTTCTTCATTTCATCAACCAAGTCACCGACATAACCCTTTCCAGTCTCATCCCCTGTTCCGCGAGTCAAGGAATCACCTAGGGCCACAATTGTTAACCCTTTTTTATTTTCCACCTTGGAAACGGTCTTTACTTCCGGAACCTTTTCCGGTTTACCGGCATAATACTCACCGACTGCCCACCCAAGCCCGATCAGCCAGAGAAGGCAAAACAATACAGCTATGCCCGTGATCGACCGTATGACATTCTTATTCATGAAAAAACATCCTTTCTGGCCCTTTCTCTATTTCATTTAATCATAGTTAAGAAATGAATCAAACTTTCAAAACCTATATGTGCTGAAAATTTCTAAAGTGTCGATAATTGTTAACATACATAATAAAAACAAAGGAATCTGCAAGAGGATTCCTTTGTTTATTGTTCATCTATTTGGTCCCCGTTTCAATCACAACATTCCTTATTTTCTTAATCAAATATATTACTCCTATAAGGATGAACAAGACAATACTTGTTAGAATTAAGTATCGCTTCATGACTTCAAAAAAGGTTTCCCATTGAGGTCCGAGGATTTTCCCTAAAAAAATAAAACTTGAAACCCAAAGGGTCGATCCAATGCCTGTATACAAGGTGTAAACCTTTATTGGAACACGAGTAATTCCGGATAAATAGCCAATAAAATGTCTAAATACTGGGATGAACAATGAAATGATTAACAGCTTATTTCCATATCTTCTTATCCAGTTAGAAATCGCATGTAATCGATCTGGCTCTAAATGGAGCCGCTTACCATGCTTTTCAAAAAAATGAATACCGAGCCTGCATCCAACCCAATACGAAAGCAACATACCTAAGGTACTTCCTGCAGCTGACGCAATAATACTCCCGAACCAATTGAGTTGTTCAAGAAAAGATAAAAAACCCGCATATGCCAACATAGCTTCCATTGGGATTGGAAGTGCCAATATTCCTAACGCAATCGAAAGAAAAAGGACAAGGTATCCATACTCGTTCATGATGGTGGTTAAGATATGCAATGATGATAGCCCCTTTCCCTTATTAGAATAAATGGCTGTAAACCATATAGATATTTTATCCATTCTTATCTAATCTAGTATTGTTTTAGGGATTTCAATGGAATTTATTGAAAAAAGGGTTCACATTGGTATAAAAAATAAGCCGATTTCTAAGTAATCGGCTTATTTCTATGCTATTCTTCTAGATTCCCCATCGGGCCAAAAAATTCAAAGTGAATTCTGTCTGCTTTTACACCTAGTTCCTTTAAGGAACGATTAATAGCTTTCATGAATGGTACAGGTCCACAGAAATAAAAATCTGCATCATTAGTATCGATTGTTTCTTTTAACCATTCGCCAGTTATATAGCCTTCCACATCATAACGATTCTTCTTGCGGTCCTCTTCGGTTGGTGAATCATAGAAGAAATAGGAATTTACATTGTCCAAATTCGATAATTCCTCTACTTCAGTTCTTAATGCATGCACATTTCCATTTTGAGCTGCATGAACAAATGTGACCTTCCGTTTTGGCTGAACCTCAACAACAGTTTTCAACATACTCATCATTGGTGTTAAACCCACCCCGCCACTTAGTAACACAACCGGGGTATTTTTTGCAGTATCTAGAACAAAATCGCCGGCTGGTGCACTAACTTTTAAAAGATCTCCTTCATTCACTCCATCATGAAGATAATTGGACACCAAACCGTCTGGATTTTCCGTTCCTGCTTCACGTTTTATACTGATTCTGTAATAATCTTTACCCGGAGAATCAGAGAGGCTGTATTGACGAATATGGGTGAACTTTTCACCCGCTATTTCTAATTTGATACTAATATATTGACCAGGGGCAAAAGCCGCAATTCCCTTATTATTTTCCGGTATTAAGTAAAATGAGGTAATCACTTCACTTTCAACAACTTTGCGGTCAACAATAAAGTTGCGAAAGCCGCTCCAGCCTCCCTGTTGATTTTCCGATTCATCATATAATTCCGCTTCTACACTGATAAAAACATCGGCGATGACATTATACGCGTTTGACCAGGCATCAATTATTTCGTCCGTTGCTGCATCTCCCAACACATCCTTAATTGCTAATAATAGGTGTTTCCCTACAATCGGATAATGTTCCGGCAAAATTCCAAGGCTTCTATGCTTTTGCGCAATTTGTTTTACAACTGGAAGAATTGCCTCCAGATTATCAATATACATAGCTGCTGCATAAACCGTTCCAGCCAATGCTTTTTGCTGTCTTCCTTGTTTTTGGTTGGCATGATTAAAGATATTTAATAATTCAGGATGGTTTCCGAACATCAATTGGTAAAATCGAGTAGTGATTGCTTCCCCGTGTTTTTCTAATACAGGTACAGTAGATTTGATTATATTAATGGTTTGTTGATCTAGCATCAATAACACTCCTTATGTAATTACTATTTCCATAGTAATTATATGAAATTTAACACAATCAATAAGTGATTTAAATCACAGATTAATATATTTGAATAATTCGAACTATGGCCTTTTGACACAGAATGTTAACAATTTAACATGACAAATATAACTTGTTGCGTCATTAGCATTCTTGTAATGTGTATGCTAGTTATCATGAGAGCCTAGTAATTATATAGTCCGCTAGTATCGTTTAGGATAACAAAAATTTGAGATATTAATTGGAGGAAGAGGATAGATGAATAAAGCTAAAATTGCGTGGATTACTGACACCACTGCTTCTCTTAGCAAAGAATTTATCGAACAACATGATATACACGTAGTTCCGTTAAACATTGTCATTGACCAAACATCCTATAAGGAAACCATAGATATTACCCAAAAAGAGTTTTACGAGCGAATGAAACAGGAGGATTCGAAATTTCAAACCTCACAGCCGGCGCTTGGTGATTTTGTAAAACTTTATACAAAATTAAAGGAGCATTATGACTTTGGTATCGCGATTCATGCCTCCAGTCTATTATCTGGTACATATCAAACCTCTGTGATGGCAGCGGAAATGGCTGATTTTAAATTGGTTCCAATTGACTCGATGACAGGTTCCTACCCACTCTCTTATTTACTAAAAAAAGGTATTGAACTAGTGGAAAAAGGACATGAAATCAGCGAGATAGTGGAGGAACTTAATTGCCTGCGCGAGGACACTCGCTTATATTTAGTCCCTTCCAATTTAGATCAACTCAAAAAAAGCGGCAGAGTCTCTGGCGGCCAAGCAATTTTGGCTTCTTTATTCAATATAAAGCCAATTTTAGCAATTGAAGAAGGCGGCGCTAAGATAAAAGACAAGGTTCGAACCAAAAAAAAGGCACTGTCATGGCTGATTAATAACTTAAAAACCGACCTGGCAACCAAGAGTGTCAAAAAAGCAGCTATTGTTCATGCAAATGATATCGATCGCGCTTCTGAGCTAGAAAAATTAGTAAATGAAACATTCCCGGATATTGAAACTGAAAAAATGATGCTGATAACCGTTGCTGGAGTGCATACGGGGGTAGGCACGCTAGGACTTTCTTGGGTTGGCGAATAAAGAAAAAAGGACTGACGGTTCTGAACAGCACCCGAATTGTTAGACAAGACTAAAAATTCGGGTGCTGTTCATTCTCAGTCCTTTTTTTCTTTGAGGATATATACTTATACTCCATTTCGAAAATATGTTAGTATTTCCCACCAACTTAATCTATTATTTTGTATAATGGGTTTAATAAATAACATGAAATGGATTTGAACGAATGAAAAATAGGAAAAGAGTATTTATATTGATTGGAGTGCTTGTTACCTTGGGGTTGATTTATATTGGCTTTTTACAATTTAAAATTAGTCAATATAGTCATAAAGAGGTACCTAAAAATGCAGACTATTTGATTGTTCTTGGGGCAAGGGTTAAAGGAACAGTCCCTTCCTTGGCATTTGCGAGTCGAATAAATGCTGCTGGTGATTATTTAAAGAAAAACAAAAAGACACTTGTGATAGCCTCAGGAGGAAAAGGGCCTGGTGAAGAAATATCCGAAGCGGAATCGATCAGGAGAGAACTTGTGAAGCAAGGAATAAGCGAGACACGGATTATCTTAGAAGATCAATCCACTGATACATATGAAAATATTAATTTTTCAAAAAGGCTTATTCCCGAGGGGGCAAAGCATGGTCTTGTGGTTACAAATAATTTTCATCTCTACCGCGCGGTCTCAATTGCTCGTGACAATGACTTAGAGGTGCAAGGACTCCCAGCAGAAACTCCTTGGATTGCCGTGCCAAAATCCTATTCCCGCGAGTATTTGGCGATTACAAAATTCTATCTAAAAAGATACATTTTTGACTAAAACAAAGAGTACTGAATCTTTCAGTACTCTTTGTTCATTAATTTTGGGTTATTTTTGCATAAATACATGTATCTCGTAAATCTTGACTATTTGCAGAAATTTCATCATTTTGTAAAATGCCTTCTAAGGTAAATCCTAATCGTTCAGGAATGGCCCGGCTTTTGATATTTTTGGAGTCACAACGAATTTCAACCCGCTTTGCATGAAGTTCGCTAAAAGCAAATTTAGTTATCGCCTCTGCTGCTTCCGTAATATACCCCTTCCTGCTATAGCGCGTATCAATCCAATAGCCAATCTCAAACTTTGGGATCATCCAATTGATTCGATGCATACCTGATGAACCAATGAATTCCCTTGTTTCTCGATGAAATATATGTAACCTCAAATCCTCACGGNNCGTATATTTGCTTCAACATCTTCCTCGGTTTGCTCGCGATGCGCCCAAGGCATCCATTCTTTAAGTTCATGTAACGATGCCTGCATGGCTTGATAGACAGCTTTACCATCTCCAGGCAGCGGCATGCGTATGAATAATCTTTCTGTATAAAATTGATCTGGAAATTCTAATAGTATTGGTTTCATCATTTTGACCTCCTTCTGAATATAAACAATTCGCTATTTTAATTGTAATTCCTTTTTCTGTTTTAGTGCAGGGATTAGGATTCGCTGATTGGAATAGGAAATTCGCTGATTATATACTTAAATTCGTTGATTGAATCACAAAATTCGCTGATAAACTGAAAATTTCTCCTATCGATTAAAAATTCGCTCATTAGTCCAAGAAATTCGCCCATTGAACGGAAAAATTCGCTCATTAAACTCAGATATTCGCCCATTAAACTGCATAATTCGCTCATAAATAAATTTTTCCCCCAATAGGATACAAACTTGATAAAAAAAGACCCTTCCCAATAAGGAAGAGCCTCCGAAATGCTATTTTTAGTATGCTTTTGCCCAATAAACCATCTTGTCTGCATCATTTCCACAGCATACACACTTATCAGATACCTTTTCTTGCTCGAATGGCATACATCTTGATGTTGCCCCTGTATCTTCTTTGATTTTTTCCTCACATGCTAACTCGCCACACCACATTGCCTTAATAAAACCTGGTTTAGCTTCGAGTATTTCTTTTAACTCATCAAGTGTTAAAGCAACGGATGTTCTTTCTTCACGATGATTCAGTGCTTTATTATATAAATTTGTTTGAATGTCATCTAGTAATTCGACAAGCTTTGTTTCTAATTGATCCAATGGTACGAACACCTTCTCTAAAGTATCGCGTCTTACTAGAACCACTTGCTTGTTTTCAATATCCTTAGGACCAACCTCAAGACGGATTGGAATACCCTTCATTTCGTACTCATTGAACTTCCAGCCTGGCTTTTTATCGCTGGCATCGATGTCAACACGGGCAACTTTCCCAAGCGACTTTTTCAAATCATAGGCAAAATCAAGAACGCCTTCTTTATGCTGCGCAATTGGTACAATCATGACTTGAGTTGGTGCTGCTTTTGGTGGAATTACTAGGCCGCGGTCGTCGCCGTGAACCATGATTAAGGCTCCGATAATCCTTGTTGTAAAGCCCCAAGATGTTTGATGCACGTATTGTAGCTTTCCTTCTTTATCTGTGTATTGAATGTTAAACGCTTCGGCAAATCCAGTACCAAAGTGGTGAGACGTACCCGATTGCAAGGCTTTCCCATCATGCATTAAGCTTTCAATGGTAAAAGTAGCTTTTGCCCCAGCAAATTTTTCTTTTTCCGTTTTTTGTCCTTTTACAACAGGAATGGCTAGAATTTCTTCACATACAGCCGCATATACATTAAGCATTTTAATGGTTTCTTCCATCGCCTCTTCGTCAGTTGCATGCGCAGTATGACCTTCCTGCCATAAAAACTCTAATGTCCGTAAGAATGGACGAGTTGTTTTTTCCCAACGGACAACGTTAGCCCATTGGTTATAGAGCTTTGGCAGATCTCTGTAAGAATGAATAATGTTGCTATAATGCTCACAGAAAAGCACCTCTGATGTTGGACGGACCACTAAACGTTCTGCAAGTGGTTCAGACCCGCCATGTGTAACCCACGCCACTTCAGGTGCGAAACCTTCAACGTGGTCTTTTTCTTTTTGGAGCAAGCTTTCAGGAATAAACAATGGCATATAAACATTTTCATGCCCAGTTTCTTTTATGCGGCGATCGAGCTCATTTTTGATATTATCCCATAAAGCATAGCCATAAGGACGGATAATCATTGAGCCACGAACGCTAGAATAATCAATCAAATCAGCTTTTGTAACGACATCTGTATACCACTGGGCGAAATCATCGTCCATCGCCGTAACATCTTTAACAAATTCTTTTGCCATGTTGGACACCTCATTCATTTTTTTAAATAAAGATACGGGCCCTTCCCGCTTTTGAAACATAAAAAGGCCTTGATCCTAAAAAGGGACCAAGGCCTGGCGGTACCACCCTAAATTCATAAAGCAAAATGCTTTATACTCTTTCCATGATAACGGACATTATCCGCATGTATCTTCAAATTGATCCGATACAGAACTCAGGAGGCAGGTTCAAATGACCGTCTTAAGAAACCTCACACCTTTGGTTTCCTCTCTTGGTAAGACCACTTCACTTTACTAATCCCCGTCACAGTTTCAATTGTATTTTTGAAAATTATATATTTCAAAATAGAAAAAGTCAATTTATTTATGGAATATTTTGCTGATGTGAGCAAAATGCCATCGAACTCCCTTTCGTTGAGAGGTTAAATCGGTTAAGATGCTAATAATTAGAAAAAAACGGGGTGGTTCACATGGAAAAAGAGAAAGATGATCTTCAAAAAGAAGAGGAAGAAAAAGAATTTTTACTTGAATATATTAAGATGCAAAATGAAGCGATGAAAAGAATTTATAAAAATTCCTTAGATAAAGAAAATAAAGAATAACTGAATCTCCTTAAAATACTCATCCGTTATCTACCTCAATATAATTCATAAAACGTTCATATTAATCACTGAATAGACAAATTTGAATCGGATATTTGCATTTATAATACTCTTATGGTGTTAATCATTTACACATAAGAGGAGATAAAATATGAATCTATTTGCGATTATTTCGGCAATTATTGTTGCCATCGGGACCGGATATTCCATCTATTCTGTTTACCGTAATAAAAATAAACTAGCCAACACATCTGGGATGATGATCAGCATGGTCATTGCCGTTATTACTGGTCTCCTAACTGGCAGTACCATTGGAATCATTTCTGGCGAGACATTTCTAGTCGTCGGAGTCAGTATGATTATAGGTTTTGTCATCGGTTTTTTAGTTGGACAACCAGTTGGGATATTGGCCATCCTAATGGCTTCTATTTCTGGTTTAATGGGCGGAATCATTGGGGCCATTCTTGGAGTCTTCCTTCAATTTATCAACCCAACTATTTTACTTGGGATTTTGTTGGGATTTTATATTTTAATTATCGGATTCGTTATTATGTATATTTTCGTAGAATCCAATAATAAAGTAAGGATTGATACACAGGAGCTTTCCCCCTTTGCAATCATTGCTGGAGGTGTAGTACTGGTATCGCTGTTTCTATTTATGTATAGCAGTGATTTAGTGGAAATTCCAGGCCAAAGTAAAACAACACAAACTAAATCGGCACAGACTGCGACTAGTCTAGAGGCTCCCAAAACGGAAATTGATGTAACCAAAGATAGCAAGCCGCTTGTAAAAATGAAAGTAATGACACAGGGATACTCCCCTAATGTGATTCGGGTCAAAAAAGGAGTACCTGTCGAACTAGAAATAAACAATCCACTTGATAGTAGTAATTGTATTTCCACCTTTATGATTCCTGATTTTAATATAAACAATGTCAACTTAAAAACTGGTACAACAAATCTAACCTTTACTCCTGATAAAACAGGCGAATATACATTTAGCTGCAGGATGCAAATGTTTAAAGGGACGATTATTGTAGAGTAAGCATATCAAAAAGCACACGAGATTGATTCGTGTGCTTTTACATTATGAATCTATTCAAATATGTTTTCTGCTTCCCGTTTCTTTCGCTTACTTTCAGCAGAGAGAACTTTAATCGAAAGATAAATACCCGTGCCAGTTAAAATCATCAAGGCAACCGCAGTTAAATCTATTAACCATTTTACATTTGTATTTCCAATTCTACCTTCATGCAGGCCACGGATTGTGGACATAATCGAACCTTGACCCATCCCTTGTCCGCGGAAACCTTCAGGAAGGTTTCGATTGCCTCCAAATCCACGCTGCCCTTGAAATTGATCATTTCCGTTTGTTCCGTTCTGACCATTAGCTTGTCCTCTAAATTGGCCAGAATTTTGTTCATTTCCTTGCATAAAACCACCATTCATTCCTTGTGATCGTTGTCCTTGGTTAAATTGACCGGGTTGAAAATTTCCGCGCATGCCTTCCATTTGTGTTTGGCCAATTAACCAAGGTTCATTCATTAGCAGGCCTGTCAAGGACTCAAGAAAGATGAAAATGGAGGCTATCAAACCAATCCAAAGATGTGCCCTTCTCGTTTTTTTCATTTTAAGGAATTCTCCCTTCTGTTTTACATTTCGTAAAGTGTTGTGTTCAATTTATTGATATCAAACACATTATGAAGGGCTTTCCTTAAGATTTTCTTAAGAACCAAATGCTTGAACNNCAGCGCCGCGCGGGCGGTCAGGGTCCCTCGGCGCATGACGCGCCTGCTGGGACCCGCATTTCCCGCAGGAGTCTCGCGCCTTTCGCTACAATCAACATAGTGGCAAATCAACAATAGCCTGTCATAGAAAAAACCCAAAAATCAATTTTTTTGGGTCCTTGGAAAGATAATTTCAATTGTTGTTCCTTTGCCGAGGGTGCTGTGCACCTTAGTCTTACCATGATGTTTCTCAATAATCCATTTCGCAATCGATAGACCTAATCCAGTACCTTCTGCAGCAGTCCTTGCTTTATCACTCTGATAGAAACGATCAAAGATTTTTGGAATATCATTTTCAGGAATCCCGATTCCGGTATCCTTTATTTTAAAAAAGATGGAAGAGTGATTCAGTGAACATGAAAGCAGTATTTCCCCGCCTTCTTTGGTATATTTCATAGCATTGTCCAATAAAATGACGATTAACTGATGAATACGTGCTTTATCAGCAAAAAATCTAACAGGTTCAGCTTCTTGCAATTGGAGTGACTTATCTTGATACAGTGCAATTTCCTCGTAATGTTGTAGAATCTCTTTCAAAAGTTCGTCAAGTTGAAATACTTCCTTCTTGACTTCAATTTGATCAGAATCTGATCGCGCCAGTGTTAATAAGTTCGTCACTAATTTAGAAAGTCGTCTTGATTCATTTGAAATGGTTGATACATCAATAATTTTTTCCTGGATGGTTGCATTAGGGGCTCTAAATAGTAAATCCGTTTTTGCTTGGATGACCGCTAATGGTGTCCGTAACTCATGCGATGCATCGGACACAAACTCTGTTTGCTTTTGCCAGGCTTTTTTTATGGGGACAAGTGATCTTCCTGCTAAAAAATACCCAGAAGCGACTGCACAAATGATTCCAACCCCCATACCAATTAACATAATCAACAATAGCCTGTCCAATAATTCTTGTTCCGAGTTAACATTGCGAATGAATTGAACGGTTATTTTTCCTAACTGAGGATGATTTACCTCAAAAGCAATATACCTAAACGAGAAATGTTCTACATCCACATCCGTTAACGTATTTAATTCTGTTGGATAGATCCGTTTCTCATTATCTGCGAAAATCTCCGAATCTCGGTTTTGTTCCAATAAAAGCTGATTGTTTTTATCCCAGAGTAGGGTTAAAATCCGTGGATCTCTCCTAATAAATCTTGGAAATTGTCCCCCATTACCCTCATGAACTTCTCCTGGTCCAGCCGGCTGCTGTTGAAAATGTTCAATCGATTCCAGCAGTGATTGGTTAACATCTTTATATAATTTATTATCTGTGTAAAAATAAATAACGGTTCCAAGAATGCTAATAAGAACGATAAATACTAATGAATTAAGAAATGTCAATTTAATAAGTGTTTGCCGAAACATTTGTGCTCCTATTCTTCGTTTAACATATAGCCCACGCCACGAATGGTTTTAATATCAGAATGGTAACCTGATGGTTCCAGTTTTTTTCGAAGATGGTGCATGAATACCTCAACAATTGCGATGGTTGTATCTGAATCAAAGCCCCATACCCGGTCATAAATTTGTTCTTTTGTAAGAATTGCTCCTTTATTTTGAATTAGATATTCTAGCAGTTCGTATTGCTTTGCCGTGAGTTTTATCTGTGTGCTATCAACAACAATGTCTCTTTCCTTTCCTAACAATTCGATTCCGCGGTACTGAATTGTTTGATTGGTTGTTAAGCTTCCGCTTCTCCTTAACAAGGCACGGATTCTGGCCTTTAATTCTGCCGCTTGGAACGGCTTCACTAAATAATCATCACCGCCGCTATCGAGTCCCTGAACCCGATCTTCGAGCGCATCTCTAGCAGTAAGGAACAGGACTGGTATTTTTAAGCCTTCCTTCCGAATCGTTCGTAACACTTCAAAACCATCGATTTCAGGAATCATGACATCTAACACAATCACATCATGTATATTTTGCATCGCCAAAAACAAGGCGTCCTCTCCATTGGTTGCTTGATCCATTTCAAACTCATCGGATAAAAGCTGAACAATTGAATCTAATAATGACAAATTATCCTCAACCACTAATATACGCATATCTATCTCTCCTATAAATAATAAGCAAAGTATTATAACGGTAATTATATAGCAAACAAAGCGATCGCAACATACCTACGATCGCTGTTTCCATTCCACTCATGCCTCTAAAAGGAGACGTTCTCCCTGCAATAGCATCAGAATGATTACTTCCCTTTAGTTTCTATTTTTTCCGCCAAATTGTCCACTTCTATTTCTGTACATCCCGCCTGCATTGCCAAATCCGCCGATGCCAGTTCCAAAACCGCTTCTTTGCAACGTGCCTTCTGAATTGGCTGATGTACTTGCCTTTGCTAGTTGTGGCAATTGAACGGTCTCACCTTCTGTGACGCCTTTCGTGATCTCGACGTAATCTTCATTTGCCAATCCTGTTTCGACTGTTTTATGCTCTTTTCCAGTATCTGATCCATCGGAAGAAACTATCACATATTTTTGATCATCGGAACTATAAATGGCGTCAAGTGGTACATATAGTACATTTCCCTTACTTTCGGTAAGAATACTAGCTTCTGCACTCATTCCTACCATTAATTGATCTGGTTTGTTGATATGAATAATGACATCGAATGTAGACACACCATTTGACGCTGTTCCCTCATCCGCTATGGCCGTTACTTTTCCCGCGAAGGTTTTGTCTGGGAATGAATTAACTTTTACACTTACCGCTTGACCTTTCTTGATTTTTGAAATATCCAGCTCATCAATTTGGACCACGGTTTGTAAGTCCTTATAGTTGGTAACATGGGCGACAACTTGTCCACTTGTTACGCGCTCACCTGCGGTAACGGAAATAGTTGTTATCACACCACCCTCTGTAGCTGTCACAGGGTCACTTCCATCCGTAAAAGTGATTAATTCATCTCCTTTATTCACTTGCTCTCCAGCCTCAACTAACACTTCATCTATTTCTTTGTTATTAAGCTTGGATTTAATGTCTTCGCTCGTTACCGCTTGAACTGTTCCCGAACCGCTGATATTGACCTTCAATGTTCCTTTTTGTACAAGGGCTGTTCTGTCTGGTGCGGACACGGCTTTAGTTGTTAATTTCGAGGTATACCATTGATAGCCGACAAAACTTATGACTAGGCAGCCGAATAAAATGATAATCCATTTTTTCATTTTACGTTCTCCTTTTTTGATCCTCCCCATCTCCCTGGGACAACATATTTTTTAGAATAGCTATATTATTATCTCCTTTCCTTAACTTTTCCTTAAAAGATTGATAAAACAGTGGTTGTCCGTACATGATTATGGATTGACACCCATTTTTATTTACTTTATAGTTTAACAAGTGAATAGTTAAACAGTTTAACTATTTTTATAATAAAGAGGTGAAATCAATCATGGATAAAAACATCATCCAAGAGTTAATCGACCGTTATGTGACCGTTTCTTTTCAAGTACACAAAAAAGCAGAAAATTTAATCAAGGGGCAAATTGGTGACGATCTCACAAACGATCAGCATTACATATTAAGGTATATTCATCAAGCAAAGGAATGTACATCCACAGAGCTCGCTGATGCATTTGAGGTCAATAAAAGTGCCATCACTGCCATCATTAATCGGATGGCAGACCGAGGACTCATAGAAAGAACACGTGATGAAAACGACCGCAGAGTGGTTTACTTAACACTAACAAATGAAGGTTACACACTTTACGAGAATTGCCAAGAGAAAGTTCAATTGCTTGTTGAATCAATTATTACCCAATTTGATCAATCCGAAATTACTGCTTTTATCAATACCTATGAAAAATTGGCACAGATATTAATCAATAAGAAAACAGATGAACTGGGGGAATAAATGGTGAGAGCAATCATAAAAGGTAAATGGCTTATCTTAGTGGCGTGGATCCTCGTTATCACCGCATTATTTATGGTAGCTCCAAACATGGAAACACTGGTTCGAGAGAAAGGGCAAATAACTGTACCAGAAGGCTACTCTTCCACCATCGCCGAAAAAATACTTAAAGATGTCCAATCAACTGAAAACAGTGGCAGTAATCTCCAAACGGCCTTGGTTTTTCATAGTGACAAAAAGTTAACAACGGACGATTTTGCAAATGCAGAAAAAGCTGTTAAACAGCTTGAACAAAACAAAGATAAACTTGGGATTTCCGAAATATTATCCCATTTTAATCAAGCTCAGCTAAAGGACCAATTGGTTTCTGAGGATGAAAAAACGATTCTAGTGTCCCTTAAGGTCGATGTAAAGGGTCGAGAAGCCAAAGTAATAGCGGACGAATTGTATCAAGAAATTGATGATGTCAAGCTTGATCATTACTACACGGGAAACTGGATAATCAGTGATGACCTCGTCACCAACTCTCAAGAAGGCTTGAAAAAAACAGAGGGAATTACTGTTGGGTTCATTCTGATTGTGCTCCTTCTAGTTTTTAGATCAGCTATTGCTCCAATTATTCCGTTGGTTACAGTAGGCTTCAGTTATCTAACAGCGCAATCGATTGTTTCCATCCTCGTGGATAAAGTTGACTTTCCACTCTCAACCTTTACCCAAATTTTCTTAGTCGCCGTCCTATTTGGGATTGGAACAGACTATTGTATCTTGCTGCTAAGCCGTTTTAAAGAGGAAATGGCAAAGAATGATAGTGTAACAGAATCGATTGTGCAAACCTACCGCACTGCTGGAAAAACTGTTTTCTTTAGCGGCGTTGCCGTGATGATCGGGTTTGCTTCGATTGGTTTTTCAACCTTCAAGCTATATCAATCAGCAGCGGCGGTTGCTGTAGGGGTGGCGATCCTTTTAATCGCACTTGTTACGATAGTCCCCTTCTTTATGGCTGTGTTAGGCAAAAAACTATTTTGGCCATCAAAAGGCAAACTTGAACACAGCGAAAGTAAATTTTGGGGATTTGCTGGTAGATTTGCACTCGCACGACCATTGATTGCTTTTATCATAGTCGGGATCATCTCAGTCCCATTCTTATTCACCTACAAAGATCAATTATCGTTTAATTCACTTGAAGAAATCAGCGATGATTTTCCATCAATAAAAGGTTTCAACATCATCGCTGATTCATTTGGACCTGGTGAATCGATGCCTACGCAAATTGTCATTAAAAATGATGATCAAATAAATACATCCGAATATATGGCTATTACGGAAAAAATTAGTCAAGAGCTATCCCGCGTAAATGATGTTAAAACAGTTAGGTCCGTGACCCGTCCTACTGGTAACACGCTTGACGACTTATATCTGTCCAAACAAGTGGCAAGTCTAGGTGATGGACTTGGCAAAGGTAATGACGGAATTAAAAAGATCAGTGATGGCCTCACGGAAGCAGGCAGCCAGATGGCAGCCAATCAGCCAAAAATGCAGGAAGCCACCGCTGGAATCAACGAGTTAATAAACGGAACCACTAAACTAAAAACAGGGATGGGAGACATACAAGGCGGGCTTACCGAAATTGAGAAAGGACTTAAATCAGGTTCTGCTGGTTCTACCCAAATCAAAGAGGGCTTGGACCAAGTTAAAACGAAATCTGAAGAGGTTTTAGCTGGAAGCAAACAATTGCTGGCAGGATATCAGAAAGCAAGTGCTGGCTTAGCTGCACTAAACGGGCAATATGAAACAATAACTACTAAATTGAATACATTGCACGATTCTTTATCTGCCACAAATCCATATTTTGCTAATCTTGAAAAACAGTACAGTAATATTGGTCAAAATCAAAACTACCAAGCTATTAAAATGACGGTTCAGGGCTCGCAAACCGCAACAAAAGAGTTAGCTGGAGGATTACAGCAATTAAATAGCGGACTTAAGAGTGCCCAAGAAGGAATTCAGTTTGCCAATAGTAAATTTTCGGACATTACAAAAGGCCAAAAAGCTTTGATTAACGGGATGAAAGGTCTTTTAAAAGGAATTTCCGATCTTGAAACAGGACTAAATAAATTGACTGCAGGGCAAGGAAAAGTCATTGCCGGACTTCCCCAATTTTCTGGTGGACTATCTGGAATAAATGACGGGCAAAAACAGCTGCTGACAGGCTTCCAAGATATGGGCAGTCAGATTACTCAGCTTTCAGATGGCTTAACCCAAAGTGCTGATGGTTTAAATCAAGTTTCAGACGGTCTGAATTCTGCCCAGGATTATCTGGCTGAAGTATCAAAACAAAAGCAAAACGGTTTTTATATTCCACAGGATGTCCTTGACAGTAAAGACTTCGAGCAAGCACTGGATGCTTACTTGTCAAAAGATAGAAAAGTAATGACGATTGATTTAATCTTTAGCAAAAATCCGTATTCAAATGATGCGATTGACCGCGTTCCAGAAATCAAGGAAGCCGTTAAACGCGTGATAAAGGAAACCAAACTTGAGAATGCTAAAGTGGCGGTGGGCGGTGTTTCAAGTATGCATAATGATCTTGATTCCATTTCAAAAGCGGATTATTCAAGAACCGTAGTGCTGATGCTTGTAGGGATTAGTATTATCCTAATCATCCTGTTACGTTCGTTCATTATGCCACTATATCTGATTGGCTCATTAGTCTTAACCTACTATACTTCAATGGCCATTTCAGAAAAAATCTTTGTTAATTTATTAGGTTATTCCGGAATAAGCTGGGCAGTTCCATTCTTTGCCTTTGTTATATTAGTAGCTTTAGGGATAGACTATAGTATTTTCTTAATGGATCGTTTCAATGAATATCGAAGCCTGCCAGTTGATAAAGCCATACTCCTTTCTATGAAAAAAATGGGTACTGTCATTATCTCGGCAGCTGTTATCTTAGGAGGTACATTTGCTGCGATGATGCCATCAGGTGTTTTATCCTTACTTGAAATTGCAACGATCCTATTAATCGGATTAGCCTTGTACTCCCTAGTCGTGCTTCCATTGTTTGTCCCTGTAATGGTGAAAACATTCGGTGAAGCCAACTGGTGGCCATTTATTAAAAATAAAGATAATGACAATCTTATAGATTAATTTAGGTGCGCTGGTCCATTGGATCAGCGTCCTTTTTTATCAATTAGTTTATTTTGAAACTTTTTCTCCTTCTTTTCGTACATATAAGTGTTGTACATATTGAAAGAACTCAGTCTATCTAGAAATTTTTCCCTTTTTTAAAAATACATTATAATGTACATAAGAACTTATTCGATGAGGAGTGAATCAAGTGGGTGTTACACTTAGCAAGGGACAAAAAGTAGATTTAACAAAATCTCACCCCGGCCTGCAAAATGTCGTGGTCGGTTTAGGCTGGAGTATTAATCATCAAGGTTCAAACTTTGATTTAGATGCGTCTGCATTTTTATTAGGAGAATCTGGTAAGGTGAACAGTGATCAAGATTTTGTGTTTTATAATAATCCTAATGGCGGAAACGGCTCAATTATCTATAGTGGTGACAACCGTACTGGTGCAGGAGCACAAGATGATGAGCAGATCAGGATTGATTTAACCAGGGTACCATCACACATTCACCGGGTTGCCTTCACCATTACCATTCATGATGCTCAAGTGAAACGTCAAAATTTCGGACAAATTTCCGACTCATATGTACGTATTTTTAATGAGCAAACGCACGAGGAATTATTGAGATTTAATTTAGGACGGGATTTTACAGTTGAAACAGCAATTGTCACTGCAGAATTGTATCGACACAATGGTGAATGGAAGTTTAATGCGATAGCCAGCGGCTTCCAAGGAGGACTAGCTGCACTTTGTCGGAACTTTGGTATTGCCGTTGATGACCCTCCAGTGAGTGTTCCATCAACACCACCGTCACAGCCATCAACCTATCAGCCAACTCAAAGTTATCAGCAAAGTAATCCATACCAACAAAACCAAACATACCCTAATTATCAGCAGCCGGTTCATCTTGAACCTGAACCATCCTATCAACAACCTGCTTATGGATTTCCGACACAGTCCTATCCTGCAACCGTAAATTCACACCAGACATACGGTGGAGATGATATCATTTGTCCGCGCTGCCATTCGTCTAATGTACGGACAGGTAAGAAAGGGTTCGGTCTCGGGAAAGCAGCAATTGGCGGACTAATACTTGGTCCGGTCGGCTTACTTGGTGGCTTTATCGGTAAAAATCAATTAAAGTTTTCTTGCAATAGCTGTGGCAATTCCTGGTCCCCTTCGCAAACCGATTACGCAGAATGGGCAAACACTCAAAAAAGAAGAGCACAAGAACTTTTTAATCGCTATAAAAGTCAGGATGTCCTTGAAGCAGTGGTTGCTGCCTGTGCTTTAGTGGCGATGGCAGACGGATACTTAGATGCATCAGAACGCCAGAAAATGATTGAGTTTGTTCATCAAAGTGACGAATTGCGAGTGTTTGATACGACTAAAGTCATCCAAAAATTCAACATGTTTGTCTCTAGAATAGAAAATGACCGGATGATGGGCCGTGCCGAGGCATTTCGTGCTCTTGGAAAAATAAGAACCAAGCCCGAAATTGCTAGTCTGGTCGCCCGTTATTGCATCGCGATTGGCTATGCAGATGGAAATTTCGACAACAACGAAAAGCAAATGGTGAGCGATATCTGTCGTGAACTCGGCCTAAATCCTGCAGAGTTTTTATCGTAATTTAACAAGCGGCAGCGTCATTTGCGCATTATATCGTTTGGAGCACTCCAAATGAAAAAAGCCTCAAATCCATCTCGGAATTGAGGCTTTTTCTGTTAGTTTTTCCACACTCGTTTATTCTCGACTCTTTTAGTAAGACCTAATGAATCTAATTTTTCTAAAAACGGGATCATATATTTCCGTGACAGACCAAGAACGTCTTTCGCTTCTCCTACGTCAAATTCAGCACCTGTCTGACTACGAAGTTTAACTGCTGCTAGTTGAAACACTTCTCCATGATAAGCAAACTGACCATCCAATGGGACAAGTCGTTCCTCCTCTTCTAGAAAGCGTCGTAAATCTGCTTCAATATTGTCAGGTATACCTGCATCAGCAAAATACTCCTTTAAGTAACGAACTTTTAATCCATCCTTTTTCAAATTAGCAACTAGATTTTCAGTCCGCTTTGCCCAGTTTTTTGGTACATGAGGGACAAAGCTTGCCAACGAAACAAACTGTCCATTTCTGTTAAAGATATGATTGATAATCCCATTCTCCAGAACATAATCCAGCAAATGTTTTGGGACTCTTTTTTGCATCGTTTGCAGCAGCTCAGCTTTATTTATCCCCATTTTCATAGAATGACGAAGATGAAAATCCTGTAATCGATCAATCATGTCTTCCTCAATGGAATGAATAAGGAGTCGATGTGTATACTCTTTCCCATCAAATAAGACAAATTCGTCCTCAACTAATTGCTCTTTTAATCTGTCTTCGTCTAATGAAGTCCGTTTGATTAACTCGTGCAGCGGCAGGCACTTCGCTTCCATTAACGCAGAAGTAATTCGTTCCTTGGGCGAACCGACCTTTTTCTTTTCAAGTTCTTCGATGGTCTGATTACCAAAACGATACTTATCACCACGTGGGTCAATCACCCAGCCCCCGCCAATCGTCTCTTGCGGGCTGGGGCGGCGTAGAATAAAGCGGTCACCGCGTTTGGTTATAATTTCTTCCTCAAGTCTGAGCTGACAAAGGATATCGTCATTTTCCTGCTTGATTTCATTGCGATCAAAAAAGACAATCCGACCCATGACCTCCGCCGTTCCGATATGAAGCTTAATCGGCATCCTCTGTTTCACAATATGTTCAAGGTCTTCAACAACACGAATAGCTACATCCAGGGTTTTCGTTACAAGGAAATGTTCTGATGAAACAAGTACATCTCCCCTTTCAACATCTTCTTTCGCCACGCCGGAAAGGTTAATGGCCGTGCGCTGTCCTGCATAGGCTTTTTCAGCCTGATTATGATGGACTTGAATTTGCCGTGCTCTGACCTCTATCCCTTTTGGCATAATTTTTAGCGTTTGTCCCTCTTCAACTTTTCCTTCATAAACCGTGCCGCGAACAACAGTCCCTTGACCCTTAACGGTAAATACCTGGTCAATGGGCAGACGGAATGCCCCTTTGGCATCACGCATTTCTTGTTCCTTTAACGTTTTGATGATTAATTCTTTAATCTCATCGATCCCTTTATGAGACAGGCTGTCTACTAAAACAAACGGAGCATTCTCAAATACGGTTCCAGAAAGTTCACCCAAAATATCATCTTTTACGAGTTCGATAAATTCTTCATCTACTCTATCAATTTTTGAGATAGCCACTAATCCATTTTTTACACCTAAGAACTTCAAAATATCGAGATGCTCCCTCGTTTGCGGCATTACACCTTCGTCGGCTGCAACAACGAGCACAACGAGATCAATCCCGGCAACACCAGCAATCATTTGTCGGATAAATCGTTCGTGTCCGGGCACATCTATCACAGAAATTTGTATTTCATTATCTTCGTATAAGGGGGCGAACCCAAGCTCGATTGAAATTTGACGTTCCTTTTCTTCTTTTAACCGGTCTGTATCTACATTAGTTAGCGCCTTTGTTAAAGACGTTTTCCCGTGGTCAATGTGACCTGCCATACCAATCGTAAAAAATCGTTTTTCCAACGATGCCACCTACTTTTCCATTCTTCCCTTCTACTGTATCGATTATGGCACTACTGTTCAAGAGTAGATTTTGCGACAAATATCCACTCTGTTCATGATTTCCCCTTTGTGCAGTCGGAATGAATGTTGATTTGGACTCTCCTGAGCAAATTCCTGCTTATGCTGTCCAAATTCCACCCGCAATCAATCCTACCTCTTAAGACATCATTTAAAATCGTTATTTCTCCAGCTCCTTAACTAACATGAAACGATATAATCCTATTAATAAAGATTGAACGACTAGATAGGTACATATTGAGTAAATAATACTGTTGCCGTTTTTATAGGCAAAAACACCCATTTTATGGTAAACCCACTCTACAGCAGTAGCTGCAACTGATGTACTGAAAATAAATAACACTAAATACCGGTCCCTTAGTTGCAGTTTTTTATAGATAAACAGAAACCCGTAGGCAAATGGCGGATAAAGAAAATAAACGACGATATCCATTACTGTATAAGCAGGACCATCCATGATATCATAAAAGTCAAACGGTTCTGCCCCCATTGAATTATCGAAAAGCCCTGCGGTTGTAAGGCTGTAGAGGAAGATTAGAATAGTTATTTGCCTTGAAAAAACTTTTGGCAAAAAGAAATAAATTCCCCATGAGATAATAAATGCAAAAATAACAAAATAATCATTCAAATCAAACTTATCTTCAACGAGCATCATTGGAGCTCACCTCTTTTCTCCAATCCTCTAAACCATTTGAGGGAAAATATCACAAAAATTAAATAAAGAAGATAATAAAAAAGAGTAATAAGATGATTCCATTTCTTAAAACTATATAAATGACTACCTAAATTTATTATATCGACCGCCATAATAATTAAAATGAACCACAAAACGAGCAACAACTTTTTTTTGAAGGGGCTATTCACAATATGCAACGTAATATATGAAACAAATAAAGGGATAAAAACACTTCGAAATAGAAGAAAGGCAATATATAATTTCGGATTGGTAGTGGTTTTCATCCATTTAAATGTTTCAAATAAACCTAAATAGGTATGAGTATTTATCAGGCACGAAAGAAGAACTAGAAATAAAATGTCTCCTTTCGACCCCCGGGATTGTTGGCGATTAAAAATAAGCAAGCCAATCATCAACCAACTTAATATGAAATAGAAGGTAATAACCATGATATCTCCTCTTCTAATCTTCTCAAAATCTGGTCCTAATCTATAGCTTTTCCTTCTTTTATGAAAAATAGAAATATTTTACACTTCTTAAACTTCAAATAAAAATGACGAGTGAATTTGGCACCCGTCATTTCTTCGTAAATGATTTTTCAATTAATCGTACTTAAATCCTAGTTTCTTTCAATTTCCTGTAAATCTTTCATCAGCATTTCTTTTGAAGCTTCATCTCCTACCTTTTTTGCATATTCGCTTGCTTGTTCAGCTTGTTCGATTGAACTCTCAGTATAACCTAACAAAGCATTTGCGCGACTTAGGGCTTCATAGGCATAGCCAATGTAAAACGGCTCAATGTCGTTTTCTAAACTGACGGAAAGACAACGTTTAGCATAATAAAGGGATCTCTCACCCAGGCCGGCTATTGCATACACTCGCGATAACTGCCAATAACCAATTGATAAATTCTTAGCAGTATGTTCTTCTACTTGAGTCCAATGCCAAAAGGAGGTATGGCCAAGATGGATCATTTTCTCTTCCTCTTCTTTTGTTCTATCATTTAAATCAAGGAGGTCCCAAACTGCATTAAAACAATTCACCGCTAATTGTCGATGTGAAAAAGTCGTTGTAATTGTTGTCATCCTGCTTCCACCTTTCTTTTTTCAAAAGTACTAATATACAATCCTGGTACAACTTCAAAATCACGAATAAACGTATAGCCATTTTTCAAATACAAATGCTTCGCCGGTGAATTCGCTTTACCTGTTGATACCCTATAAACAGCCAAAAGCGGATTTCTATCCTCAAGTTCGACCAATAACCTTTGCGCAATCCCTTTACGGAAATAAGCTGGATGCACAATCATACGACAAATCGACAGCACATCTCTAGCAATCGTATAGGAAATAGCACCAACAAGTTTTCCCTCCTCAAAATAACCAATAAATGATTCCTCACAACCTCTTAATTCATCGATGGTTTCTAATATGGGTGGGATTTCAAAAAAATTTATCAATTCCGCTTCAACAAGATAGGCTGCTCTTTGAAGTGCCAGCAGTTCTTCTGTCAGATTCATATTATG